>JAUNAX010000058.1 GCA_030527365.1 Eubacteriales bacterium | reverse complement strand
GGATCTTCCAGATGAGAATCTCCCTCTGCAGAATCCGGATTGTCTCCTACATGTCCAAGCTCTCCTTCAATCGTTGCTCCGTAGGAATGGGCAATCTCTGCCATCTCCCGTACTTTTTTTATGTTTACTTCATAAGGATCTGTGGAACAGTCGTACATAATAGAAGAAAATCCAAGTTCCAGAGCTTTTAGGCAGGTTTCTTTTCGAAGACCGTGATCCAGATGAATGACAACCGGAACATTCGCCTTTTTTGCCATTGGAATCAGATAATAAGACACTTCTTCCAACGGTCCGTAAGGAAGAAGAACTTCTGCTGTTCCCATGATTACAGGCGACTGTGTGGCTTCTGCCGCCGCAATGATTCCTCTTGCAAGCTCAAGATTAACTGCATTAAACAATCCTACTGCATATTTTTTCTGCTTTGCAGGAAACAGCACTTCATTCATATTTACAAGCATTTATTTTTCCTCCTGTTTTTCCCATCCGGAATCAATGAGTTTCTGTACTTCTTCCAACGGAAGAATGCCGCCCAGCGCATCGTATGTCTGTACACAGAGGGCTCCTGTGGCAGTTGCAAGATGAAGCGTGTCCTGCCAGCTTTTTCCCTCCAGAACTGCAGCGAGAAAGGCAGCTATGGTTGTATCGCCCGCACCAGTCCCGGAAACCACCTTTTCTACAAAATAGCTTCTTTCAAAGTATTCTCTGTCTGCCCAGGAATCTGCAATCTCTTCCCCGATTCCTCCGCCGATTTTCAAAAGACGCTCCCTGTCTCCTGTCCGAAAATACAATCCGGGAGCTCCGCACTTGATAAGAATCACCTTCGCTCCATAGGAAAGCAGCGTGTCTGCAAGCGGCTTTACGTCTTTCTCAATATCAAGGAATTTCGTTACATCATGCCCTCCGGCGCGTTTTTTCCATTCATGATACCGCTCTCTGTCAAGCATGAGACAAAGTTCCTCCACGCTTGGGACAAAGAAATCCATATATGGTACTGCCTCTTTTAAAATGGCATTCCAGTCCTGTTTTCCCGCTTCTGTCTGTTCCTCAAACATTGCCATATCTACAGATATGGCAGGTCCTGTCTCGTGTACCATTTTCAGAAGGCGGATAAACTCCTTTCCTCCATCCTCATACATTTTTTTCATAAGAGGCGGATAACCAAAGTGGAAAAGATTTACTTTTCCAACTTTTTCAAGGTCTATATCTTCCGGCAAAAAAGCATCGTTGGCTCCTGTATGATGAAGTACGATCCTGTCAATTCCCGGCGGTGCAAGAATCACGGAATACGAAGTTCCGCAGTCTTCTCTGATGATCATTGAGTCCCCGAAAGCGCGGTATTTCTCCAGTTCATTCCTGATAATCTGACCAAACGCATCCGCTCCTGTCATGCCCATAAGCTCTACGTCTGCTCCCAGAAGCTTCATGCCAACCCCCGTATTCGACACAGCCCCTCCAAGGCTTACCTTTGCCTGCTCCATCGCTACAAGCTGCCCGGGGACAAAAATATCCTGTATCTCTCTTTCTTCTTTCCCCAAAAATGCCGGTGTTATATCAAGACAGATATGTCCGGCTGCGATTGCTTTTTTCCTGCCCATATGTACCCTCCTGCTTATATTTCAAAAAAAGTATCCTCCAGCATCGCACACAGAGTATGATAAACAGGAAGATGAAGCTCCTGGATTTCTGCCGTGCACGCTCCTGGAACACAAATACATACGTCCGCCGTTTCTTTTAATTTCCCACCGTTTCCCCCTGTCAGACCAACTACTCTTAAATCTTTTGTTTTTGCCACCTTCACTGCATTTAAAACGTTACCTGAGTTTCCAGAAGTCGTAATTGCAAGAAGCACATCTCCTTTTTTTCCATAACCATAGACCTGTTGGGCAAAAACCATATCCGGACTTACATCGTTTAAAAAGGCAGTAGATAAAGCTGCATGTCCTGTAAGAGAAATAGCAGGCATTGCTTCCTGAAGATAATCAGCAAGTTCTCCAAGCTTTTCTCTTTCCTTTTCTCCCAAAGGACGTTTTTTCCGAAATCCCTTCATAAGCTCCCCGACAATATGATCGCTGTCTGCAGCGCTTCCCCCATTACCACATACAAGAAGCTTTCCTTCGTTCTGGTATGTATTTTTTATTGTTATATAAGCATTATAAATATCCGTTTCGCAGTCTGCAAGAACAGGATACCTTTTTATCAGTTTTTTCAGCTCTTCCATTTCCTATCTCCTGTCTTTTTCCAATGCGCGAAGTCCTACCGATACGGCGGCATAATCCCCAAGTCGTTCTCCCAGACCGGCCGGGATAATCTGGACTGCCTCTCTTGCCTGGCATAACGCCTCTTTTTGAAGTACCTCCATCATTCCCGCTTCCAGAAGCGCCCTCTGTCTCAGGTAAATACTTCCTATAATGATTTTTTCAGGATTTAATATATCCACAAGGATACTTAAACCTTTTCCAAGCTTCTGCGCTACCTTATGAAAAATTTCCAAACTTAGAGCGTCTCCTCTTTCTGCTGCCTCGCCTATTTCTCTTGCTGTAATCCTGTCCAAGCTTTCTCTGTTTTTACAAAATACAGGAGTCTCTCCTCTCTCGAAAGCCTGCTTCGCATATATTCTTCCAAGACCAGCGATTCCACCTCCGCTGCAAAAACCTTCAAACGATCCTTCTTTTCCATATCCCATCGGACCGTCTTCTTCCAGCCGTATATGCCCTACCTCTCCTGCCATTCCATTTGTTCCGCTATACAGTTCTCCATTTAAAATAAGCCCTGCCCCAAGACCTGTGCCAAAAGTAAGAAAAATCATGTTTTTACAACCTTTTCCTGCCCCGAACTGCCATTCTGCCAAAGCGCAGGCATTTGCATCATTCTGAAGCATGATTGGAATATTTCCAAACGCTTCTTTCAGAGGAGTAAACAAATCTACCCTATCCCATCTCGGAAGATTTGGCGGACTTAAGATCAGACCATTCTCTTCGTCAAGCGGTCCTCCACAGGAAATCCCAATGGCGGACAAATTCCAATCCTCATGTTTTTTCAACTGTTCTTTTATTTCTTCCACAAAAGAATCGACCATCTTTTGTGGATGTTCTGTATCTGTAACGCTCTTCTCTTTGTACAGAAAAACAACATCATCAACCTCTGTTTCTATAAAGGAAACAGCACATTTTGTTCCCCCAATATCAATTCC
Organism: Eubacteriales bacterium; assembly: GCA_030527365.1. Lineage (GTDB taxonomy): Bacteria > Bacillota > Clostridia > Lachnospirales > Lachnospiraceae > Blautia_A. The sequence goes on along the minus strand of JAUNAX010000058.1, from coordinate 10,227 downwards.
TGCTATTACCTCCATTATTCTCTCTCCCTTCTTTCATCTCATCAAGAAGCTCCACCCACGGCAGATAAACGGGTAGTTTTGCGAACTGCTCCTGCGTGTATTCTTTTCCTACAAGTTTTCCATTGACTCTTCCAATTCGAATAAGTCTGTCTGCGATTGCCAGAGAATCCGACATATTCATGGCAAGAATCACAATAGCAATGCCTTTTTCCAAAAGTTTTGCCTGCAGCTCCCATATCTGCAGTCTGTGTGAAATATCTGCATTTTTAAATGGTTGAAGCATAAAAACAACTTTGGGTTTTTCCAGAAGGATTCTCATATAAACCAGATTAATTTTCTGGGTATCTGTTAAATCCTTTACCCCCTTATAAAAAATGTCTTCCCCGAATGTTCTCCTGTATTCTTCCCGAACAGTTTTCTGCACCTTTTTCCGAAGCCAGATACTGGGCATTTTTCCGTCTAGTGCAAGACAGAGATTATCTTTTACGCTCAGGTCTTCAAACAGCATTGTTTTCGCAGGTTCTTCCTTTAAGAATAAAATCTGCCTGCTTTTATACCACTGTTCTCCTTCCATACTTTCCCGTATTTCTTTATAAAGCTTTGTCTCAAGACATTGAATGACAAGACATTCCCCCTGATATACGGAAAAACTGAATTCTTCCAGATAGTCCCCACACAGAGGTTTTACCTTCAAAACTTCAATCTGAGAACCTCTTACCCGATGACGCATTCTGTAACTTACATGATTATAATAATCCTGGTAATACATGGAGTTCAGACCTTCCCGTATTTCTTTTTCCTCCATGATAAGTTCAATCGTACCCTCCGTCATCAATGCCGCTCTTGTACATACCTGCTGAATTTCCTCAAAATGAAAACTGATATAAAAAAAAGAAAAGCCCTTTTTTGCGTAATATCGAATAATTTTATAAAGCTCTTCCATTTCATTTTCACTGATCACGGTACTGATTTCCCGTATGATGATCAGGCGGTATCCCGCCACTACTGCACGGAGCAGTTCCACGATCACTCTCTCATAAGGAGTTAAATTTTCCACCGGAATATAGGGGTGGATGGATACATGAATCTCCTCAAGAAAAGGCTGAAGCTGTTTTGCAAGCATATGTTCATTGATAATTTCCTGGCGAAAACCTGCCCGAAGGGCAAATACATTTGTCACAACATTCAGACCATTTACAAGAGAAGTTTCACTGTCAATAACGCAAATTCTGTTTTTCAAATGAGACGGCTCTTTCCACGAATTGACACAGTGTTCTTGATAGTACATATATCCGTAATAAAGAGCAGGATTTTCTGTGATGATTTCCAGAAGCTCATCAAGTCCATATGCGCTAGACGGCAAAAGTCCCATTACTTCCCCTGCAAAAATATTCAGAGTAAGATTACGGAAAATCATATTGTTTTCTTTTTTGTAAGTCACGCCTTCCAGACGCAGAATTTCCTGTTTCATTTCTGCTCCTTTTTCAATTCCCCTTCATTCATAATAATCGGTATGGTAAGCTCGACACTTGTTCCCACATTTTCTACGGAAAACACGTGCATTCCATATTCCTCTCCAAAAATAAGATGGATACGATTATTTACATTTACAAGAGCTACACCTCCCGTTTCCGGCTGTGACGAATAATTTTTTACTTCTTCCTCTTTCGAACCGAGCTTTGCGTTCAATTTATTTAAAGTCTCCCGGTTCATTCCCACCCCATCATCAGAAACCTTAATAATCAGCCGAGACTGTGTTCTGCAGACAGAAATTTTCACTGTTCCCTCGTCCATTTTAAGCTCGATTCCGTGGATAATACTGTTTTCAAGGATTGGCTGAAGAGTCAGCTTTGGAATCATACAATGAAGAATTTCCTCCCAGTCCTCCTCATCTTTCTGAACTTCCAGATGTATCCTTTTTCCAAAACGGTACTGCTGAATTTTAAAATAAGTAGCACAGTTTTCTAATTCCTCTTCCACAGTTACCAGATTCTCTACCTTGCTTATTGTATAACGAAAAAATATGGCGAGAGCCTCTGTCATATCTGCAAGATTATCAAGACCCGCGATCAATGCCTCACTTCGGATTCCTTCCAAAGTATTATAAAGAAAATGGGGATTTATCTGATTCTGAAGGGCTCTGTACTGTGCCTGTCTCTTTGAAAGGTCAAGAGTTCTTGTGGATTCCACAAGCTTATGAATGTGTCTTACCATTCTCTCAACTTCAGGAGAGATTGCCACATCCATATCGTTTAAATCTCTCAGTGAAATATATCCGTCCGAAAATCTCTGTATCTGAGAAGAAAACATTCTATAAGGACGTATAATCCAGAAATGCACACACAGAAATATTCCCACAAACAGCGGAATCACCAAAATTTTCTGCATTCTCTGAGGTAAAAAAACAAATAGAAAAAAGACAGGGAACATAATCCCGAAAAGAATCTGTATTCTTTTTTCCAGGTATCTCCATTTTCTTCGTTTCTGTTTCATACCATCACCCATACAGCTTTCTGTAAATCCCCGGTTTTACTCCCACGTTTTTTTCAAACAGCCTTGTAAAGTGTTTCAAATCGTTATAACCTACTTTTCTGCAAATATCTCCCACGGACATATTTGTTTCCCGCAGAAGGTCTTTCGCCCCTTCAATTCTCTCATTCATCAGATATTTAGCAAAACCGATTTCTGTTTCTTTCTTGAAAAGTACACTGAAATATGCAGTTGTAAGACCCACATACTCGCTTACCTCCTCAAGAGTAATCTGATCTTGATAGTGATTATGAATATACTGTTTTGCCAGACGTACAGGACGTACGGTATCTTCCTCCCGGATAGAAATAATTTTTTCGATTTTTTCTAACATAAAACTGCATAAATACTGAAACAGCTCTTCTACTGTCATACACCTTCCACAGCCTGCAAGAAAGTTTCTCTGCTGCTCCTTTTTATCCTGAAAATCCATTCTCAAAATAAAAATATTTCCACATTGCCATACAAGCTCCTCTATCTCCCAACCATGTACACCGGGAGCCGTCAAAGCTTCTTTTTGTATATATTTTACTGTATTTTCTATTTCTTCCACATTTAAAGTGTCCAGTGCATTTCCAAGACCTCGTGCAAATTTGTCTGTCAGTTTTTTCTCAAAGAGCACCTGAGAACTTCCGTCTATTTCCAGAACTTTCCCCCTTCCCTCCAGGAATCGTTCTGACGCTGCACGACGCGCTTCTGCAAATGTATCTGAAAGCCTTGATGCTTCTGAAACCATGTTCCCAAGTCCAATCACAAGCTGCGATTTTCCCAGAAAATCATTTCTTGCAAGCATCTGATTCAGACCACTCCGCACTGCTTTTCTCACACTTTCCTGATTTCTGGAAGCATAATTTAAAATTCCATACAGATATTCTCCTACCGGAGTAAAAATACAATCGCAGCAGTATTTGGAAAGTTCGTGCTCCAAAATCCCCGTCATTTTTTCCCAGATCAAACTTACAGAAGTTTCTTCTTCCGGAGCTATATCACGTTTTGCAGCCAGTGCCAGAAAACAACCCTGCTCTGCTTTAAAGTAATATTTTTCTTTTAGAATTTCTTCTGATACGGTAAGTTCCGTATTTCTCAAAAAATCCAGAACCAGCATATTACGGATTTTATCTACCTCCTCTTTTCTCTCCTTCTGGATATTGGAAAAGGCAGAATGAATCCTTCTTTCATTCTCAATTTCTGACGCCATTTTTTCCAAAGATTCATTTAAAGCTTCTTTGTTAATAGGTTTTAAAAGATAATCATTTACTCCGTTTTTAATTGCCGTCTGTGCGTATTCAAAAGTTGCATAGCCGCTGATGATCATAATCTTAATCTCAGGGGAAATCTCTTTTACCTTTTCGATAAGCTCCAGCCCGTTATACCCAGGCATACGAATATCTGTGATCAAAATATCCACTTTTTCCCTTCGTATTATATCAAGGGCTTCAATCCCATTTTCTGCCGTTCCTACTACCTGGATTCCAAGATTTTCCCAGTTACCCAGAGCTACGATCAGCCTGCATACTCTTTCCTCATCGTCTGCCACTACCAGTTTAATCATAATTTCCCTCTTTCTGGCAAAGAATAATGCCGGAATATACTTCCGGCATCAGACGGTTCATTTTTCTGTCATTTCACTGCTGCCGGATACTCATTACATAATAAACGATACGGCGGCTCGTCTTCCTCTATCTCAGGAAACCTGCCTGCCGGAGGATTAAACCGGTTATCTGTATTATCATCATTACACTGACTGACTTCTCCTATCAGTACAGCACCCGTGCCCGGCTCAACCTCAAAATCATGATACATTCTCTGTGTAATGGTAAGACTCATTCCCGGCTCCAGTCTTACCTGTGTGCCCGCAGGAACCACCTTCGTCTCACCATCTACATGAATAGTTACATCCCCCTCCCTGTCTATAGATTCATCAGGAAGAGAGTTATATACACGGATTAAAATATTACCTCCGCCCCTGTTTATAATATCCTCCATCTTAAACCAATGAAAATGATTCAGCGCATACTGTCCCTCTTTCAGATACAGGAATTTTTCAGCATAAGGTTTTGCATATTTATCTGCCATTTTAACATTTCCATTGCGAATAGTAAACAAAGAGAACCCTACCTTATCAAAGTTTCCCTGTCCGAAATCTGTTATATCCCATCCAAGCATATTATCGCGGATTTCATCAAATTCATGTCCTTTTGTTTTCCACTCTTCCGGTGTAAAATCTGCAAATTTCGGCAGAAAATACTGGTACTTTTTTATCATTTCTTCAAGTTCTTTTAAAGCTTTATTAATTTCTGAACGTTTCATATATACCTCCTATGGAACAAGCCGCCAACTGTATGCTGACGGCTTATTCTTCTACAGTTTTTTAGAAATCTGCAACATTTTCTTTATTAAGAACGGTAACACCCGTGTCTGTCACTTCTCCACCTAAACTTTCTCCATTAAGCGCTTTGATACATGCCTGAACACCAAGTTTTCCCATAACATCTGGGTTCTGTGCCATTGTACACTGTAAGAATCCGTCTGTAATCAGGCCTTTTAATGTATCAGATTTATCAAATCCAACGCCTACAAGCTCATCACTTCCGGAAGCTTTAATCGCATTTCCTGTACCTGTAGATGCGCCTTCATTTGCTCCGAAAATACCTACTACACCTTCTGTAATATAGTTTTCTGCGATTGTCTGTGCTTTTGCTGCATCACCTTCACAGTACTGCGTTTCCAAAATTTCATAATCTGTTCCTTCAAGAGCTTCCCTGAATCCTTCTTCTCTCATGATTGTGGAATTTGTTGAAGTATTGATATTTACGATACCTATGCTGCCTTCTTTAATGCCTTTTTCTTCCAGAGCTTTTACCATCTCTTCCCCTGCAATTTTTCCTGCTGCCTTATTGTCTGTAGAGAAGGTTGCCTCTGCCTCTACGTTTGCCGGAGAATCTACATATACAATTTTAATACCTGCATCAAGAGCTTCCTGCAGTGCACCTGAAACAGCATCTTCACTGTTTGCAGCAACCATGATCGCATCATATCCGCCTGCAACTGCATTGTTAATGCACTCAATCTGTTTTGCATCATCTTTTACGTCAGGCGCCATAAAGTCCAGTGTCACCTTATCTGCCTCTGCTTCTTTTTCAGCAGCTTCCTTTAAGGATACCCAGTGCTGGTCTACAGAGTCCATTGTAATCAGGGCAATCTTATAATCTCCGTCTGCTTTCACTGACTCTTCTGCTGTTTCCTCTGCCAAAACCGGTACAGACCACATACAGCCCACCATTGATGCACAACATAATGCAGCTAAAATTTTTTTCTTCATAGATAAAAACCTCCTTTTATTTTATAAAGCTTTTGCTTTACAGTTTCTTAGATTCATGTCCGATTTTTATTTATTTTTTCTGTTTTTTCTCTTAAAACTTCCATTTCCATTACGGATAACAACATCAATAAGAACGGCTGCTACAACGATAATTCCAATGATAATACGCTGGAAACCTACCTGTGCATGAATAAGATTCAGTCCGTTTTCCAGTGTCTGCCATACACCTGCACCTGCAAATGTTCCAAGTAAGATACCGGAGCCTCCTAGAGGAGAAACACCGCCGATAACTCCGGCTGCAACGCCGTACATTTCGTACATATTCCCTGCATCCATATTTCCCATTCCCGCCTGTGCACAGAGGATAAAGCCTACCACTACAGAACAGAACGCACTTACAAGATAAGCTTTTGTTGTTGTTTTTACTACGTCCACACCAGACAGCCTTGCTGCGTCCACATTAGAACCGATTGCATAAATATGTCGTCCTGATCTCGTCTTTGATAATACAAAGAAGAAAATAATAAAAATAAGAAGTGCAATCCAGAAGGTATTGAAAATGCCTGCTGTTTTTCCATAGTAAAAAATATTCTGGAAAGTATCTCCCGCTTCTTTTCCAATTCCAGATGCGATGTTGTCTGTGTTTCTGTTGTTATTTACAATGTAAGCAATGCCTCTTGCAATAAACATAGTTCCAAGTGTTGCAATAAAAGGTGGAAGCTTGAATTTTCCAACAAGCGTTCCATTTACAAGACCTACTACAAGACCACAGAGAATCGTAATTAAAACTGCTACTACAGGATTTACGCCTCTTGTCATAAGAGTTGCTGAAATCATGGCGCTCATTCCTACTACTGAACCGATGGACAGGTCAATATTTCCTGTAATCATAACAAAACTCTGTCCGATACCTATCAAGAGATATTTTGACATGGAACGAAGCAAGTTCTGAATATTAAGGGGAGTAAACACCTTTGGATTCAAAAGACCAAAGGCAATGTAGATCACAACAAGTCCTACAAAAGCTGTGACAACAGAACCGGCTCCTTTTGCCCCCATTATTTTTGAAAAGCCACTTTTCTTACGGTCCATACTTATTCCTCCTCGCTGTTCTGGCTTTTTTCACCCATTTTATTTTCAAAAGCTGTTGCATACTTTAAGATACCGTTCTGCGTCGCTTCTTCTGCTGCTATCTCTCCTGTAATTCTTCCGTCACACATTACGATAATCCTGTCTGCAATTCCCATAACCTCCGGCATTTCAGAAGACACGAACATAACTGCAATACCTTGCTGTTTTAGCTGATTCATAAGCTGGTAAATCTCTACCTTCGCACCTACGTCAATTCCTCTTGTCGGTTCATCAAAAATCACAACTCTTGAATTTCTTGCCAGCCACTTTCCTACTACTACCTTCTGCTGGTTTCCTCCTGATAATGTAGCTGCATCTACTTCCAGATTTGGAGTTTTTATGGTAAGGTTCTCCACAGCCCGTTCACAGAGTTCATCTTCTGTTTTTTTGTGGATTACCCCGCCTTTTCCGCATATAATATCAAGATTTGGAAGAGCGATATTCTGCCGGATACTGAGTTTTGTACAAAGTCCGTCTTTTTTTCTATCTTCCGGTGCAAGTACAACACCTGCCTGTATCGCATCCATAGGATTTTTAATTTTAATTTCTTTTCCATCCAGATATATTTCTCCAGATTCCTTGGGATCTATTCCGAAAATCGCCCGCGTTGTCTCTGTACGTCCTGCTCCCATAAGCCCTGCAAAACCTACAATTTCACCTTCATAAAGAGAAAAATTAATATCACGCACAAGACGTCCTGCATTTAAGTTTTTTACCTCAAAAACTTTCTTTCCCTTTTTGCATTTCACACGCGGAAATTTTTCTTTAATCTCACGACCTACCATATTCGCAATGATTTCGTCCATAGTAAAATCAGAGAAATTTCCATCTGTTATGTAATGACCGTCCCGCATAATAGTAACTCTGTCTGCAATATGAGAAAGTTCTTCCAGTCTGTGAGAAATATAAACAATTCCGCACCCCTGTTCTTTCAGATTATGAATAATCTGAAACAGCTCTTCAATTTCCCTTGAAGTAAGAGCTGAGGTCGGTTCATCCATAATCAGGATTTTCGCATGAATGGAAAGAGCTTTCGCAATTTCTATCATCTGCTGTCTGGAAACAGGAAGATCTCCGACAACCTCCGTTGGATCAATATCCACGCCTAATTCATCAAGATACTTCTTTGCCTCTTTTTCCATCTGACTGTTATTCAATGCAAAACCTTTTCTCATCTCACGCCCCAGATACATATTCTGTGCTACTGTTAAGTCTTTGCACATATTCAATTCCTGATGGATAATGGCTACCCCCGCCTCTCTTGCTGTGTTTGGCGTAAGAGAGGTGTATTTTTTTCCAAAAATCTCCATACTTCCCTCTTCAAGGGAATACACACCGCTTAAAATTTTCATCAGTGTGGATTTTCCTGCACCATTTTCTCCCAGAAGAGCCATAACCTCTCCCGAACGAAGTTCAAACTTTACGTTGTCCAGAGCCTTTACACCTGGAAACTCCTTTGTAATGTGCTGCATGGAGACAATGACCTCACCCATATGTTTATCCCCACTTTCTTTGTTTTCTTCTATGGTTTTATTATATATGAGAGTTTTTATACAAAAAAGGGGGAAAGATTATGGTTTTCATATGGTAAATTATCTATTTCCCCCATATTTTATGATGATGCAATTTATATTTGTCACAAATTGCACATAATAAATATAAGGTTTGTTATTTCTGTTCTTTTTTATAAGTAATTTTTGACCTATGCTTCATGCCTCGGAAACCTCTTTTTTCAATCTTCCAAACGCAAAGTAAGTATCTCATATCCTCTGCATTCAATTTCACATTCTGAAGTGTTTTCTGCTAAAAGCTTTTCTCTTACTTCAAGCATATTGCAAAGATAAATTCGTCTAAAACATCTTCCAAATGTTAATTTTGCTTTTGTTCTTTTATTCCAACATTCATATATTCTCAAAATAATCCCTTCTCCATCTTCTGCCTTTTTCCACACCTCAGCTATAATATTTTTTTCTCCTGTATCTACACTACTGTAGTTAGATGAAAGATAACCTCCTTTATTTCTTTTTATTGTTGCTACAGGGGGATTATTTAACCCATATGCTTCTCCTACAACTCCAGATTTTCTCCAATCACCTTTATGTGGATATATTGAATAAATAAACGTGTGCTTTCCTTTATCTGCATTTTTGTTTGGATACACTCCTGATTTTAACAAAGTTAATCCTATCTGATTTTGATCGACGCTAACCCCATATTTACTATCAGTCAATATAGAAACTCCATAATCGCATTCGGAAATATCTATCCATTTATGAAAGCATACCTCAAACTGTGCCTGTTCCCAAGAATGATTGGACGTTGTTGGTCTTTTTACATTTCCATACTGAATATCATAAGTAGCTTCTCTCACATTTAAATCAAAAGGAAATAAAGCTTTTAAAAGAATCTGCTCTTCTCTCCATAAAATTTCTGTATGAATATCTATACGAGCACTATCTGGATAAAAATAAAATATCTCTTTTACCTTTGAATCCAAATATTTCCATACCAACTCAACCGCCATTCTGACCGGACCCACTTCTACTACCTTACGTGAAATTAAGTCCTCTATTGGCCATTTCTTTTCCTGATAATATTCAAAAATATTCCAGTTATCATATTTGTGCGGCTTATCTTCATACGTTATTAACAGATTTCCACACATTCCATCTTCTAAAAGCTCTCTTTCATTTATACGATCATAAAGTGATGCAATCTGTCCCTTTTCATTCCATCTTAAATAGTAATAGGGAGTTTCTATTGTTGTGTCATCCCAGAAAAATACCTGCTTCCAACACATATCTTTCTCTTTTATTACTTGATATTTTTTCTTCTGTAAAAAAGCTTTCCACAATTTCTATTATCGTAATTCCATTGGGGTTAAATACAATAATCTCTCCTAGTAAGAAATAATAGCATCATTATAATAAATGTTCATAGATGTATCTTTATATCCCAAGAAGTATTGATCGATGTTTTTATTTATTCCATAAAGTACATTTTGCTTTTCAGAAATTGTACTTTCTAAAATATACTCTGAATAATTATGTATAAATATCCAACAAAACACTAAGCCCGGAAGTAAAATACAACCTGCAAAAATAAATAAAATTCTGTTTTTTATGCTAATAAAAATTTTATCATATATTTTTTTCAAACTCTTTTCCCCTCTACATTTTATTATTACAAGCATAACACACCAAAATTTCATACGCAAATAGAAAAACCCCCGCCGGATAAATCCG
>JAUNAX010000057.1 GCA_030527365.1 Eubacteriales bacterium | reverse complement strand
AATCTAAAAGGGATAAAAGAGCTTGAGACAATTTGTCTTAGGCTTTTTTTCTGTATGTTTCACGTGAAACATACAAACAGAAATAAACAGGAATGAGAGGAAATAGATATGGAGAATCTGTGTGAGCGATATGAGTTTAGGAATATAACGATGGAAGAAATTCCACAGGCTGCAGAGATAGAAAAGAGATGTTTTTCACCGAATGAAGCGTGTTCTTACGAGCATATGGAATGTCGTATAAGGAAAGCGCCAGATTTATTTCTTGTTGCGGTGGATAAGGAAACAGGGAAGCTGGCAGGATTTTTGAACGGGCTTGCCACAGATAGAGAACATTTGACAGATGATTTTTTTACAGATGCAGAGGTTCATAATCCTGAGGGAGAGAATGTTATGCTTCTTGGGCTTGATGTTCTTTTGGAACACAGGGGGAAGGGGCTTGCAAGAAAATTAATGGAAGAATACATTGGAAGAGAAAAGGAAAAGGGAAGAAAAAAACTGATATTAACCTGTGTAGATGATAAAGTAGAAATGTATAAGAAGTTTGGTTTTGCAGATCATGGAATTGGCGTATCCCAGTGGGGCGGAGAAGTCTGGCATGAAATGAGTATTATGATAAAGTGAGAGGTGAAATATGCGTAAAGTAAGAATTATAAAAAAGAACGATGAATATACTCTGGAGTATCAAGTTGGAGATGTTTGCCAGGTAGAAGGAACATGGTACGGAGGTGTGCATATTATTGGGAAATCAGGTGTACCGGTGTCTTTGGATAAAGAAGAATATGTGGAGTTGAATACAGAGCCTGAAATAGAGGAAGAAAAAGGGATTCAGAGAGATATTCAGGTGGGAGATATTGTGCAGCACTTTAAGAGGGAGTGGGTATCACGGGAAACTTCGGAGTATTTATATAAAGTCCTTGCAATCGCGAACCATACAGAGACGGGAGAAAAGCTGGTGATTTATCAGGGGTTATATGCACCTTTTAAAATATGTGCAAGACCGTATGCGATGTTTATGAGCGAGGTAGAAAGGGAGAAATATCCGGATATTAAGCAAAAATATAGATTTGAGAAAGTGAAAGATATTTAAGGAGGGCTTGGTATATGGGAAAGGTAATAAAAATTTCTTCTGAAAGAGGAAGGGAAGAAAAGTTAAAAGAAATTCTGGATAATCTGGAAGTGCTGAAAGATAGCCTTGCGGAACTTTTGGAGGAGTATGAAAAGGAAGAAGATGAAAAGACAGATATTCTGACAGAGGCGCTTGATGCTCTGGAAGATGCACATGATATTGTAAATGAGGTAGTGTCAGAAGGTGTGTGACGAGCTGTTTTGCAGATGACAGGGTTAGATTACGATACCATATATAGTTATAAGAGGGGGAATGCGGCGAAAATCTCCATCAGGAGAGGAGATTTTTCGCTGCTTCTATAAAGTTTAGAACGTTTTCGGGAGCGTTTGGGCTGTAAAGAATGCTGTATGGAACAGTATAGTCCCAGCGAACAGGGAGAGAGATAATGTCCGGAAGGATATTTTTCCAGCATTCAGGGATAAGAAGCGCATTTTGGGTGTTTATACAACGCTGAAATACAGATAAGTTATAGTTATGAGGAATATCCTCAAGGTAAATCTGCGGGTGGTTTTTTGTGAAATCTTCGCGGATTTTATCATGTACAAAGGAAATTCCACGAGACATTATCATGAGGGTTTTTCCGTATAAATCTTCTATATCAATCATTTCTTTGGCTGCCAGAGGGTGATCCTTTGGAACGGCAATCATTTCTTTATATTTTCCGATAGGGAGGCAGCTGCACATGGAAGGCTGTTTTTCTGAATCGCAAATGCTGACTAAAAAATCGAACGTTTTTCCAAGTTTTTTTATTTTTGATTGAAGACCCTGGGGATCGTCTTCGAAAGATACCAGTTGAAGTTTACTGCCTGGAAAATCAGGGCTTACCTGGTACCATAAATCCATAAAAGCTCTGGCGGGAGCAAATCTGGAGGTTCCTGTCCGAAAAACTGCTCCATCATCGGAGGCTGCTGCTGTGGCTTCGGTGATGGATTTTTTTGAGTAATCTATGATAAATTTTGCGTCTCTGTATATAATTTTTCCTGCTTGCGTGTAATTGATTCCTGTTGGTGTTCTGTCTATCAGTTTTAAATTCAGATGTTTTTCCAAAGTGTTCATCTGCTTCATGATAGCTGTTGTGGATATGCTTAACTGTTCGGCTGCTTTTGTAAAACTGCCGCAGTCTATAACTGTTATGAATGTATTCAGTATCGGATTGTACATAAGACCCTCCCTAAATAGTATAAACTAAAAGTTTATACTATGGTAACACGGAGAATATACATAGTCAATGAAAAAGATGAATAATATTATAAAAGTGAAAAATGGGTTAAAAAAGACAAGGAAATGAATGAATTATTATGCAAAGCAATGAGAAAAATATACAATATAGCGAAATGGGAGTTGGATTAAGAGGGGAAACTGGAAATATAGAGATAATCTGCAATAAAAAAGGAGCGCATCAATTTGCGCTCCATATTGAGAAAATATGTTACTGGATCATATCCAGTCCTTTTTGAAGAGTGGCGGCGTCCAGAGCTCCGTTTGCCTGGGCAACAGGTGTGCCATCGGCAGCGATAAAGTAAGTAACAGGTATGGAATATGTTCCATATGTCATAGCTCCTTCTGTATTGGTGTCAAAATATACAGGAAAGGTGTAGCCCTGTTCCTCGATAAATTCAGATGCCTTTTCTTTTGTTTCTCTTGCTCCATCTGTCAGGTTTACAATTACAAAATTTATATTTTCACCATATTTCTGGTATGCATCTTCAAAGTGAGGCATCTCGCTTTTACATGGTCCGCACCAGCTTGCCCAGAAGTTGAGGACAACCGGTTTGCCGAAGAAATCGGAAAGCTTTACTTCTTCTCCGGAAGCATCTGTCATAGTAAAATCAGGTACTGTTTTTACGACGTTTTCATCGGAATCTTTTTCTGAGGAAGTTGTATGGGAATCTTCTGTGCTGTCAGATTTTTTAGTGTCAGAAGTCTGTGCATCTTCTTCTATTTCTGCTTTTTTGTTATTTTCTTCCAGTGGGGACTCCGCGGACTCCGTTTCGTTTTCCTCTGTCTGAGAGGTTTTCGTAAGGGTGTCGGTTTTGTAGGCACTGCTTAATTTGTTATAAAAGAAACCGGCGCCTGCAATTAAAACAATAAGAAGTACGGTCAGTAATATAAAAGTTTTGTTTTTTTTCATAAGACCTCCTTTTTAAAATCAGCTTAAAAGTGACAGGAAACGCCCCATAGTACCAGTTGCCATAAGAATACCAATGACAATTAAAAATCCTCCGCATACCATATTGATCACGCGGTAATTTCGCTTGATAAAAGCGAAGGTGCTTTTTAATTTATCAATGAGGAGGGCACTGATAAGGAAGGGGATTCCAAGACCGAGGGAGTAACATAAAAGCATGGTCATTCCAGTGAGAACGTGTCCCTGCTGTGAAGCGAGCATAAGAGCGGAGCCCAGGAATGCGCCTACACATGGAGTCCAGCCTACGGAAAAGATCATTCCGAATAAGGCGGAGGTGAAAAATCCAAGGTCTGAGGTATCTACGCTTCTTTTTGAACCGTGAAAAAGGTTGATTTTCAGAATGCCGAGAAAATTCAGTCCGAAGAAAATAACGATAACACCGGAAACAATATTGACTGCCTGCTGATGAGATTTTAAAAAATTTCCAATCGTTCCTGCAAGAGCGCCCATCGAGACAAATACGAGAGTAAATCCAAGAATAAAGCCGAGGGCGCATTTCATTGTTTTTTTGGTGCTGCGCTCACCGCCTCCAGCAAAATAGGAGATGTATATGGGGAGCATTGGAAGGAGACACGGAGAAATAAACGTGATAATTCCTTCCAGAAAAGAAATCATATACTGCATATTACAAAGTCCTTTCTATATAATTTTAGTACAGTATAACATAACTTTCGGAAAAAGAAAGCGAAAATTGGAAAGCGGTTGCTATTTTTTTCAGGGGATAATATACTGAAGAAACAGAAAGAATTTTGGGAATGACAGGAGAAGGTAATGTATCATATTTTAATTGTAGAGGACGACAAAGGGTTAAATCATGGAATCATGCTGGCTCTTAAAGATACGGAAACGGAGTTTTATTCTGCTTATACAATCGGACAGGCGAAGGAAATCCGGAAAGAAAAAGAAGTGGATATGGTGCTTCTTGACGTAAACCTTCCAGATGGAAACGGTTTTGATTTTCTCCGGGAAATAAGGAAAACTTCACAGGTTCCTGTTTTGATTATTACAGCGAATGATATGGAAATTGATGAGGTGACAGGATTAAGTCTGGGGGCAGACGATTATATTACGAAACCGTTCAGTCTTATGGTACTGAGGGCAAGGGTGGCGCGTATGAGGGAAAGAATGACAAGGGGAAAAGAAAGCGGTACATATGAAAGTGAGAGATATTCATTCTCCTTTGAAAAGATGTGTTTTTGTGTGGAAGGAGAAGAAATTTCTTTAAGCAAAACGGAACAGAAGCTTTTGAGGCTTTTTGTAAAAAATCCAGGGCAGACGCTTTCCAGAGAAAGGCTTGTAGATGTAATCTGGTCAGACGGAGGGCAATTTGTAGATGAAAATGCCTTGTCTGTAACAGTGAACCGTCTTCGTCATAAGCTGGAGGGAAAGAAAGGAATCTGCCCCATTCAGACTGTTTACGGACTTGGGTATGTGTGGGAGAAAGAAGCATGATACAGATTGGAGCGGGAAAAACGCTGCGCCGGCTTGATGAAATGCTGGAGCAGGCAATAAATGGAGAATTTGAAGAGGAGAGATATGACGAGACGGAGCTTTCCCGCCTGGAAGCAAAATGGAAGAGGTATCTGACTGCTTCGAAAATGTCTATGGAGCAGCTTAATAAAAACAGGAAGGGAATGCAGGCGCTTGTATCCGATATTTCCCACCAGACAAGAACACCTCTTTCTAATATCCTGCTGTATTCGCAGCTTCTCTGTGAGCAGACAGAGAGTCCGGAGGAGAAACATCTGGCAGAACAGATTGCAAGACAGGCGGAAAAGCTGGAATTTCTTATTCAGGCGCTTGTGAAAATGTCACGTCTGGAATCAAACGTCCTTGTTTTGAAACCACAGAGTCAGCCAGTAGAACCGCTTCTTCTGGAGGCTATGGAAGAAATTCTTCCAAAGGCGGACAAAAAGAAAATCAATGTAAAGCTGCAGGGAAATTTTTCTGATAATATGAAAGCGGTTTATGATAAAAAATGGACGGCAGAAGCTTTGGGAAATATTCTTGATAATGCGGTAAAATATTCTCCTCTGGAAAGTACAGTAGAGGTAAGTGTGGAACAATATGAGTTCTATGTATGTATTTCTGTGCGGGATGAGGGAATCGGTATTTCGGAAGAAGAAAGAGCGCAGATTTTCAGTCGTTTTTACAGAAGCGCAGAGGTGCAGCAGGAGGACGGAATTGGAATCGGGCTGTATCTGGCAAGAGAGATTGTCCAAAAAGAAAAGGGATATGTAAAGGTTCTTTCAAAAAAGGGAAAAGGCAGCATCTTTAAAATGTATCTGAAATCATAAATCTAACAAAACTGTTCGATTCTGGAAAGTATCTGGAAAGATTCTGTTTATATAATAGCCTTATAGAAAAGAAATTCTGTAAGGTTATTTTTTATTGGATCAGGAGGGATAAATATGAGCGTTTTAAAAACGAGAGAATTAAAGAAATATTATGGAAAAGGGGACACTCTTGTAAAAGCTCTTGACGGAGTGGACATTGATGTGGAAAAAGGCGAGTTTGTGTCTATTGTAGGTACGTCTGGTTCCGGAAAATCTACACTTCTTCATATGCTTGGAGGGCTGGATCTTCCCACATCAGGAAAGGTTCTTGTAGAAGGAAAAGATATTTCCAGATTAAATGAAGAGCAGCTTACCATTTTCAGAAGGAGAAAAATCGGTTTTGTATTTCAGAGTTTTAATCTTGTTCCGGTTTTAAATGTATATGAAAATATTGTACTTCCCGTAGAACTTGACGGCTGTAAGGTGGATAAAGCATATGTGGAGGAAGTAATCGAGACACTGGGTCTTGAGAAAAAGAGGTATAATCTTCCTTCCCAGCTTTCCGGAGGTCAGCAGCAGAGAGTTGCCATTGCCCGCGCCCTTGCTGCAAAACCGGCGATTATTCTGGCAGATGAGCCGACGGGAAATCTGGATTCTGCAACAAGCCAGGACGTATTGGGACTTTTGAAGGTCAGCAGCGAGAGGTTTGGACAGACAGTCGTTATGATTACCCATAATGAAGAGATTGCCCAGCTTGCAGACCGCATTATAAGAATTGAAGACGGAAAAATAAAGGGCAGCAAAAAAGGCGGTGAAATATATGCGTAAAGTTGATAATAAAAAGGTGATCCACCGTCTGTCAGACAGGAGCTTTCGTTCAGGAAAAACACGAAATATCATTGCGATTCTTGCCATTGCGCTTACAGGAATGTTATTTACCACTCTTTTTACAGTGGGAATCGGGATTGCAGACAATATTCAGAAACAGAACATGAGAAGTGCAGGCGGGGACTGGCACGGTACATTTAAAAGCCTTACAAGGGAACAGTATGAGACGCTCAGGCGTGACCCGTCTATTAAAGAATGTACCGATAATATGCTGGTGGCATATGAGGTGGAAAATCCGGAATTTTTAAAACGCCATATAGAAATGTGGTATTATCCGGCATCGAGTTATTCTCATTATTTCGTAGATATTATAGATGGAAAGGCTCCGGAAAAGTCTGATGAGATCCTGATAGATGAAAAATCTCTGGAGCTTATGGGGAAAGAACCAAAAGCGGGACAGCAGATCACACTGGATCTGAAGATTCGAATCAATGATACAGAGACTGTTAAAAGAACTTTTACGGTTTCCGGTGTGACAAAGGCAGATGCGCTTATGAATGTGGGATTTATTATTGTGCCAAAAGCCTATCTGGAAGAATATGCACAGGAGCTTACTTATACATTTGATAAGGATTTTGACCCGGTTGGGGCTATTCGTATGGATGTGAGTTTTGCCAATTCTTTATCTATTACAGAAAAAATGGAAAAGGTTGTGAAAAATGCGGGATATTCCACAGAAACGGGGAATGAAAACAGCATAGATTATAATGCGAACTGGGCGTATATGGCAAGCAATGCGGAAGGAGATCTGGGCGCGGTGGCAGCAGTGGCTGCAGGCATTCTTCTGATTGGATTTACAGGTTATTTAATTATTTATAATATTTTCCAGATTTCTGTTGTGCGTGATATTCGTTATTATGGACTGTTAAAAACAATCGGAACAACAGGAAAACAGATTAAAAAAATTATAAGACGGCAGGCGTTTTTCCTTGGGATCATAGGGATTCCGGCAGGTATGATACTTGGATATTTTACAGGAAAAGCCATCATTCCTCTTATTTTTGTAATAAGTACTTCTGCTGTGAGCAGTGTGGACACGGCAGTTTTTCATCCTCTTATTTTTGTGGGAGCAACCGTATTTTCTGCGATTACTATATGGATTTCCACAGGAAAACCGGCACGTACCGCTGCAAAGGTTTCTGCTGTTGAGGCAGTAAGATATACAGAGGGAGGCGGAGATAAGAAGAAACAGAAAAAGTCCTCAGACGGAGGAAAAATATGGAGGATGGCGTTTTCCAATGTAGGAAGAAACAGAAAGAAATATATTCTTGTAGTTATATCTCTTTCTCTTTCCGTTGTACTTTTAAACAGCGTATTTACCCTTACCCAGTCCTTTGATCTGGATACTTATCTGAAAAAATTTGTTTCTTATGATTTTCAGATTGCAAATGCCCAGTACATGAATTATAACTACACAGGGAGAGAGGAAACAATAGAAGAAGAGAATCTGACAGAGAGTTTTATAAAGGCGTGTGAAAATCTTGATGGGTATGAAGATGGAGGGCGCATTTACGGAACAACGGAAGTGGGTGTCTCAAAGAACTGTGTGGAGATTCCGGATTCTATTCCGAGAAATGAAAATGGGGAACCGGGTAGTTACTTTGGAAAAAGGTTCATGTCTTTTTCCCGAAATGAGACAACATATGATACGATTTTTTATGGTCTTGACGATTTCTTTTACGATAAGATTGACGTCTGGAAAGGAGAAAAAGACCCTGAGGTAATTCGGGAAAAACTAAAATCCGGAAAATATGTGTTGCTTGCTGTTGATACAGACGATAATGGAAGGGTAAAAGGGGAGAGCTGCTTCCAGAAGCCGGGCGATAAGATTGTGCTTGAGTACGGAGACGGAAAGACAGGAGAATTTGAAATTCTTTCTATTATTAAAGGAAATTATAATGGATTAAGCAGCCGTAATGGTCATGTTTTTTCTTATTATACTTCCTCAGACGTATTTAAGGAAATGTTCTCTGATAAATATCTGATGACGTATGGCTTTAATGTTGCAGATGAAAGAGAAGCAGCCGTAAATGAGTTTGTAAAGAACTATACGGAGACACAGGAGCCTCTTATGATGTATGAATCAAAGATGGGATATGAGGACGAATTTGACCAGATGCTTGGAATGATTGGTGTAGTTGGTGGTATTCTTACATTTGTGGTAGGTATTATCGGAGTTCTGAACTTTATCAATTCCATTCTTACCGGCATTGTGACAAGAAAGCGGGAATTTGCCATGATGGAAGCCATCGGAATGACGCAAAAACAGCTTTCCCGAATGCTTATGCTGGAAGGCGTGTACTACGCATTAGGAACGATCCTCTGCTCCTTCGTACTGGGCTGTCTGTTTTCGGTTACTGTGATACGGGCGCTTGCAGGAGAAATGTGGTTTATGAAGTATCATTTTATCATTACGCCTATGTTTCTTATATTCCCGGCGCTTCTCATACTTGGTGCAGCTGTGCCGAAGGTGGCGTTCTGCTTTGGAAAGAAGGAGAGTGTTGTGGAGAGAATACGGGAGACAGAGTAAAATAAGCTAAAATAGAATAATAAAAAAACGTACAGACTCTTGTGTGATTGACACAGAAGAGCTTGTACGTTTTTTTGTGTCCTGCTGTTTGCGGCGTGTTCTGCTTTATAGCGTTTTTATCCAAACAGGGACATAATATTTGCTACAATTAATCCGCCGCCTGTTCCGATGACATAACCCATTAATGCCATGAGTACGCCCACAGGAACAAGAGCGCCGCTGTATGCGCCGGCAAGAATTGGAGCAGATGCGGAACCTCCTATATTTGCAAGAGAGGCAACGCCGCAGGTAAACATATCCAATTTGAAAAGCTTGGCACAGAGAACCATAAGGATACAGTGAATACCAAGAATCATAAATCCTGCGATAATCCATACAGGAGCATCTGTAAGCTCAAGGAAGCTTGCACGTGAGGCAAGAAGGGCAACTACAGAATACAGCATAACATTGGAAAGTTCTGTTGTTCCTGCCATTTTTCCAATAGGTGTCAAAGCGCCTGCAAGTCCTGCAAGAGTGATGAAAAGAACTGTCCATGTAGAAGTATCCAGGAAGGGGAGCGCTCCATTAAGCGTTGTTCCGACGTTCTGTCCAAGAGAAGAAACAACAAGAGAAAGACCGAGAAGGAAAATGATGTTTACAAATGTAATAGAGCCATCATTTGCTTTTGCATCGTCTTCCAGACGTTTGGAAACTTCGTCCAGTGTTTTTGTGTTTGCCTTTACCCATTTGTTGAATTTGGGCGCCAGGTTAATTGCCCACAGGAGGAACATAACCCAGATGGAATAGTCAATAGAATCCACTACAAGAGCGTATGCCATATCTGCCTCTCCAATATCCAGAGCTGCCTGGACAGCAATCATGTTTCCAGAGCCGCCCATCCAGCTTCCGCAGAGAGCGCCAAGAGCTTTCCATGCCCCTTCTCCGAGAGGTCCGTGGAGAATTGCGTAAGTGATAATAAAACCGAGAGAAATTGTAATGGAAGCACAGAAGAAGCCGCCAAGCATTTTCGGTCCAAGCTTGAAGATTTTTCGGATGTCGCAGCGAAGGAGCATCAGGAAAATCATGGCGAACAAAATATTGTTCTTTAAAGCGGAGTAGGCAGGTTTTGTCGCTTCCAGATCCCATACCTTTAAGGTGCAGAAGATCATGGTAATAAGATACAGTAAAACAATTGGCGGCGCATAATCAAAAAATTTTGATTTTGTGTACTTTTGCAGCCAGACCAGGAGAGCAGCAATAAAAATTAAAACTGCTATGTAAGTAAATCCGTTTGTAATCATGTTACTCTTCCCTTTCATTGTTATTTAGCACAATTTTATTTACAAATCATGCTAGTTTGTATACAATAATACCATGAGTCCTTGCTGCTGGCAAATACTTTTTACAAAATCAGAGAAAAGGCAGGTAAAAAATATGAAAATTACTGATATTCGCATGGGGTTGATTTCCGTGCCCCTTCGTGTTCCTTTTAAAACAGCGCTTCGTTCTGTGAACAGCGTAGAAGATGTGATTGTTGAAATTCATACGGATTCAGGAGAAGTGGGATATGGAGAAGCGCCGCCGACAGGAGTTATTACAGGAGACACGACAGGCGCTATTATAGGAGCGATTAAAGATCATATCGCACCTTCTCTTGTAGGCAGAGATGTAGATGAATTTGAGGATTTAATGAAGATTCTGAATTCCTGTATTCTGAAAAATACAAGTGCGAAGGCAGCAGTAGATATGGCACTGTGGGATTTATACGGACAGCTTTATAAGATTCCCGTTTATAAATTAATGGGAGGAGCAAGAAAATCTATCGTTACGGATATTACAATCAGTGTAAATGAGCCTGATGAAATGGCGAGAGATGCAGAAGATGCAATTCGGAGAGGATATGACTGCCTTAAGGTAAAAGTGGGAAAAGAGCCGGAGAAGGATATTTCAAGGCTGTCAGCAATCCGCCAGGTCGTTCCGTCAGAAACGAAAATCCGAATTGACGCAAATCAGGGGTGGACACCGAAAGAAGCAGTCCGGATTTTGAACGGAATGCAGGAAAATGGACTTGATATTGAGTTTGTGGAGCAGCCGGTAAAAGCCCATGATTTTGATGGAATGAAGTATGTAACAGAACGTTCATATGTGCCGGTTCTGGCAGATGAAAGTGTTTTTTCACCGGAAGATGCAGTGAAGATTATGCAAATGGGAGCAGCAGATCTTGTAAATATTAAGCTGATGAAATGCGGTGGTCTTTATAATGCTCTGAAAATTGTTTCAGCAGCGGAAATCTACGGTGTGGAATGTATGATCGGCTGTATGCTTGAGGCTAAAATCAGTGTAAATGCAGCGGTTCACCTTGCATGTGCAAAGAAAATTATTACAAAAATCGATCTTGATGGACCGGTTCTCTGTAAAGAAGACCCGATTCTTGGCGGCGCTGTCTTTGATGAAAAGACAATTATCATTTCAGATGAACCGGGTCTTGGTATCCTTGGTATTGAACCTGGGAAAATTCGATATATTTAATTAAAGGTAGAAGACTGTTTTAAAGGGCTTTCAGAACAGCTTTTAAATATTCCCATACTCTTTCCACAGAAGGGATATGAAGCTTTTCGTCAGGAGTGTGGACATCAAGCTGATTCGGACCAAAGGAGATGCAGTCCAGTCCCGGGATTTTACTGGAAAGGATTCCGCATTCAAGTCCTGCATGAATGGTCTGAAGGAGCGGGGCTTTTCCATATTGGTCTTCAAAAACTTTAACACAGCAGTCGCGAAGGGGAGATTCCTTTGTGTATGACCATGCAGGGTAATCTCCCTGAAATTCTGTATGGCCTCCCAGGGTTTTTATAAGCAGCTCGATTTTGTCTGCAAGAGCTTCTTTTTCGGAGGAAACAGAACTTCTTATGGAAAGACGCAGAGTAAGTTTTTCTTCTGTAAGTTCCATAATACCCAGGTTCAGGGAAGTTTCTACAGTATCCGGAATATCCGCGCTCATAGCCTGTACTCCGCAGGGAATGAAGGTAAGCGCTGTTAGTATAGAAAGAAGAGAGTTTTCTGTTATTACAGATGTTGTTGTTTTTGTTGTTTCTGTAAAGTCCAGATGAATCTCCGGATCTGCTGCACCATATTCTGTCCTTATATAGGAGAGAAAAGTTTCAGCGGCTTTTTTTGCACAGGAGAGATTTTTCTCAGGGATCAGTACAGATGCTATGGAGTCTTTTGGAATTGCATTTTCTTTTATTCCTCCTGACATGGACACAAGGGAGTAGTCTGTTTCTTTTTTCAGGAAAAGAAGGAAACGGCTAAGAAGTTGAATTGCATTTGCTCGTTTCTTATGAATTTCCAGTCCGGAATGGCCTCCCAGAAGTCCGGAAAAACGAATATGGCAGAGAATGCCTGTCTGCGTATTTCTTTCTACAGGAATCTGGCAGGCGGCACGGCGTCCTCCGGCACAGCCCACTGTGAGAATACCTTCTTCTTCCGAATCAATATTAATGAGTCTTCTGCCTTTACATTGGGATAAGTTCATGGCAGATGCACCCAGAAGCCCGACTTCTTCGCATACAGTAAGGACAACTTCAAGAGGCGGGTGAGGAATCTCTTTGTCATCGAGAAGAGCAAGAGCATATGCGACAGCAATTCCGTCATCTCCGCCAAGAGTTGTGCCTTCGGCTGTAAGATATTCGCCGTCTATCATAAGGCGAAGTCCGTCTTTTTCAAGATTTAGATTGCAGTCCTCTGTCTTAACCCCTACCATATCAAGATGACCCTGAAGAATAACGGGTTCTTTCTGTTCATATCCGGGTGAAGCTGGGGCAAAGATAATCAGATTTCCCATAGCGTCCTGAGTGCAGGTCAGTCCGCGTTCTTTTGCAAAACGGACACAGTAATCGCTTAACTGTTTTTCATGGTGGGAAGTATGGGGGATGGAGCAGATTTCCTCAAAGTAATGAAAAACAGAAGCTGGTTTGAGTGATTGGATTGAATTCATAAGCGTACACCTCAACTTTTTTTTATATCATATCATGTTTTAACAAATAATACACATTTTTCCCACAAAGTAAACACAAATTATTTTTATACTAAGAGCCATAAAAAGAAAGAAACAGAGATTCTTGAAAGAAGTCAAGGAGGGAATATAAATGAGTAACATGAATAAAAATACAGTTAAAAAAATGATAAAGAAGGGTGCGAAGGTTACACTTTGTGTAGCTCTTGCAGGAGGTCTTTTATTAGGCGGATATAATGGAATTACTTACTTTACAGATGGAGTGCAGAATGTTTCGGCTTCATCAAATAAAACAAATCTGACTATGACGAAGAGTGAAAAGAAGTCAAAAGATAAAAAGGATACGAAAGACAAGAAGACAGAGGCAAAGGGAAGTCTTGATGTTTCTGATATTGCAGCAGAAGCAATGCCATCTGTTGTTTCTATTACAACAAAGTCCATTCAGGAGGTTCAGAACTACTACGGAATGTTCGGAATGTACGGGGGATATGCACCTTCACAGGAAGAAGAGGTGGAAGGCAGCGGTTCCGGAATTATTATCGGAAAAAATGATGATGAGCTTCTGATCGCAACAAATTATCATGTTGTGGAAGGTGC
>JAUNAX010000220.1 GCA_030527365.1 Eubacteriales bacterium | reverse complement strand
TGACAGATATTTTTCACTGACATTGTAATGCATTCCTATCAGCCGTAAAACTTTTGAATCCAGAGTAAGTACAGGCTTAATCTGCGCCGGATCTCCAACTGCCATAATTTTTCTGCTGCGGAACACGGCGCCCACACACGCCTGCGGCAAAGCCTGACCTGCCTCGTCAATAAATAGATTATAAACAGAATTTACCGGCATATTGGCAAACATATTTCCCAAACTCGCAAATGTTGTGCTGATCACGGGAATTGCAAAATTCAGCCACTGCCACGCCTCTGCAATGATTTTTGCACCATTTTCTTTTGGCGCATACTCCCCCTGCCTTTTCCAGATTGTTCTTGCCTTTGTCAAATTTTTCCTGTTCTCATAAAGAAACTGCTTTTTCACTTTTAAAGAATCTATAAATAATTCTGTCTGCATTACGCGAAACAACTTATCAGACCAGGGATTGCTTTTCTGGAGTTCTTCGTAAGACTGGGAAAAATCAATTCCCTGTGCTTCCAGATGCTCATTTTCTCTCTTCAGTTCCTGCATCTTTTCCCACTGGAATTCCAGTTCTTTTTCCTTCTTTTTCTCCCACAGCGAGACTGCTTCCCGGCTGTCCTGCTGCCGTTTCAGGAGGCTGGAAATTCTTTTCTCATATTCCAGAAGATTCCTTTCCATGTCTGCCTGTTCTTTCATAAGATCTGTCTTTTGCTTTTCCAGCTGCGTCAATATGTCATTTGCATGAGCAAGAGACTCAAAATATGCTTTTGTACCAGCGGGATTTAAAATTTTCTGTATCCAGAGAAACGCCGGCTTCTGTAACCGAACGGTATCGTAATTCCTCTGCGCCTGCTTTAAACTCTCTTCCAAAACCGCCCTGTCAGAAACTGCTTCTGAAATGTTCTGCTCCAGTTTTTCTTTCTCCTGCCTGCAGTTCTCTTTTTCCCTCTCGCTGTTTTCAAAATCTACAGACATCTGCTGAGCTTTTGCTTCTTTTTCCTGTTCAAAAACTGTCTTTTCCCGCACGTACTGTTGCTTCAGACGAACCAGCTCTTTTGATTTTTCCCAGCATTTCTGCAGTTCTCTTTTTCTTTCTTCTACTTTCTGATACCTGGAAAGAAATTTCTGATAGATACTGGAATCCGGAATATATGAAGCCTCCAGCTCCTTCTCCATCGCCTCAATAACCAGAAGAAGCTTATTTACATTTGCAGAAGCTCCTCCTTCCATTGAAAAAGTACCCCAACATTTTTCTTCTTTTTCCTTAAATGTCAAAATACGCTCTTTTCCAATGCCTTCTTCCTCGATGTCGCAGTTGGAAATATAAGTAAAATAATCTGCCTCTTTTATCCGTTCCAGAAATTCCTCACTGATACTTGCCTTTTGTGGCAGCTCTCTGACAATATTTTGAACCGCTCCGTTATTAGAACTTGCGACAACAATATTTTCTCTCGCAATCTCTTCCGGCAAAACTCCGATTTTTGCCTTTTCCCAGTAATTCAGCTCTCCCTGTATATATTTAGCAGAACGGTTACAGATTTCCACAGCCTGACGCACAAGCATATGGGCAAAAATATCTCTTAAAAGAGTGGTTTTTCCTGTACCCGGCGGTCCATTTACACTGCGCATATTTTCCGGATCATGGATTGCAATATTTGTGGCA
>JAUNAX010000219.1 GCA_030527365.1 Eubacteriales bacterium | reverse complement strand
CGATCAGAATGACCAGACTTGGCGAAATGCTCATGGAAGACGGACGTAAAGAAGGTGCCGAAAATAGCTGCCGGAAAATCGTCCTGAACATGCTTTCCAAAAAACAGTTCTCTTACGAAGAAATTGCAGATTTAGTTGATCTTTCCGTAGAAGAAGTAAAACAAATCGAAAAAGAACAACTTATGAAGAATTAAACAGAACAGCCGGCCGGATTTCTCCAGTCGGCTGTTCTTCTGTATCTTTCCACCTCCATCTACACCCTGCTCAGCACCACATTTCTAAGCTTCCTTGTAAGCCCGAACGTTCCTCCGTTTCTCTTCTGCGTACCCATGAGAATCGTCATTTTCTCTTCCGGAAAATTGGCAAAATACATACCAAGCCAGCCATCCCATCCATACTCACCCTTTCGCGTCATCATACCTGACTGTGACGGATTTTTACATACTCTCATAAGATTACCATAACTGTAACCCTCCAGTCCGACCCAGTTTCTGAAAGAATTTTGCTGTGCCGGAAGAAGCTCTCCGCTTCGGAAAAACTCCACAGTCTTTGGTTTCAAAATCTGAACCCCGTCAAGAGAACCTTCATTTAAAAGCATCGCGGCAAATCTGCTGTAATCATCAAGAGTAGAAGCAAGACCTGCGCCTCCCGCCTCATAAGCCGGAGGCTTTGCCATGTCGTTACATATTGCCAGATTATCGCCTGTATATAAAACCAGCTCTTTCCCGCCGTTTTCTTTTTCCACTGTCTCATACGCCCTTGCAAGGCGGCTCTGTTTCTCCTTCGGAACCCAGAACGCCGTATCCTTCATTCCAAGCGGCTCAAAAATTTCCTCCTGCATAAATTTCGACAGCCTTTTTCCGGAAACTACTTCTATCACAGCGCCCAGAACATCTGCAGAAGCGCCATAAGCCCAGGAACTGCCCGGAGCGAAAGCAAGAGGGCAGGAAGCAAGCTTATCTGCCAGTTCTCTCGTTGTCATTGGGCTTTCACCGTGAAGCCGACTGCATGCTTCCCCAAATATCTGATCTGTCACCCGCCCTGCTTCTGTTCCTTCGTCCGGATATACAAGACCAGAAGTCATATTTAAAAGATCATTTACAAGAATCTGTCTTGTGCAGGGAACCCGTTCCTCGCCTTTCGCCACGTACATCTGCGCGAAAGAGGGAAGAAAATCTGATACAGGCGCGTAAAAATCAAGAAGCCCTCTCTCCATTAAAATCATGGCAGCAACAGAGGTCACCGGCTTTGTCTGAGAATACAAACGGAAAATCGTGTCCCTTTCTATTTTTCTCCCTGTCTCTCTGTCAGCCAGCCCCGCCTGAACATATACCATTTCTTTTCCGTCTTTTACCACGAGGAAATTTGCTCCCGCAATTTCAGAATTTTCTATCGAATCCTTTAAAATTCCTTTCAAAATATTTTCCAGTTCCATATAGTTTACCCCTTTTTCCTTCTCTTTTTTCAACTGTTGAATCTAATATCAGATTAACACAATTCAGGAAAAAAACAAGAAAGAAAAACGCGCAAAATAAATTTACTTTCCCTAGCTGTTCTGCTACAATCTTCTTATAGGAGGTGTATTAGAACATGAAAAAGAAACTTCCAATAGGAATTGAGAATTTTGAGAAATTACAAACCGAAGATTTTTATTATA
>JAUNAX010000056.1 GCA_030527365.1 Eubacteriales bacterium | reverse complement strand
AACCCACGTATCCAGCTTGGAAGGCTGGTGTTCTACCATTGAACTACACCCGCGTGTTTCTGTCGCTTCAACGTTGATTAGTATATAATATCTTTCCTGTTTTGTCAATACCTTTTTTTATTTTTTTGATTTTTTTATTTTTTTCTACTTTTATCTACAATTCAGACAGCTCTCCTTTAAAATTCCAACGCCATTTCCCAGTCGTCCGCCCTTCATAAGAAACTGTTTTGCCGCTCTCTGAAGGCTGGTCTTTTCCGGATACGCAGAAGCGTTCTCCTGTACCATTTTAAATATCCGTTCTTCAGCCTCTCTTGTATCATAATCTCTAAGAACCACATGAAAAAAGCTTCGGAATTTTCCTATATTGGAATTTTCCTCCAGAATCTCAGACAGTTCCAAACCAAGAAGCCAGGAATGACAAATATAAGCCTTTTCTTTTCCGAACATAGAAAATGCCTCTTTAAAAGATTTTTCACATTCCTCTTTTGCAAGGGGCGCTCCCTGGGGAATATGTACATAAATAACATCTTCCCCCTTTTTGACGGTATACTCCCCATATGTCAGATTCCACTCTGACGGAAACACTTCAAATTGAAGGCGACCAAGCCGGAAAAGCGTCATATCAATATGGCGAAACAGCCAGTCATACTGACGAAGCCCATATTTTCCGGTCTCTTCTTTACAGTTCTGGCACCAGATTGTAAAATCAGAAAACGTATCCCAGTATATTTTTTCTGAAATCTCTCTTTTTTTGTATTCTTCCCATGTATCACACGCCATCTGTGAATAATAATACAAAAAGCTGAGCCAGGGATTTTCTCTTTTTAATACATTTTCGTAAAAAGCTTCTCTGTTATTCTGAAAAAGGACTTTCATCTTTTTTGCATCTGTATCTTTTACTTTCTCCAGAAGTTCTATTGCTTCCTCCGGAAGAGAAATCCCTCTGTAAAATTCTGCTGTCTTCAAATTACATAGCTCCCTTATTTTTGCTGTTTCTTATATTCCTTAAAGTCAATCGTAGTTCCAAGTTTTCTTGACTCTTCTGCCGCCAGCGCGATCAGGTGACTCTCTACCGATACACGGGCATCTGTGCGGTTTTCTTTTTCTCCTTCAAGCGCCACAAGCCTTACAAAATCCTTCATCATTCTCATATCGCTTCCGCTGTGCCCTGTCTTTGGAGTATGGAGACGTATTTTTTCTTCATGGCCTTCCAGGAAATCTGTGATCGTAATTTCCCCAGCTTCCATATTCCCTGTAATTTCGCCTTTCGTTCCCATGATCCGTATTTCTCTTGCACACTGATTTGTAAAAGCACTCATTACAAAAGAAACATTCACCTGATTTTCAAACTCCAGATTTACCACCTGATGATCCACAACTGTATTATCACAATGGAATACACATCTTCCATAAGGCCCTGTCCGCAGCGCCTCTAATACTGCTTCTCTTTTTATATCATCTGAAACAGCATAAATCAATCCGTCATCAACTGCTTTAGGATGTTCCAGATAAAATTTCGGCGCATAGAACGCACACTCATCTCTATGCGGGCAGCCATCCATACAGCGTTTTGCCGCACCGGACGGGGCATTTTCTTCCTTAAAATAAGTAAGTTCTCCGAAAGAGCTTATTTTTTTGCAGGAACTTCCCACCAGCCACTGAAGAATATCCATGTCATGACAGCATTTCTGCAAAATCATAGGACTTGATTCTTCTGCATTTCTCCAGTTTCCTCTTACAAAGCTATGAGCGTGATGCCAGAATCCCACCTGTTCTATATGCTGAATGCTCATAATTTTTCCGATTTTTCCGGAATCTGTAAGCTCTTTTAACTTTGAAAAGAACGGAGAGTACCGAAGCACATGACAGATGGATAAAATCCGATTATATTTCTCTGCCATTTCTCCCATTTCAATAATTTCTGCCGCCTCTGTAGACATCGGTTTTTCACAAAGTACATGATACCCTTTTTTCAGCGCTTCAACAACCGGTTCATAGTGCATTTTATCCTGTGTGCACACCATCGCGCAGTCTGCCAGCTTTTCTCTTTTTAAAAGCTCCTCATAGGAAGAAAACTGAAATTCTTCTTTTATATTATGTCTCCTGGCAAATTCTTCTCTTCTTATTTTATCCGGCTCTGCTACCGCAACCACCTGAAACTCATCAGGATGCTCCAGGGCATAGGAAGAATACACGTATCCTCCCCTGAGCCCTGCGCCAATTAAAACTGCTGTTACTTTTTTCATACATTTTCCCCTTTTTTACATACAATTTTTAAAACCGTATCTTTTTCATCTGGAAGCGGATATGTAAATACAGGATTCTCTCCAAAAGACACAAATGCCGTATCTGTATAAAGCGCTGTATTCCATGCCTCTCCTCTGTTCATCTCACTTCCGTCTGCCGTATAATAAACTTTATCAAGTTTATCCGGTGCAATTCCGTAAAGAGGCAGTGCTCCCAGAGGCGCTTCATAAACATGCGCATAAATTGTATCACCTTTCTGAGTATAACGTCCCCACTCCGGTTTTGGAAGCTCAGAAATCCCACATCCGTAAATACTTTCTCCATTTTTCTTCATCCATTCGCCAATCTCTTTCAAAATAGCGATACTTTCTTTGGGAATATTTCCCTTTGCATCCGGTCCCACATTAAGAATCATATTTCCGCCTTTACTTGTACATTCCACAAGTTTACGGATCAGCATAGACGGCGTTTTATATAAATGATCATAATTACAGTAGCCCCAGTGGTTATTCATTGTAGCGCATAATTCCCAGGGAATCGGCTCTCCTTTTACATCACACACTCCCATAGGCGGAATAATCTGCTCCGGACTTGCAAAATCACCACTGTAGATCAGCGGGTTTTCTGTAGCTATGCTTCCATGATCCTCTCCTGATCCCTCCAGACGATTATCAATAATAACATCCGGCTGGTAATGGCGCACCATCTGAATCAGTTCCGTTGCCTTCCATTTTTCCCCGCACATATCATCATAGGAAAAATCAAACCAGAGAAGATCCAATTTTCCGTAATTTGTTACAAGCTCCTTCACCTGTCCGTGCATATATGTAAGATACCTGTCAAAATCAATTTTCTCATCTTTATATTCTTCCCGGTTTCTCATAGGATGCTGTCTGTCTCCGTATTTCGGAAAATCCGGATGACTCCAGTCAATAATAGAAAAATAAAGTCCTACACGGATTCCTTCTTCTCTGCAGGCATCTACAAATTCTCTTACAAGATCTCTGCCAGCCTTTGTATTTGTACATTTATAATCTGTAAGCGCCGAATCAAACAGACAGAATCCATCGTGATGTTTTGCTGTAAGTACGGCGTACTTCATGCCAGCCTCTTTCGCAAGACGAACCCACTCTCTCGGATTATAATCAACCGGATCAAATAAATCAAAATATTGTTTGTATTCCTCTACTGTCATCTCTTTTTCAGACATCATCCATTCGCCGCAGGCAGGTATGGAATAAAGTCCCCAGTGAATAAACATTCCAAATCTTGCATCCATAAACCATTTTGTACGTTCTCTTATTTCCTGATTCATTCATCATTCTCCTTTACTATATAAATTTTATGATACTATTTTAACCTTTTACTGCTCCTCCGGAAAGAGCCTCCACAAAGAATTTACTGAAAATACAATACAGAATAATCGGCGGAAGAATAATAATTACCATCGCGGAAAACAATCCGTTATAATTGGTTCTAAAAGAAGTCGTAAATGTAGACAAAAGCGCCGGAACTGTAAGTTTATTCCTGTCGATCATAACAAGAGAAGCCCAGTAATATTCATTCCAGTTATTTAAAAATGCAAGAACTGCTGCTGTCATAATTCCCGGACGTGCTATAGGGAAAATAACCTTTGCCCATGTCTGCATATATCCACATCCATCAATTCTTGCTGCCTCCTCAAGCTCTTTCGGAATATTTGTATAATAGTTTTTAATCACGAAAAAGCTTACCGCAATTCCGCTGCATGAATAAATTAAAATCAGTGCGCTCCTTGTATCATAAAGCTTCATTCTGTTAATCATGTTATATACCGGGTAAGTAAGAGCCGTTGCCGGAATAAACATGGTAGAATATAAAAGCACATTTATGAATCCTTTTCCTTTAAATTCCATACGCGCCACTACATAAGCAGACATGGAAATCATTACAATACTGATCACAACGGAAACGCCTGAAATAAGAAGACTGTTTCCAAAGTAACGCATTACATGCAAATCTTTAAAAGTAGATATGTAGCCGTCCAGGCAGATCGATTCCGGAAGCATAAATCCGGGTCTTGCAAGCGGGTCTGACTTAAAGCTTGAAAGAATCAGCCATACAAATGGGACAAGAGCTACCAGAAGCGCCCATATGAGACAGATATATGTAAAAATCTTCGTACCCTTAGACATACTTTTTACAGCAGTATGTTTTCTTTTTCTGTTCATTCTTATCCCCCCTTACGCTTTCCTGTTTTTTTTGAAAGAAATACTGTAAATAATATTTACTGCTACAATAATCAGCATACCTGCCAAAATCTGAATGACAGCAACTGCATTTGCTCTTCCAAACTGAGTTCGTGGACTTGTAATGGCAAGCTCACGGATAACATAACTGATACTGTATGTTCCTGCAGCTCCCTTTGTCAGGAAGAACACCTCATTATACAGAAGGAATCCTGATGTTGCTGCAAGAATAGACACGGTCTTTAATGTTCCTTTTATCATCGGAATTGTAATATACCAGTCCTGCTTAATTCCGCTCACACCGTCAAGCATAGCTGCTTCTCTTATTTCCTCCGGCACAGCCATTACATTTCCCAGAATCATTAATGTTGTAGTTCCTGTAAAGAAAATATAAGCTCCTGTAATTGCCCAGAAAGCAGGTCCCTTCAGCAACAGTATATTCTCGCTGAATCCCTTATCAAAATTTTGTATTACCGGATTTACCACACCATAAAGCGGACTGTATAACTGAAGGAAAATCATTCCCATCGCCGCTGAGGAAATCATATTTGGAATAATATAAATATTTCGTATTGTTTTAATCCCTTTTACTTTCCTGGAAAATGCAAGAGCAATCAAAGTAGCAATCGGAATCTGCACTACCACTCCAAGGAGTGCCCACACAGCTGAATTTTTCAGAGCCTCCCAAAAATATGGATAAATATTAAAAATATAATCGTAATTACTCCACATTTCCTTCCATCCAAAAAATTCTGGATTTGTAATGTTTGTATAATCCCATTTACAAAAAGATGTCAGAAAAACTGTAAGAATAGGATATAGATAAAAAACACAAAATGCAATT
This sequence comes from Eubacteriales bacterium, assembly GCA_030527365.1. Lineage (GTDB taxonomy): Bacteria > Bacillota > Clostridia > Lachnospirales > Lachnospiraceae > Blautia_A. The sequence continues at coordinate 8,601 of JAUNAX010000056.1, read as the reverse complement.
AACGTAGGCGCCAAAAATGCCATAATAAAAGCTTTTCTGCGCCGGCTTAACTTATTTTTCATTGTTTTCTCCTCTCATTGGTTTCCTTCGGGAAGAAACAGGGGAAGAGAAATTTCCTCTTCCCCCGCATCTCTTTTCTTTTTATTATGCAATTAATGCGATAAGCTCTTTCTGAAGCTGTTCAAATCTTGCATCAATATCGGTTCCTGAAACAGCACATTCCATTAATGCGTTGATAATTGCGCTCTTTACATCTGCACCCCAGCTGTAATTCATATCTTTCACTACGATTTCTGCATCGTTTACCATAGAACATGCCTCTGCAAGTTTCATGGTAATCGCGTCTCCGCTTTCCTCAGCGAGCTTGTTAAGGTCAACCTTTGTATTACATGGGTTCGCCTGCACGCCTGTAAAAATCTTTGCCTGCACTTCTTCACTTGTCATATATTTAATAAATTCCAGTGCAAGCTCTGTTTTTTCTTCACTCATTCCGTTTGCTACTGTAAGACCTGCACCAGCGGAAGAAATTGCAATGTTTCCAGGGAACAGAGAAGGCTGAATTGCTTCTGCAAGACCCGCGTCAATACCGCTTGCATTCCATACTCCGTTAAAAAGTACTGCTGCTGTACCGTTTTTATTAAAATCGTCCATCAGATTTCCAACATCTTCTGTTGTATGCTCAGAACCATTTGCCTGATCAAGTGTAGCCGCTGTTTTAAATGCTTCCGCAAAAACTTCTGAATTTACCGCTTCTTCTGTAAGAGGAGCCTCGATCATAGCTCTTCCTTCTTCTGAAGATGCTAAAATTGCGTTCACGATAAATCCGGAACCCTGTCCTGCTGCATATCCGTATGTTCCATCATCAAGTCCGCGAACCTTTTCCATTGCCTCGCCAAAGGCATCCCAGTCTTTCAGATCTTCAATCTTGATTCCTGCTTTTTCAAAAACATCTGCATTATACCAGATTCCACGGCTTTCCATCTGATCATGAACAGAATAAATATGTCCGTCTACATCATTCTGTGTGTAATTTAATCCAACCGCATCCTGAAGATTATTTTCATCAATATACGGTTTTAAATCATATACAAGTCCCTGAGAAATCGCAGCCTGCGGAACAGCTGTACCACAGTCTACAAGATCCGGGAAGGATCCTCCTGCCACCTGCGCGCTTACAATTTCATCTCTGTTTTCTACCGCGATCGGTTTAAACTTTACCGGTCCGTCCGCATGAGCCTTTGCAAACTCATCATAAATATCACGCATTACCTTTGCTGCCGGCCACTCACTCTCTTCATGGTAATATCCGTGATAAAATTCCAGTTCATTGTCCGCTCCAAATACGGTTGTTCCGGAAAGCATACTCACTCCCATAGCTGCTGTCAGTACTAATCCTGTTACTCTTTTCTTCATTTTGTCCTCCTTCTCCCCCAACCTCGTCGGGTGATTTGTTTGTTTTCACTGATTTATCTGTATTTTATCTTATTTTCTGTGCATTTTGAATGAAGATTGTTGACAAGCGTCATGTAAATTGTTTACCATTTTCCTCTATACATGAATTATATTGACATTTTATATGTAAAATATTTACCACCCACATATATTTACACAAAAAGAAATGCCCATATCGTACAAATATGGACATTTTTCCTTATCATCTTAATAATTCCAGAAATTCATTTACCTCTATCTTCCCCGAAAGCAACTCCAGAATATGCTCCTGAAACGCATTTTTCCGATTGCTTTCCCACAGATTATCTGGTGTTTCTATTTTTACATCTGCTCCTTTTACAAGCTGTGTCGCCTGAAAAAAGCGGGGCATTTTCTCATTATATTTTTCTATGGAAACTTCAGAATTTACAGGAACCTGCTCTGTCTCCTTTAAGATCCGTTCCTGTACCTTATTGCTTACCATATACTTTACGAAACGCACTCCTGCTTCCTCTCTTCTGGCATCTCCTGTTTTTCCTACTACATATCCGATCCCGGCTGATTCACATGCCATCTTATATGTGCCATCTGTTGGAATCAGAGCATATTCCGCGTCTATCTTTTCATCAATCATAGGCGCTCCCCATACTCCGTTAATGCAAATTGCAAGCTTTCCCTCATTAAACAGCTCCTTCTCATCTCTGTAGCTGTAATTTTTATTATCTGGAAAAGAATAGCGATATATGGTTTTTAACGTATCCAGAATACTGCAAAAATCCGCTGCGCCAATATTTTCCCATTTTTTAATATCCGCTTCTTTTCTTCCCGCATCTATGAACATATGATCAACAAGATACAGATACCCTTCCGCCGATACCTGAAGCGGTCTGATCTCTTTTCCATTTTCCAGACTCCAGTTCTCAATCTGACCGCATACCTGCAAAAATTCACTCCAGCTTTCAGGAAGTTTTTCAATACCTGCCTCACGGAAAATATCCTTGTTATACCAATATCCGCCGCTTAACAATAACGTATCTGCAATCGTATAAAGGTTTCCTTCTAATGTTGTCCATGCTTCCAGATTGGAAGGAGAAATATTCTTAGAAAACTCCGAATCTTCTTTTATATAGGGAACAAAATCCACTGCAAGACGGTTCTTCAGCATATAATAATAGATGGAATTATTTCCTGTTCCTCCAAAAAAAATCACATCCGGTATTTCTCCCACAAGCAGAAGGTCTCCCACTTTTCTAATCAAATCCTTGTTGGTTGGCATAGACACAAGATGTATATCAATATCTGGATTTTCTTTTTCAAAGTCCTCATAAATCTGACGCATGGCAATATGATCCTTTTCATTACTTCCCCATCCGTGAATCACCGTTATCTCAGTTTTTTCCTGCTTTTCCTCTCCACACCCTGTCAAAAAAACAAAACTGCTTATGACCAAAAGAAAAATCTGAATCCCCCTACTTATCCGATGCTTCTTTTTTTTCATTTTTGTACTCCTTAGGGGACATGCCCGTATATTTTTTAAACACTCTTGAAAAGTATCCGGTATCTTCAAATCCCACAGCCTGAGAAATCTCATATACCTTTCTATCAGAAGCTTCCATATACTCTTTTGCCTTTTCAATTCGAAGTCTCAAAATATCGTCAAAAAGGTTCACTCCCTTTTTGCTTTTATAAAGCCGGCTTAAATAGCTTCTGTTTGCATGAAGTTCCTCTGCAATTTCGTCAAGCGTAATTTTGCGGCAATAATTTCTGCTGATATATTTCTGCATTTTTTCATACAGATTTTCAATCTCGTTTCTGCCTTCTTCGCTTTTTTCGCCTTCTTCGATTTCCTCATAATGCCTCTGCAAATTTGAAATGGCCTTCTCCACTGCCTGAGGAAGCTCTTCAAGAACCGACAACTTCAGAACATACTCACAGGCGTTATATCTAAGCGCTGCTCTCGCATACTCAAATTCTGAATATGCACTTAAAATAATCACCTGTGTCTCCGGACTGTTCTCACTGATATACTTACATACCTGAAGTCCGTCCACAAGCGGCATCCGAATATCAGTAATCACAATGTCCGGATGCTCCGTCTCCATTCTCTCCAGAAGTTCCTTTCCATTCGAGGAAATGGAGTGAAGCACACACCCCATTTTTTCCCAGGAAATCAGATTTTTCAGCGCTTCCTGAATATATATTTCATCATCTGCCGCCATTACTTTCCACATTTTCCATTCCCCTCTCTATCGGAAGAACAATACGTACTGTTGTTCCATTATCTTTTTCTCCCTGAATTTCAAAAATATAGTTCTCGCCATATAAAACATGAAGCAGACGTTTCGTATTTTCAAGTGCTGTATGTGTATGACCTGATTTTTTCTGCATACCTTCCCTTTCATCTTCCTCTTTTGAAAACCCAACGCCATCGTCTGCCACCATAATATTTAATTTTTCATCCTGCTCGAAAATCTCTACTACTATCTTTCCGTTTCCATTTTTCGGTTCCAGTCCATGTGAAACAGCATTTTCTACAAGCGGCTCTATCAAAAGCCTTGGAATCAAATCCTGCTTCACTTCTTCACTTCCATATCGGATTTCATACGAAATCTTATCCTGGTATCTTCCGTTTTGAAGAAGAAGATAAAAATCCACAATCTCCATCTCTGCCGATACCGGAATTTTAATTTCTTTTCCCCGGAAGATTTTTCCCTGCATCAATTTTGAAAATGCCTGCAGATATTGATACAGCTCTTCATTCCCTGCCATTTTCGCCCGAATACTCAGCATTGCCAGAATATTATACTGAAAATGGGGATTAATCTGCGCCTGGAGAAATTTCACCTGTGCCTGAGTTACAAGAAGCTGTTTTTCATACACCTGCGTAATAAGATATTCAATCCTGTCTGCCATTTCATTGAACACTACGCTCATATCATGAAACTCCTGAATGGGATAATCCTCCATTCGCACTTTAAAATCTTCCTGTCCCAGAGCCCGAAGACTTTCTATTACTTTTTTCAGAGGTTTTGTAAATCGATAGCTGACTGCAAAAGACAAAGATGAAGTAATCACAAGTATCAAAAGAAATGCCCCCAGAAAAATCAGCATAGTTGGCTTTAAAAGTGTATAAACATTATTGAGACCGGCTGCAACAAGTACCCAGATTCCAAAACCACAGTTTTTTGACGCAGCAAGAAAACTGGTTCCTTCTGCTCTAATATCTGTCGCTTCTTCCTGTGTTTCCTGTTTCAAAACTTCTATCTCTTCCTGTTTTCCGGAGAAAATCAGGTTTTCCTTTTCTTCCCCCCACAAAACAGCCCACGTTCCATTTCCATATCCTTCAATTTCCTTCATAAGAAGCTGAATTGCTTCAGGAGATATTTCCACAATGCAGCTTCCCATATTACGCATCTTATCATCATAAATTCGAAAACACAGAAAAATCTCTTCTTTTTCACTATAGCACCAATACTGCCTTTTCGTTTTACGGAACTCCTCCTGCAAACGGCTTCTCTCTTCCTGCTTCTGCCTCGCTTCTGACACGGTTACAGGATAATAGTGATCATAAATACACTGATTAATATTATTAAACAGATAAACACTGCGAACAAAAGGGATCTTCTGCTGCACCATATTTCTGTCTGAAAAAAGCTCCATACTATAAGAAAGCTGCTCTCCGGCAGCTTCCTCATCGTAAAAATCACCCCAGAAAAAATCCTCCAGCCATACATTATGGCGAATTGTTACTGCACCATCTTCTATAAACTGTATACGATCCTGAAATTGCTGTCCTGTATTTTCCAGAACATACTCCATATCATCTTTCGTGCTTCGAAAAAAAACAAAAAAGAATACAAGAAGCATTGCAATTCCTAAAAATAACAGAGTACATACCGAGGTAAGCATATTTAATACTGTAATTTCCGAGCTTAAAGTTCTTTTTTTAGTAATCCCATACATTGGAAGCTTCCACCTGCGCTTTTGGCTTCTTAATTACAAGCTCCGGACTTTTTGCACTGACTTTTGTATTAGCCGGAATCGACTCTGTAATAAAAGTATTTCCTCCGATAATAGTATTTTCTCCAATTACAGTCTCTCCTCCGAGAACGGTTGAATTTGAATAAATCGTCACATTGTCCTCAATGGTAGGATGACGTTTCACATCTGCAAGCTGCTGTCCCATTCTTGTAGAAAGCGCACCCAGAGTTACGCCCTGATAAATTTTTACATTGTTTCCAATTTTCGTTGTCTCTCCAATTACAACGCCCGTTCCATGATCGATGAAAAAATATTCTCCGATTGTTGCCCCCGGATTAATGTCAATTCCTGTTTTTCCATGTGCAAATTCCGACATGATTCGCGGAATGAACGGAACCTTCTCAAGATATAGCTCATGTGCGATTCTATATACATAGATAGCATAAAAACCCGGATAGGAAAAAATAATCTCTTCCTTACTTTTTGCGGCAGGGTCTCCGTCAAATCCCGCCTGTACATCTTTCAAAAGCATTTTCTGTATCTTGGGAAGGCTTTTTACAAAATGACCTGTAATTTCCTCTGCACGAAGCTGCGCCTTTTCTTTTTCCTCTCCCTGATAAAGAATCGCTATTTCTATCTGCTCTTTTAAAGCATCGTATAAATTATTTAAAAGAGAGCCCGCATAATACTCCGGAAATGCACACGCTCCTGTATCAATTCTGAAATATCCCGGAAACAACACTGCTCTTAATTCACGAACAAGCTCTATAATAACAGAACGGCTTGGCAGACTGCATTTTCCTTTTGGAAGTAGCATTTCTTCTGTATTATAATTCCCGGCAAGACTTTTTACCGCTTCCAGAATTGCTGCTTTTTTTTCACTCATCTATTTTTCCTCCTGTCTTATTTTATATAATATTACTTTGTACCATAATATTATAGTATTCTTTTTTCGTCAAGATATTGACCTTTTCTTTTAATCACTATATAATAGAATACGGTTCTTCAAAATTTTCTTTCTGGAGATATACCCAAGTGGCTGAAGGGTCCGCACTCGAAATGCGGTAGGTCGGGCAACCGGCGCGAGAGTTCAAATCTCTCTATCTCCGTTATGCAAAACCGGCAGTCTTTTTTACGGCTGCCGGTTTTTGAGTTTTATAGAAAGATAATCCCAAATATTTTTATAGAATGTAGGGTAAGATCAATTCCGAAGTGCTTTAATATTTTCTGTCATTTTTCCCAACTTTTGATTGACAATCTTTCTTTCTGCGTGTATACTTTTAAAAGTAATAAGACATAGGGGATTGGTCAAATGGTATGATAGGGGTCTCCAAAACCTTTGGTGGGAGTTCGATTCTCTCATCCCCTGTTGAATAAGAATCTCGAAAGTTTATATAAGCTTTCGGGATTTTTTTATTTTTTATAAACTTCTTTCCGTAAAAAAACTGCCGGCAAAATCTGCCGGCAGAAAAAATATCCTTTTTATTATTATGCGGAAGCTTCCTCCGCTTTTTCAACTTCTGCAATCGCCTGTTTTCTCATTGGAATACGGCAGTTTTTGTTGTTACCGAATTCTACGATTACATCTTCTTCTGTCATGTCAATGACAACACCATAAAAGCCGCTTGTTGTAACAACACTGTCGCCAACTTCCATAGCGCTTAACATGGCAGCAAGTCTCTTCTGCTCTTTCTTCTGAGGACGAATCATCAGGAAGTACATAATTCCGAAAAGAATTACCATCCAGATAATCGTAACTCCAAGACCCATTCCAGCCTGTGCGTCCATTTCAATTCCTCCTAATTTGCACTTAATAATTCCATGTTCCTTATTTCAGAACACTAGAACATATCATACACAAAAATTTGCTTTTCTTCAAGTGCTTTTCACATTTTTCGGTATTTCTTTTATCTGTTGCTGTTTATTTTCCCTTCTTCAAAACCGGCAAGACGCATTTTCTTATATTCTGCAAAATTGCCATTGTCAAGAGCCTCTCTGATTTCTTCCATCATATGATTATAGAAATACAGATTATGAAGAACGCAGAGACGCATTCCCAGCATTTCTTTCGCTTTTAAAAGATGACGGATATAAGCTCTGCTGTAATGACGGCAGGCAGGGCACTGACAGCCCTCCTCAATAGGTCTTGTATCCAGTTCATACTTTGCGTTAAAAAGATTCATTTTTCCGTGGTTTGTGTAAACATGGCCGTGACGTCCGTTTCTGCTCGGATATACGCAGTCAAAGAAGTCCACGCCTCGTTCCACAGCCTCCAGAATATTTGCAGGAGTTCCCACCCCCATAAGATACGTTGGCTTATTCTGCGGGAGGTGCGGCACAACCTCATCAAGAATATGATACATTTCCTCATGAGTTTCCCCTACGGCAAGACCACCCACTGCGTATCCGTCCAGATCCATCTGAGAAATTGTCTCCGCATGTGCAATACGAATATCCTCATAAATCGCTCCCTGGTTAATTCCAAAAAGAAGCTGTTCTTTATTAATAGTATCCGGAAGGCTGTTTAAGCGAGCCATCTCTTCCTTACATCTTGCAAGCCATCTCGTAGTTCTGTCTACTGATTTCTGCACATAATCCCTGTCAGCAACAGAGCTTGGACATTCATCAAATGCCATTGCAATCGTAGAAGCAAGATTGGACTGAATCTGCATACTTTCCTCTGGTCCCATGAAAATTTTATGTCCGTCAATATGAGAACGGAAATATACGCCTTCTTCTTTGATTTTTCGAAGACCGGACAGGGAAAATACCTGGAACCCGCCGGAATCCGTAAGTATCGGTCTGTCCCAGACCATAAATTTGTGAAGACCACCAAGCTGTTTTACAATTTTATCTCCAGGGCGCACATGAAGGTGATATGTGTTAGAAAGCTCCACCTGCGTTCCAATATCGTAAAGATCCATTGTGGAAACAGCTCCCTTAATCGCCCCGATGGTTCCCACATTCATAAAAACGGGAGTCTGGATTGTTCCGTGTACTGTATGAAACTCCGCTCGTTTTGCTCTTCCTTCTGTTTTCAGGATTTTATATTCTGCCATTTGTTACCTCTTTTTCCTAATATAAATGTTATCGTATGAGTTCGAAATATCTGGTGCACCGTTTCACATTTGCTGCCTCAGTATTTTCACTCCTGCATTATTATATATGCTTTAGACAATTCTGTCCAGC
>JAUNAX010000218.1 GCA_030527365.1 Eubacteriales bacterium | reverse complement strand
ATTTTTGCTTCCTGGGCTTAAATCTGTGTCATCACAAATATATCGTAAATTGCCTTTACTGCTGTCTCAAAATCTCGATTCTCCACACCAATAATAATATTCAGCTCACTGGAACCCTGATCGATCATTTTTACATTCACATTGGCGTGTGCCAGAGCGGAAAAAATACGTCCTGCTGTTCCCCTTGTAGAGCGCATTCCCCTTCCCACTACTGCGATCAGCGCAAGATCTGCTTCCATCTCCACAAAATCTGGCTGAACCGCTCTGTGGATTCCTGCAATTACCTGCTGCTCTTTTTCCTCAAACTCATCCTGATGTACATATACCGTCATGGTATCGATTCCGGAAGGCACATGTTCAAAATTAACTCCCTGATCCTCAAAAACCTGAAGAATTTTTCTTCCGAAGCCGAGTTCACTGTTCATCATGGATTTTTCAATATTGATGGAACAGAACCCTTTCTTTCCTGCAATTCCTGTAATCGTATACCTGGGTTTTCTACAGGTGCTTTCTACAATAAACGTTCCTTTATCTTCCGGGCTGTTTGTATTTCGGATATTAATGGGAATTCCTTCTTTTCTTACAGGGAAAATTGCTTCTTCATGGAGAACTGTCGCTCCCATATAAGAAAGCTCGCGAAGCTCTCTGTATGTGATGGTTTCAATTACCGCAGGATTTTCCACAATTCTCGGATCTGTCACAAGGAAACCGGAAACGTCCGTCCAGTTTTCATATAAATCTGCCTGGATCGCCCTTGCCACGAGAGAGCCAGTCACATCAGAACCGCCTCTTGAGAAAGTTCTTACCGTTCCATCAGAGCAAGCCCCGTAAAATCCCGGAATTACAGCACATTCGCATTTTTCCAGCCGCTTTGTAAGGAGCTTATCTGTTGTCTCCATATCAAAGCTTCCGTCTTTTCGGAAGCGAATAACTTCCGCTGCGTCTACAAACGTATACCCAAGATAAGCAGCCATAATTTTTCCGTTCAGAAATTCTCCTCTTGATGCGGCATACTCCATGCCTGACTGATTTTTAAAATCCGCCTGAATTGTTTTAAATTCTTCCTCCAGGGAAAGATTCAGATTCAATCCCCGCACAATTTCATAATAACGTTCCTTGATTGCTTTTAGCTGATTGGTAAAATCCTCTCCTGAAGCAGCCGTTTCATAACAGGAATAAAGCATATCCGTGACTTTTGTATCTCCGTCAAAGCGCTTTCCCGGAGCAGAGGGCACTACATATCTTCTGCTCTTATCGCTCTTTATAATTTCCCCGACTTTCTGAAACTGCTCTGCATTTGCAAGGGAACTGCCTCCAAACTTTACCACTTTTTTCATTTTCATCTCTCCTTGTATCTCACTTTTTCTCTTTATCACTATAAAGTATTTCTATTATTTTATGAAATCCGGACAGATTTTTCAAGCACTTCTTTTCCAATGATAAAAAAACGTGATATTATACAAGCCATTTCCTGTTCCTTCCATTTTTCCATGCAAAACACCGAAAAAATGAGACACGGAGAAATTACCCTTCAGCCAGCACAGTATTCTTTCAGAATATTTTCCAGCGCTGCCGCGCTGCTCGTATGGCAGCGGCATACTGGAATTGCTTTTCTCTTTGCCTGTTCTACCGCACAGTTTACCATTTTATGAGAAACCGTACTTGTAAAAAGAATCAGAA
>JAUNAX010000217.1 GCA_030527365.1 Eubacteriales bacterium | reverse complement strand
TTTAATGCACTTTTAAAAACCTTGGAAGAACCGCCGTCTTATGTTATTTTTATTTTGGCTACTACGGAGGCTCATAAAATCCCTATTACTATTTTATCCCGTTGTCAGCGGTATGATTTCAGGCGGATTACGGCAGATACCATTGCAGCACGCTTGCGGGAGCTGATGGATAAAGAAGGAAACGATGTGGAAGAAAAGGCAATTCGTTATATTGCCAAGGCAGCAGACGGTTCTATGCGAGATGCGCTTTCCCTTTTGGATCAGTGTATTGCTTTTTATCTGGGAGAAAAACTCACCTATGAAAAGGTTTTAGAGAATTTAGGAGCAGTGGACACGCAGGTGTTCAGTTCTTTGCTTCGTCAAATTTTGCAACAGGATACGGCAGGCACAATAAAAACCTTAGATGAAATTATAATTCAGGGCAGGGAACTGGGACAGTTTGTCACAGATTTTATCTGGTATCTGCGTAATTTACTTTTAATTTCTACTTCAGAGCATCCGGAGGAAGCCGTAGATGCGTCAGCGGAAAATCTGGAGAGAATGAAAGAGGAGAGCAATATGGTAGATGCAGAAACGCTTATGCGTTATATCCGCATTTTCTCAGAGCTTTCTAATCAGATAAAATATGCTTCTCAAAAGAGGGTTTTGGTAGAAATTGCACTGATTAAGCTTTGCCAGCCGGTTATGGAGATGAATTTAGACTCTCTTTACGATAGGGTTCGGGTTTTGGAAGAAAAATTGCAAAACGGTGTGATGGTGCAAAGTGTGCCGGCTGAGAATTATGGGCAGACAAGAACTGAAAATGTACAGGAAAAAATTCCGGCAGAAGAAACAGTAAAGCCTGAAAAAGCAGCGCCGGAGGATTTGCAGTATATAAAAAAGAACTGGAATTCCATTATCCGTGATACCAAAGGACTTTTACAGCAAATGCTGTTAGACTCCGTACCAAAATACGATGGGAATACAGGAGAGCCGATACTCTATGTGGAATTTCAGAATTTTCTGGCGCAGACTTGCATTGACAATCCCGATAATCTGGAAATGCTAAAAAATGCAGTTCGAAAGAAAATCGGAAAAGAAGTAGAAATAAGGATGATACTGAAAAACAATGAAACCGGTCATGGAAAAAGCGGGCTGGCGGAGATTTCCGTAGATGATTTAATTCATAAAAATATTAACATGGAAATTACAGTAGAAGATATGGAAGAATAGGAGGAATTTATTATGGCAAAAAGAGGTGGATTTCCGGGTGGTATGATGCCGGGAAATATGAACAATTTAATGAAACAGGCGCAGAAAATGCAGCGTCAGATGGAAGAAAATCAGAAAGCGTTAGAAGAAAAAGAGTTTACAGCAGCAGCAGGCGGTGGAGCAGTAGAAGTTACTGTCTCCGGCAAAAAAGAGGTGTTAAAAGTAAAATTAGCAGAAGAAGTAGTGGATCCGGATGATATTGAGATGCTGGAGGATTTAATTGTAGCTGCAACAAATGAAGCGCTTCGCAAAATGGAAGATGAGTCAGCAGCCGTTATGTCTAAATTAACAGGCGGACTTGGCGGTATGGGCGGAGGCTTCCCGTTCTAATGGAATATTACAGTAGTCATATTAACAAACTGATAGAAGAATTTTCAAGATTGCCGGGCATTGGTGCAAAATCTGCACAACGCCTGGCGTTCCACGTTTT
>JAUNAX010000216.1 GCA_030527365.1 Eubacteriales bacterium | reverse complement strand
TACAGAAACTCTGGCACTTCCACGCCCATTTCTTCCTCAATTTTATCACGAGCCTGTTCTTCATCTAAAGATGGCTTGTCATTACTGGCGTCGTTGTCTATTAAAATTTTTGTATCATTCCCCGTCAGATATTTCACACTGTCCACAAAATAATTCCTGTTGGCTTCAATAGTCATACTTGCAGCAAAAACCGCAAGTGCGCCCACAACAACAAATCCTGCCACTTTTGACAGTTTCCGATAGCCAACAGCAGCGTCCCCTCGAAAGGAAAAACGCTTTTTCCACTTTTCTTTCCGCAGACGTTCTTTCTCCTCTTCTTCCTTCTGCAACTCCTCCTGCATTTCAATGCGTTTGATTGCCTCTGCAAAGAAGCGGTCCAGTTCCTCATCCGTAATGTCATCTTTCTTTCTGAAAACTCTGGAGAAGAAATTATTCTCCAGTGACCTGTTTTCTTTTTCCATTTGTTTTTCTACCCACTCGCGCAGCTCTTCATCACTTAATTTCTTGAACATTTTTTCTCCTGACCTCCTATCTTTCCTTGACAATTCTGTTTCCCGGGGGCATATTATAAATGATACCGTATGTATCATGGCGTAAAAGCCTTATTACGATTTTTCAGGAGGAACCCCTATGAAACATATTGTACTTACAGGCGGCGGTACAGCCGGACACGTAACTCCAAATATCGCCCTTATCCCCATGCTCCAGGAAAAAGGATATAAAATTTCCTATATTGGCTCATATGAGGGGATTGAAAGAAAACTGATTGAAGAACTGGGCATTCCCTATTATGGAATTTCGTCCGGCAAATTAAGACGTTACTTCGATTTAAAAAATTTTTCTGACCCTTTCCGTGTACTAAAAGGATTTGGTCAGGCAAAAAAGCTTTTAAAAGATTTAAAACCTGATGTTGTATTTTCCAAAGGCGGATTTGTAACCGTTCCCGTTGTGATTGCCGCAAAAAAATGCAAAATTCCGGCTATTATCCACGAGTCCGACATGACTCCCGGTCTTGCAAATAAGCTGTGTCTTCCCTCTGCTGCCAAAGTATGCTGCAATTTCCCGGAAACAGTAAAAAATCTGCCTGCTGAAAAAGCAGTTCTCACAGGTACTCCGATCCGTAAGGAACTGATGAGCGGCAGCAAAGAAGCAGCCCGCAAATTCTGCGGCTTCACAGAAGACAAACCGGTTCTTCTCATTATCGGCGGAAGCCTTGGAGCTGCATCTGTCAATGAAAATGTGCGAAAAATCCTTCCAGAACTTCTTCCCGACTTCCAGGTGATCCATCTTTGTGGAAAAGGCAAGCTGGATGAAAGTCTCAGAGGTACTTCCGGTTATGTTCAGTTTGAATATATCAAAGAGGAACTCCCTGATTTATTCGCTCTTGCAGACATTGTGATTTCCCGCGCAGGCGCCAATGCCATTTGTGAATTAAAAGCGCTCAGAAAACCAAGTCTTCTGATTCCTCTCTCTGCAAACGCAAGCAGAGGCGACCAGATTTTAAATGCCCGTTCCTTTGAAAAACAGGGCTACAGCATGGTTCTTGAGGAAGAAGAGATCACAGAGGAGGTTCTCTTAAAGGCAATTAAAGAACTGTACGAAAACCGCCAGACTTATATAGATGCCATGTCCTCCGGAGAAGAAAAAGATTCCATTACTCAGATTGTAAATCTTATTGAGGACTGC
>JAUNAX010000055.1:6658-14020 GCA_030527365.1 Eubacteriales bacterium | reverse complement strand
CTCCGATATGTGCTTTTCGAAGGAAAAACATACAGATTCTGGACTGACCGATTCCACCGCCTATAGTATAAGGAAGCTCTGCATTTAGAACTGCCTTCTGGAAATCAAGATTCCGTCTGTCATCGCAGCCTGCTTCTGCAAGCTGACGGTCAAGAGCTTCTTCATCCACTCGGATTCCCATAGAAGAAAGCTCAAGAGCAATATCCAGAACCGGATAATATACAAGAATATCTCCATTTAATTCCCAGTCGTCATAATCAGGAGCGCGTCCGTCGTGGCGTTCTCCGTTTCGCAAGGCTTTGCCTACCTGCATAAGGAAGACAGCGCCTTTTTCTTTTGTAATCTTGTATTCTCTCTCCTTTGGAGTACAGTCCGGGTACATATCAGCCAGCTCCTGCGTTGTGACGAAGCTGATCTCTCTTGGTAAAATCTCTTCTATATAATCATACTGTACTGCCATGTATTTTTCTGTTTTTCGAAGAACACTGTAAATAGTGCGGACTGTGTGGATCAAAGTATCCATATTTCGTTCTTCTCTGGAAATAATTTTTTCCCAGTCCCACTGGTCCACATAAACAGAGTGGATATTATCAAGGTCCTCGTCTCTTCGAATGGCAACCATATCTGTGTAAAGTCCCTCTCCCTGAGAAAAACCATATCTTTTCAGCGCGTAACGCTTCCATTTCGCAAGAGAATGGACGATTTCCGCACAATCTGTCTGTCCTTTCATATCGAAGCTTACAGGGCGTTCTATCCCGTTTAGATTATCATTCAGACCTGATGCAGGATTTACAAAAATAGGTGCAGATACGCGGAGTAAATTTAGTTTTTGCGCCAGAGTCTGCTGAAAAAAGTCTTTAACTGTCTTGATTGCCACCTGGGTATCGTGAAGATTTAAGTCTGTCTGATAGCCGGCGGGGATTTTCATCTGTTCCATAGAAAGCCCTCCTCATAAAAATAATTAGTTTTTATTATAGCAGGAAAGTCCGGTTGTGACAAACCTTTACAGGGAAAAAATTATACGAAAAAATCTTTTTTCTTCCTGTCTTTTTGACCTCATAGACCGTTATAATAGGTAAAGGCATGAGAGAAAACGAAAAGCATGGTTTACAGCAAGCAGAGAAATGGGACAGGAGCAGAAAAATGGACAGAGATTTCAGCCTGATACAGAAAATGAGAACCGGGGACGAAGCGGCGGTAGAAGCTTTCGTAAAAAAGTATTATCCGGCAATTTTGCGGTATTGCTGTCTTCACATTTATAGCAGAGAGGACGGGGAGGACGCAGCACAAGAGACATTTGAGCGATTTTTCCGAACGTTTGAAAAATATCGTCATTATGGGAAAGCGGGAAATTATCTTTATGTAATTGCAGGAAATGTGTGCAAAGATTATTTTCGCAGAAAAAAGGAAGTAGTGATGGCAGAATTGCCGGAAACAGAAGGGGAATGTATGGAAGGACTTGAGGAGCTTATGGACATAAGCAGGATTTTAAAAAGTCTTCCGGAAGAACTTAGGGAAACGGCAATTTTATATTTTGTTCAGGAGAGAAAGCAAAAGGAGATTGCAAAAATTACAGGAATCAGTCTTTCTCTTGTAAAATACAGAGTCCGGCGTGTGAGAGAACTGCTTATGAAGGAGCTGAAAGGAGGGGAAAACCGTGAGAAGAGATGAACGGAAAATAAGAAATCATATCACAAAGATAAAAGAGGTGCAGATAAACGGGGAAAAGGAAATAAAGGCTATCGAGGCGGCAAAGAAGGCGTTTTATGAAGGAGAGCAGGAGAGAGAAGCCTCCTTTCCTGAATTTCTTTATGAGCAGAGCAGATATATTCAAAAAAGATGGTGGATTTTACAGGCAGCAGTTCTTTTGGGGCTTTGGTGGATTCTTGTATGTACAGAGAGCGGAGAATATGTGAAAAAAGGAATGGGAATGGCGGCGTCTCTTTTTGCAGTTCTGATTATGCCGGAGCTCTGGAAAAACCGCAACACAGGAGCAATGGAAATTGAGGGAACCACGTTTTATACGCTTCGGCAGATGTATGCGGCAAGGATTATGGCGTTTGCACTGGCGGACGGTTTTATTCTCGGGATTTTTTTGGCGGCAGCTTCTTTCTCAGGGAGGATTACCTTGTGGGAAGCAGTGGTGCAGTTTTTTATTCCCTTTAATATAAGCTGTTGTATTTGTTTTGGAACCTTATACAGCAGAAAGACAGGCTCGGAAGTATTTTCTGTTTTTCTCTGTATGATATGGGACGCGGTGTGGCTTCTGTTTCTCTGCCAGGAACAGATTTATGAAGCAGTGACAAAACCGGTGTGGGCTTTGATTTTTACAAGTTCTGTTCTGTATCTTTTTTACTGCGTAGGCAGAGGACAGAAAAAATGGAGACAAATGTGGGAGGTTCAGATGTTATGGAATTAAAAATGGAAAATGTTTCAAAGAGTTTTCAGGGGACAGAGGCGGTAAGCCATGTATCCTGCGTGATGAAAGAGGGAATTTACGGGCTTCTTGGAATCAATGGTTCAGGAAAAACAACCATGATGCGAATGCTTTGCACTCTTCTTTCACCCACAGAAGGAAAAATTACATATAACGGAAAAGATATTTTTTCAATGGAGGGAGAATACCGAAAGCTTATCGGGTATCTTCCACAGGAGTTTGGATATTATCCTGATTTTACAGTGTGGGATTATCTTCTTTATATCAGCTCAGTCAAAGGCTTGCGCCCTGCTGTGGCAAAAAAGCGGGCGGAGCTTTTGGTAAAACAGGTGGGGCTTTCCCAGGAAAAAAACAAAAAGATGAAGCGTCTTTCCGGAGGCATGAAAAGAAGGGTGGGAATTGCTCAGGCAATGTTAAATGACCCGAAGCTTCTGATTTTGGACGAGCCTACGGCAGGTCTTGACCCCAACGAACGGATTCGTTTTCGAAGTCTTCTGAGCGAGCTTTCCCAAAATCGCCTTGTGCTTTTATCTACCCACATTGTGTCGGATATAGAGTATATTGCAGATTCTGTTTTTCTTATGAAGGAGGGAGAAATCACAAAGAGAGGGACTGTGGAGGAACTGACTTCCTGTCTTCCGGCAGGGGTGTGGGAGTGTACAGTAAATGGAAAGGAAGCGGAGTTTTTTATGGGAAATTATAAGATTTCCAATATCAGGCGTGCAGAGGGAAAAATAAAGCTTCGTGTTCTTTCGGAAGAAAAACCCCAGGAAAATGCAGTTTTGATGCAAGCAAATCTGGAAGATGTATTTCTCTATTACTTTGGAAGAAGGGCAGGGGAGGAAGATGGTAAAATTTGAGATAAAGAAAGTGTTTTTAAGAAGAGGAAATCAGATTGCAGTGGCTCTTCTTGGTGTGCTGCTGTGTGTTGTCTGTTTTTTTGCGGGAAATATTTCTTATGTAAATGAAGCAGGAGAAACAGAAAAGGGCTTTGGCGCAGTGAAAAAATTAAGGGAAGAGCAGAAGGCGTGGGCAGGTTTTCTTGATGAGGCAAAAATCCAAAAAGTTATTGAGGAAAACAATAAAATCTCACAGACTCCGGAGGCGCAGTCTGATGATTTTCAGGAAAACGATAAGGCATTTCATAAAAAGCAGGGTTTTCAGGAAATCAGAAACCTTTTAAATTACGCATATGCAGAAGATTTTCGGGATTATAATTATTTCAGAGCAGACAGCTTAAAGCCGGAAAATGCGTCTGAATTTTATGAAAACAGGATTATTCTTTTGAAAGACTGGCTTTCGGGAGAAGGAAAGGAACTTTTTTCAGAAACAGAGAAAAAATATCTGATAACAAAGTACGAAAATCTTCAAACGCCGTTTTTTTATGATTATGTGGAGGGATGGAAGCAGCTTTTTCTTTATTTTCCAACAATTCTTATGATTCTCATGCTTGTGCTTGGATACCTGGTTTCCGGGATTTTTGCAAGAGAATTTCAGTGGAAAGCAGACAGTATTCTGTTTTCATCTCTTTACGGAAAGAATAAGGCAGTTTCCGCAAAAGTCAAGGCTTGTTTTTATATTGTTACGGGCATATACTGGTGCACAGTGCTTTTATATACGGGAGCAGTTCTTCTTTATCTTGGTGCAGACGGAGCGTTTTGCCCGATCCAGGCAAATTCTTCTGACTGGAAAAGCTTTTATGAAATGACAAATATGGAAAAGTACGCTCTCTGCGTAGTGGGGGGATACCTGGGCTGCCTGTTTATTTCCTTTCTGACTATGCTGGTATCCGGAAAAACAAAGTCTTCAGCAGCGGCAGTTATACTGCCTTTTGTACTGGTATTCCTGCCTTCCTTTTTGTCAAATATCAATAATCCGGCAGTGACAGAGGTACTTGGACTTCTT
The DNA here is from genome assembly GCA_030527365.1 of Eubacteriales bacterium. Classification (GTDB taxonomy): domain Bacteria; phylum Bacillota; class Clostridia; order Lachnospirales; family Lachnospiraceae; genus Blautia_A. The sequence continues at coordinate 9,678 of JAUNAX010000055.1, read as the reverse complement.
CCAGACAGGCTTTTACAGCTTGCACAGGGAACGGCAAATTTTACTTTGTACGAGATCGGAGGAAAAGTTCTGGACGGGATTTTTTTACTTTTTCTTGTGTATTCCGCGTTTTGTGCACTTCTTCTGCCTGTGCTGAAAAGAATGTACAGGAAATAGACAATTTTGCCCCTTCCCTTTTTCAGATGGTTATGCTATACTCTTGTAAGCACCATATATGGGTGAGATGAAGAAAAAAAGTGAAAAATATAACTAGATATGGTAATTGGGAGAAAAATGGTATGATTTATGTGATTAAGAAAGATGGGACGAAAGAGGAGTTCAATCCTCTGAAAATCGTGGCAGCAGTAAATAAATCCGCTGCACGTATACTTTATACATTTTCTGATGAGGAGAAAGATTTTATCTGCCGTTTTGCACAGGAGCACGCAGATTCTCTTGGGAAAAATGAGATCCAGATCCAGGAAATGCACAATATCGTAGAGGGAGCTCTTGAGCGTGTAAATCCTGCTGTTGCAAAAAGTTATCGGGATTACCGGAATTATAAGCTTGATTTTATCCATATGATGGACGATGTGTATACAAAAAGTCAGGCAATCCGCTATATTGGAGACAAGAGTAATGCAAATACAGACAGCGCTCTTGTTGCTACAAAGAGAAGCCTGATTTTTAATGAACTGAATAAGGAACTTTACCGTAAATTCTTTATGAACCGGAATGAGCTTCAGGCATGTAAAGACGGTTATATTTATATCCATGATCAGTCTGCCCGACTTGATACAATGAACTGCTGTCTTTTTGACGTAGCTTCTGTTTTGAGCGGCGGATTCGAGATGGGAAATGTGTGGTATAACGAACCGAAAACTCTTGATACTGCTTTTGATGTTATGGGTGATATTATTTTGAGTACGGCAGCCCAGCAGTACGGTGGTTTTACGGTTCCTGAGGTGGATAAGATCCTGGCTCCTTATGCTCAGAAAAGCTACGACAGATATATTCAGGAATTTATGAAATATTCTGATGAAAGCTGGAGCGGAAGAGAAGAGAAAGCCATTGAGTATGCCCTTGACAAGGTTCGCCGTGATTATGACCAGGGCTGGCAGGGAATAGAGTATAAATTAAATACAGTTGGTTCTTCCAGAGGAGATTATCCGTTTGTTACGGTGACTCTCGGTCTCGGAACAGAGCAGTTTGAGAAAATGTGCAGCATTTCTCTTTTGCAGGTGCATCAGGGCGGACAGGGCAAGGAAGGCAGAAAGAAGCCGGTTCTTTTCCCGAAGATTGTATTTTTATATGATGAAAATATTCACGGAAAAGGAAAATGCTGTGAGGACGTATTCGAGGTTGGAGTAGATTGTTCTGCAAAAACCATGTATCCTGACTGGCTTTCCATGTCAGGAGAGGGATATATTTCCAGTATGTACAAAAAATATAAAAAAGTAATCAGTCCTATGGGCTGTCGTGCATTTTTAAGCCCCTGGTATGAGAGAGGTGGCATGGAGCCTGCTGATGAGAATGATGTTCCTGTTTTTGTGGGAAGGTTTAACGTGGGAGCTGTGAGCCTTCATCTTCCCATGATCCTTGCGAAAGCCCGCGCAGAAAACCGTGATTTTTATGAGGTTCTTGATTTTTATCTGGAAATGATCCGAAGCCTTCATATCCGGACTTATGAATATCTTGGGCAGATGCGTGCGTCTACAAATCCTCTTGCATATTGTGAGGGAGGCTTTTATGGCGGTCACTTAAAACCGAACGAAAAAATCGGAAAGATCTTAAAACCAATGACAGCTTCTTTCGGAATTACAGCTTTAAACGAGCTGCAGGAGCTTTATAATGGAAAATCAATTACAGAAGATGGCGAATTTGCTCTGGAGGTTCTTCGTTACATTAACGATAAAGTTAACCAGTTTAAGAAAGAAGATGGTTATCTTTACGCGATTTACGGAACGCCGGCAGAGAGCCTCTGCGGTCTTCAGGTAGAGCAGTTCCGCAAGATGTACGGTATTGTGGAGGGCGTTTCCGACCGCCCGTATGTGAGCAACAGCTTCCACTGCCATGTGACAGAAGATGTCACTCCTATTGAAAAACAGGATTTGGAGGGACGTTTCTGGGAGCTTTGCAACGGAGGAAAAATCCAGTACGTGCGTTATCCTATCAGCTATAATAGAGAAGCAATTCGCACTCTGATCCGAAGAGCGATGGCTTTGGGATATTATGAGGGAGTGAATCTTTCTCTTGCGTACTGCGATGACTGCGGACATGAGGAGCTTGAGATGGACGTATGCCCTGTATGCGGTTCCAGCAATCTTACAAAAATTGACCGTATGAATGGCTACCTTTCCTATAGTAGAGTTCATGGCGATACCCGTCTGAACGAAGCGAAAATGGCAGAGATAGCAGAGAGAAAATCGATGTAAATGTTTCATGCAGTTTTTTCTGCCAGTGTGGTAATGGCTGCTGACTGATTCGTAAATTTGTAGCACAGTTCTGTGGTTCTAAGTTTCTATGATTGTGATGGTATTGGACTGTATCCATCTTAATAAGGAGGAAATGGTTATGATATGTCCATATTGCAATAGTGAAATGAGAAAAGGTAAAGTGTGTAGCGATGGTGGTCTTTGGTGGAAAGCAGAAATGGGTAATAATATTCCGTTGAATGATGAGGGCGTATTTGTAGGTAGAATTAACGGGTATAGAATTACAGCATTTCAATGTGAAAATTGTCAAAAAATAATAATAGATACAAAAGATGTTATGAGTTAATTGATGTAAATTGACCGAACTGAAATCGAGATATATTTTCTTTCTATAACAGGTTTGAGGACTGGAGATAGATTGGAAAAATATACATTTGGCAAGGTTAGGAATGTGGTGTATCACCACGGTTTTTATAAAACAGGAACTATTGGTTGTGGTATGGTTCAGAATAGGTCGGGGCATTATTTATATACCATGCACAATGAACAGTAATACAGTAACGAAAAAGACGGGAAGCATATCAACTTGTATGCTTATCCCGTCTT
>JAUNAX010000055.1:5497-6558 GCA_030527365.1 Eubacteriales bacterium | reverse complement strand
AATACAGTAACGAAAAAGACGGGAAGCATATCAACTTGTATGCTTATCCCGTCTTTTCTATCCTTCTTATTACATTAAGAAGAAACTTTTTAGAGCAGCTTATTTTATAATAGTTCCTGTTTTTTCCAGGTATCCGTCTTTTGCATGAGCTATATCTGTGATAACGGTACGTCTTCCCTCTCCTTTTTCAATAAAGGAAATTCCTGCTTCAAATTTGGGAAGCATGGAGCCCGGTGCAAACTGATTTGCCTCTATATATTCCTGTGCCTGCTGAACAGAAATAGTATCCAGAAATTCTTCATTGTCTTTTCCAAGATTCAGGCTTACTTTTTCCACACTTGTGAGGATCATCAGAGTATCTGCGTTTAATTCTTCTGCCATAAGTCCTGCTGCCAGGTCTTTTTCGATAATGGCGCTTGCGCCGTGAAGCTGAATGCCCTGTTCCAGAACAGGAATACCGCCGCCTCCGGCTGCAATGACTACCTGTCCTGCATCTGTAAGTGTGCGGATTGTCTCAAATTCTACAATGCGCTGGGGTCTTGGAGCTGCGAGAATCCTGCGGTATCCGCCCTCGCATGGAGTGACAAAGTTTCCTTTTTCCTCTTCAATTTCAGCCTCGTCCTCATTTAAAACACGTCCGATGATTTTTTCCGGCTCTGCAAAAGCCTCGTCATACGGGTCGATCACAACCTGTGTGAGAACTGTGCTTACAGGTTTATAAATGCCTCTTGAGAGAAGCTCTGCCCGTATGGAATTTTGAAGGTCATATCCGATATAACCCTGGCTCATAGCAGAGCATACGGACATGGGAGCAAATGTGTAATCCGGATGCGCTTTTCCGAACTCATTCATGGCTGTGTGGATCATTCCTACCTGCGGACCATTGCTGTGGGAGATGACAACCTTCGCTCCTTCTTCAACTAAATCTGCCACTGCTTTTGCAGTAGCTCTAGTGGCTTCTTTCTGTTCTGGAAGCGTGGTTCCCAGAGCTCTATGGCCAAGTGCAACTACTACGATTTTTTCGTTCATAGGAGATACCTCTTTTCTTTTTTGCTGTTATA
>JAUNAX010000055.1:0-5397 GCA_030527365.1 Eubacteriales bacterium | reverse complement strand
AGATAATTATAAAAGAGCCTTATATGAATTGCAAGAACAAAAGAAAAAGCCGCCTGTATTTTCATACGGCAGCTTTTTCTTTACTTTTTGAGGGGGGAGATAGAGAGTGGTTTTCATCTATCCAAAATCTATTATATCGAGTAACTGTGTGCAAAGTATGACGTAAATATAAAATATATCGAAAATTTATAAATAAATCTTAAAATAATTTGATTTTCTGAAAAAACCTTGTACTTTTTACTGGAAAATGATAAGATATACATATCTGAAAATTCTATTTTATTTCATGCCGTTCGGCAAAAAAATCCATTTGGAAAACAAAAAAATTAAGGAGGTATTTATGAAAAAAAGAATCAGGAAACACGCAGGGGGAATTGCCGCTGTGATTTTTACATTGCTGTTTTTATGTGGAAACTGGGGAAACTGCGAAAAAGTTTTTGGCGCAGATGTGGAAAAAATGGAACTTAGTGACGGAACAGCGAGTGAAGAACTGTGGGACGGAGAAAAATATTATCAGGAAGAGTGGAATGAAGAAAGGCCGGAAGAAAACGGAGAGGAAGATACAGAAGAAGTACCGGAAGAAAACAGAGAGGAAAATTCAGAAGGGGAAGAAATACGGAATCCTTTTACGCTGTCTCTAAGCGGCGAGCCTGCTTTGAAAGCCGGGGATGTGGCTGTGTATGAGGTTGCCCTGAAAAACACCGGAGAAGAGAAAATTTCTGATATTATTTTGAATGCGGCTTTTTCCTGTCCGAAAGTTACATGGCAGTGGCAGGAAGCTCCGGGGCTTGAGTTTCAGGAGGATAGAAGTGTGCTCTCTGTTCTGGAACCCGGTCAGGAAGTTCTTCTTTTTCTTACAGCCCAGCTTCTGCCGGAACAGAAAGAGGCTCTTACCTGTACAGTGACGGCTTCCCAGGAAGACGGAGTTTCTCTGGAAGATGTCTGTACGTCAGAGATGGAACCTCTGAAAGCAGATTTTTCAGTGGAGAAGATTGCAGACCGTTCGACTGCTGTGGCGGGGGAAGAGATTTCTTATGAAATACGGATTCAGAATACAGGGGAACTTACCCTCCATTCCATTATTACAACAGAGCGATTTTTAAAAGAGGGAATTCGTGCGGAGTTCGTGGAAAAAGAAGGTGTGGAATTAAATGAATCAAAAGATAAGGCATTTATCCCTGTTCTGAAACCAGGGGAGTGTATTGTACTGAAAGCACTGGTGAAATTGCCGGAGAAAGATGTGGAAGGAGAACTTTTAAATGAGGTAATTGTTCTTGCAAAAGAAACAGGAGAGCATGAGGTCACTGCACAGGCGTCTGTACAGGCGTTGAAACTTCCTGAGACCTTTACGCCGGTTCCTGCTCAGATACAGAGCAGCGCGCCGGAAGCTCAGTATGAAGGTAAGGAAATTCCAAAAACAGAGGACGGGACAAAAATAGGGAAAATGGTGGCTCTTCTTGCTGCTTCTGTGATTCTCTGTATTCTTCTTGGGCAGGTAATGAAAGGGAAAAGGAAACATTGAAAACCGGGGGGAGGTGTGATATTCTATAAAAGAATAAATACCTCCGGTCTGCTTTGGCAAAAGGAGGAGCAGGAGGAATGGAATATGAAGGTATCAGCCTTATTGGAACATTTGGAATATACATGCCTGCAGGGAGATGTGGAGCGGGAGGTAACTTCCGTTGTCTATGATTCCAGAAAGGTAGAAGAGGACTCCATGTTTATCTGCATCCGGGGCGCTGTTGTGGACGGACATAAGTTTATCCCCGATGTGGTGGAAAAAGGAGCGAAAACTCTTATTGTGGAGGAAGAGACAGAAGCGCCCGAAGATGTTACGGTAATTCTTGTAAAAGATACCCGTTATGCAATGGCGTTTATTTCTGCCGCCTATTTCGGGCATCCTGCAGAAAAGCTGAAAACAATCGGAATTACAGGAACAAAAGGAAAAACGACAACCACATATATGGTAAAGTCCATTCTGGAAAACGCAGGATATAAGGTTGGTCTGATTGGTACGATTGAGGCGATTATTGGAGACAGGGTAATTCCGGCAGCAAATACGACTCCGGAATCTTATGTTGTACAGCAGTATTTCCATGAGATGGTGGAAGTCGGCTGCGACTGTGTGGTGATGGAGGTATCCTCTCAGGGGTTGATGCTTCACAGAACACAGGGATTTGTGTTTGATTTCGGAATTTTTACAAATATAGAGCCAGATCACATAGGGCCAAATGAACACAGAGATTTTGAGCATTATCTTTCCTGTAAGGCAATGCTTTTAAAACAGTGCCGCGTGGGAATTGTAAACAGGGACGATGAACATTTTGAGAAAATCGTGGAGGGACATACCTGCGCTCTTGAGACATACGGATTTTCTGAGAAAGCAGATTTGCGCGCAGAGGACGCGAAGCTGATAAGTGGAAAGGGAAGTCTTGGGATTTCTTATCATTTAAAGGGATTGATGGATTTTCCTGTAGAAATTGATATTCCGGGAAAATTCAGTATTTATAATTCTCTGACTGCCATTGCAATCTGCCGTCATTTTAAGGTATCGGAAGAAAATATTATAAAGGCGTTGAAGGTGGCAAAGGTAAAGGGCAGAATTGAGATGGTAAAAGTCTCAGATGAATTTACCCTGATGATTGATTATGCTCACAATGCAATGGCTCTGGAAAGTCTTTTAAGTACCCTTCGGGAGTATCACCCGCACAGGCTGGTTTGCCTTTTCGGTTGTGGCGGAAACCGTTCCAGACTTCGTCGTTTTGAGATGGGAGAAGTTTCAGGACGTCTTTCAGACCTTACGATCATTACCTCAGATAATCCGAGAAATGAGGATCCCCAGGCAATCATAGATGACATTAAAACAGGGATTGAAAAAACAGACGGAAAATATGTGGAGATTATTGACCGGAAGGAAGCCATTGCCTATGCGATTTCTCACGGAGAACCGGGAGATATTATTATCCTTGCAGGTAAAGGACACGAAGATTATCAGGAAATCCGGGGCAAAAAATACCCGATGGACGAGAGAGTCCTGATTGCAGATATTCTGGCAGGAAAATAGAAAGTGCAGATACATGATTTATGCAGATGTGATTATTGATATTTCTCATGAGAAGCTTGACCGGAGCTTTCAGTACAAAGTGCCGGAGAGACTTCAGGGAGAAATTCGCGTGGGAATGGTAGTTACCGTTCCTTTTGGAAACAGAAATTCCATGAGAAAGGGATATGTGGTAGGACTTTCTTCCACACCGTCCTTTCCTCCGGAGAGGATTAAGGAGATTGGAGATCTTAGAAGCAGCGAAGACACTACAGAAGCAAGACTTATCTCCCTTGCAGCCTGGTTAAAGGAGCAGTATGGCTCCACTATGATTCAGGCGCTGAAGACGGTTCTTCCCATTCAGGAGACAGTCAGAGCAAAAGAAAAGAGAAGAATCTGTCTTAATATAGAAGAAACGGAAGGGTGGAGGAGTTTAGAGGAACTTGAAAATACAAGATATAAAGCGAGAGCAAGGCTTCTGCGCTCTGTTCTGGAAAGCCCGGATAAAAGTGTGGATTATACAGATGCCGTAAAAAATATGGGGGCATCTCCCTCTGTTTTGAAATATTTTACGGAACAGGGGATTCTTTCCATAAAAAGCAGCGAGATTTACAGAAACGCAGTTTCTCCGGAAATGGAATCTGAGAAGGAGCGCTTTTCTCTTACACCTTTGCAGAAAAATGCAGTAGAGGAGATAAGAGAAGAATGGAGACGGGAGAAACCACGTCCTGTTCTGCTCAGGGGTGTGACAGGAAGCGGAAAAACTCAGGTGTACATGGAGCTGATTGAAGAGGTGGTAAGCAAAGGAAAACAGGCGATCGTCCTGATTCCGGAAATTGCCCTTACATATCAGACAGTACGCCGGTTTTACGGGCGATTTGGCAATCAGGTATCTGTATTAAATTCCAGACTTTCTCAGGGAGAGCGCTACGATCAGTTCAAGCGGGCAAAAAGAGGGGAATGCAAGATCATGGTAGGTCCCCGTTCTGCACTTTTTACTCCGTTTCCCAATCTGGGGCTGATTATCATAGATGAGGAGCATGAGCCGACCTATAAAAGTGAAAATACCCCAAGGTATCACGCGCGGGAGACGGCGGTGCACAGAGCAGAGACAGAGGGAGCTTACGTGGTGATGGGGTCTGCAACTCCGTCACTGGAAGCCTACAGCCGGGCGGAAAAGGGAGAGTATTTTCTTGTGAATCTGAATGCCAGATATGAGGCGCGCCCTCTTCCTGAGGTATCAATCGTTGATTTGCGGGAAGAATTAAAAGCAGGAAACCGTTCCATATTAAGCAGAAGTCTTTCAGAAGAGATCAGCGCCTGTCTTGAAAAGGGAGAGCAGGCAATGCTTTTTTTAAACAGAAGGGGCTATGCGGGGTTTGTATCTTGCCGTTCCTGCGGACACGTTATGAAATGTCCGCACTGTGATGTCTCTCTTTCTGAACACAATAACGGAAGGCTGATCTGCCATTATTGTGGATATGAGACGCAGAAGCCGGAAATCTGTCCTGTCTGCAGTTCTCCTTATATAGGAGGATTTAAAGCGGGAACCCAGCAGATTGAGCAGATTATCCATAAAAATTTTCCGAATGCCCGGGTTCTGCGCATGGATTACGACACAACAAGAAGCAAAGGAAGCTACGAACAGATTTTAAAGGCGTTTTCAGAACATGAGGCAGATATTTTGATCGGAACGCAGATGATTGTGAAGGGACACGATTTTCCCAGTGTAACTCTTGTGGGAGTGATCGCGGCGGATATGTCGTTAAATGCTTCGGATTACAGGTGCGCAGAAAGGACGTTTCAGCTTCTTACCCAGGCAGTGGGGCGTTCCGGAAGAGGAGTGCGGCGGGGGAAAGCCATTATTCAGACGTACCACCCGGAGCATTACAGTATTCAGGCGGCGTCCTGTCAGGATTATGAAGCCTTTTATCAGGAGGAGATGAGCTACCGTATTCTTCTTGACTACCCCCCGGCTTCCCATATGCTTGCTATTTTGGGAGCATGTGAGGAAGAAGAGCGTCTTTTAAAGGGAATGTATTATATTGGGCAGTTTGTAAAAAAAGCGTATCATGGAGACGGTCTTCATATGATCGGACCGGCTTCGGCTCCAGTTGGAAAAGTAAAAGATGTATATAAGCAGGTGCTTTATTTAAAGCATGAGGATTATCATACACTTGTGAATATAAAAGATAAAATAGAAAAATACATGGAAATTAATTCCGGATTCCGGAAAATATACATACAGTTTGATTTTGCATAAAGCAGAACAAAAAAGAGAAGAAAGGAAGTAAGGAAATGGCACTTAGAACAATCAGAACAGAGGGAGATTCTGTACTTACAAAAAAATGCAGACC
>JAUNAX010000054.1 GCA_030527365.1 Eubacteriales bacterium | reverse complement strand
AAGAAGTGAAGAAATACGCAAAGCAGCCTGTGATTATGAAATTAAGCCCGAATGTGACGGATGTGACAGAGATGGCGCGGGCAGCAGAGGCTGGCGGAGCAGATGTTCTGTCTCTTATTAATACAATCACAGGAATGAAGATTGACATTAACAGGAGAACCTTTGCCCTTGCAAATAAAACAGGGGGAATGTCAGGTCCTGCAGTGAAGCCGGTTGCAGTAAGAATGGTATACCAGGTTGCAAATGCAGTCTCTCTTCCAATCATCGGCATGGGCGGAATCGCTTCAGCAGAAGATGCACTGGAATTTATTATGGCAGGAGCGACAGCCGTTTCCGTTGGAACTGCAAACTTTTTTGAGCCGCGTACAACAGAAATGGTAGTAGATGGAATACGCTCTTTTATGGAGAGACAGAAGATAGAAGATATTCATGAGATTATTGGAATTGTGAAATAACTGGAGGTAAAAAATGGAACAGTATAAACAGGAATTTATCGAATTTATGGTAGAGAGCGATGTGCTCAAATTTGGAGAATTTACTTTGAAAAGCGGAAGAAAATCTCCGTTCTTTATGAATGCAGGAGCTTATGTAACAGGTTCTCAGTTAAAAAGACTTGGTGAATACTACGCAAAAGCAATCCATGAAACATACGGAGATGATTTTGACGTGTTGTTTGGACCGGCGTACAAGGGAATCCCCCTTGCAGTTGTAACTGCTATGGCATACAGCGAGCTGTACGGAAAAGAAATCCGCTACTGCTCTGATCGTAAGGAAGAAAAAGACCACGGCGCAGATAAGGGAAGCTTTCTTGGCAGCAGCCTGAAAGACGGGGACAGAGTCGTTATGATCGAGGATGTTACCACATCAGGAAAATCTATGGAAGAGACCGTTCCGAAGGTGAAAGGCGCTGCAGACGTAACAATCGTAGGTCTTATGGTATCCTTAAACCGTATGGAAGTAGGAAAGGGCGGAGAAAAATGCGCGCTTGACGAGGTGAAAGAGCTGTATGGATTTGATACAGCTGCAATCGTATCTATGGACGAGGTTGTGGAATATCTTTATAACAGAGAATGTCAGGGACGCGTCATTATTGACGATGCACTGAAAGCTTCCATAGACGCATATTATGAACAGTACGGTGCAAAATAGGAGACAGAAAGGAGGGCTTTGGAAATGAATGAAAAGGTCTATAAAACAATGACCGGAGCAGGCGCAGGAAACATTGCGGTAGGGATTGTAGTCCTTGTAACAGGAATTGTTTCCGGGATTCTGATGATTGTAAACGGAGCCCGGCTTCTGAAACGGAAATCGGAAATTCTGATATAGGGGAATAAATTGAGAAATGAAACAAAAAAGCTGATTCGCCGGACAGGACTTGGATTGTTTGTGCTTTATATGCTGCTTCTTCTGTATTTTCTGTTTTTCTCAGAAGAATACGGAAGAGTGGCGGAGGCTGAAAGGGAGTTTCGCTATAACCTGGTTCCCTTTGTGGAAATCAGACGTTTCTGGGTTTACCGGCATCAGCTGGGTCTTCTGGCACTTATGACAAATATCTGCGGAAATGTAATTGGGTTTGTTCCGTATGGATATATTCTGCCTGTTGTGGCCAGGCGTATGCAGAACGGCTTTCTGATTGTTTTGTCAGGATTCTGTTTGAGCCTTACAGTGGAAACTATTCAGCTTATTACAAGAGTGGGCTGTTTCGATGTAGACGATCTGATATTGAATACACTTGGGGCAGCGCTTGGTTATATGCTCTTTGTCATCTGCAATATCATTAGGAGAAAATATTATGGCAAAAAGATATAGATATGCGTTTGCAAAGAAAAAAGAAGCAGGGAAAGGGAAGCTGTCGGCAGGTCTTGCCGTGGCTTCCTTTCTCCTGTTTTTGACAGCCGTTCTTCTCTCTTTTTTTCTGGAAGGGAAATACGGATTTATTGTGGGAAGTGTAAGCCTTTTTGCAGCACTTCTGTCTGTTTATGGATTTATTATGGGACTTTTAAGCTTTTCCGAAGAAAACTGTAAGCATCATACAAGCGTTATCGGTTCTATTACAAATGGGTTTATTACAGTAGGGTGGATTTTTCTGTTTTTAATGGGGGTATAATATGGACAGAAGAGAGCGTCTGAAAAAACAGATGGATTTTATTATTGAGGTAGATAAAGTAAAAAACATAGTACGCCAGACGTATCTGGCAGATGGAAAGCGAAAAGAGAATGATGCGGAACATTCCTGGCATCTGGCGCTTATGGCAGTTCTTTTAAAAGAATATGCACAGGAAGAAATCAATCTTTCCAGAGTGATTCCAATGGTGCTTATTCATGATCTTGTGGAAATCGACGCAGGAGATACATATGCCTATGACGAGACGGGCGCTTCTACAAAGTCTGAAAGAGAAAAAAAGGCGGCGAACCGTATTTTCGGGCTTCTTCCGGAAGAGCAGGGGGCATATTTTATGGAGCTCTGGAGAGAATTTGAGGCATATGAGAGCAGTGATGCAAAATTTGCCCGTATGCTGGACAATAGCCAGCCACTCTTTTTAAATGATGCTTCCCAGGGAAAAAGCTGGAAAGAACATGGAGTAAAGAAAAGTCAGATTTATAAAAGAAACGCAAAAACAAAAGAAGGTTCACAGGAAATCTGGGAGTATATGCAGGAGCTTGTAGAGAAACATATACAGCTTGGAAATGTGATTGACGATATGAAATAAAACGAAAGGAAATAAAGATTTGGACGAATGGATGATGGAGCGTTACGCTCTTGCAAAAACAAGGCTTGGAGAAATTCCGGAAGAACAGGAAGTGGCACAGCCGTATCTTGATTTTTTCCAAAAAACAGCAGAATTTCTTCTGAAAACGATTCAGGTAATGGAAAAAACAGGGGAGCAGTCCCTGGAAGAACTGAAAAAAGAAAACAGAGAGTTGTATGTGGATATTCTTCCGGAAAATTATAAAACTTCCTATGGAAATCCGGCATATGCAGCAGAGAAGCTGGGTGAGTATGGAAAACTGTTTTCTTTTCTTTACGCAGAGCTTCGCGGCGCTGTGGTGTACGCTTATGAAAAACGCACAGAAGAAATGACACAGCTGCTGGAGCTGTTTCTTGAGGTGTATTCTGCTTTTGCCCAGGAGGAAATCCCGGAGCCGGAGGAAATGAAGGGAATCCTTACCTCTTATGTAAATGATTACTGTCAGGATATGATGGAGAGAAGAATCCGGGAAGGTGTGGATTCTGAGCTTACTTTTGCCCTTGACCTTATTATGAAATCTGATCTGTCTGATCTTCGCTATCTCTATCAGTATGGTGAATTCATCTCTGAAAATGAGACTGGCGTGGCAGAATTTTTAAATTCTCTTTCTCAGGAAGAAATTGACGATATGGCGTCCACTTACACGGAGGGATACCGGATCGGCTTTATCATGGGAAGAAAAGATATAACGAAAAAGAAAACCGTCAATATCCGATATAATCTGGGATTTGAGCGTATGGTAAAAGCGGCTGTTCTTCAGTTTGAAAAGATGGGATTAAAGCCTGTCATTTACCGTCATGCAGTTCACGCTGTAAATAAAAAAGGACAGAACCGTGTGGGATATACAGGAGGAATTGCAAATCCACAGTATGATTACGATCACAGACAGGACGATGCTCTGTTTCTTGACAGCGATTTTGTAAAGAGGAAACTTCGGGCAATGCAGACCTCCTACGAAAAATATAAGGATCTCGCAGAAGTACATGGAGGACCGGCAGTTATTGAGACATTTGGAGAAGCACCTTTTTCCCCGGAAAAATGTGAGCAGGCGCTTTCCTACAGTGAAGCACAGCAGAAACTCCAGATTGAGCTTGATAATGAATCCGGTCAGATTGTAAACCGCTATATTAAAGGCGATGAGAGAAGTTTTACGATCATTGCTTATCCGGTTCCGGAAATCGGAGAGAAATTTCCGGAAATTTTCCGTGAAATCGTAAAAATCAACACGCTGGATTACCATCTTTATCAGAGCATTCAGCAGACTATTATTGATACTCTGGATACCTGCGAGTGGGTGGAAATTAAAGGACAGGACGGAAACGAGACTGACCTTCTCATTCATCTTCATGAGCTTAAAAATCCGGAAAAAGAAACAAATTTTGAAAACTGTGTGGCAGATGTGAATATTCCGGTAGGAGAAGTCTTTACTTCTCCTGTACTTGCAGGAACCGGCGGTATTCTCCATGTGAAGAAAGTATATCTGAACGGTCTTCAATTTAAGAATTTAAAGCTTGTATTTGACTGCGGACAGGTAATTGATTACAGCTGCACAAATTTCGAAGATGAAGAGGAAAACAGACGCTATATAGAAGATAACATTCTGCATCATCACGTAAAACTTCCAATGGGAGAATTTGCGATCGGAACAAATACCACTGCCTATGTGGCAGCGGAAAAATATGGAATCGGAGATAAGCTTCCGATTCTTATCGCAGAAAAAATGGGTCCTCATTTTGCTGTGGGAGATACTTGCTACAGCTGGGCGGAGGATACGGCTGTCTTTAACCCCAACGGAAAAGAAATCATTGCAAGAGATAATGAAATTTCCATACTCCGGAAAGAGGATCTGAGTATGGCATACTATGGCTGCCATACAGATATTACCATTCCATATGAGGAGCTTGGCAGCATCCGTGTCATTGACGATGACGGAGAAATGGTTTCTATTATTGAGAAGGGAAGATTCGTCCTTCCGGGAACAGAAAAACTGAATGAGCCTTTTGGAGAAAAATAAAATATCTTTTATGAGAACAAAATATCTTTTGGGGTGTTTTGGGTTGACAGAAAAAGGGAATCTTAGTAGAATTTACGCGTAGAAGAGGATTTTTCGGACAGAGCGGGCTTTTGCCTGTTCTGCCCTAAAATACATATTAAAAGGAGAACTATTATGGCAAAAGTAGGAATTGTGATGGGCAGCGACTCAGATATGCCTGTTATGAGCAAAGCAGCAGATATTCTGGAAAAACTGGGAATTGACTATGAAATGAAAATTATTTCCGCACACAGAGAACCGGACGTGTTCTTTGAGTATGCAAAAACTGCGGAAGAAAAAGGCTTTAAAGTGATCATTGCAGGAGCAGGAATGGCAGCACATCTTCCGGGCATGTGCGCGGCTATTTTCCCAATGCCTGTCATTGGTATTCCTATGCATACAACTTCTCTGGGAGGAAGAGATTCTCTTTATTCGATTGTACAGATGCCTTCCGGTATTCCGGTTGCTACTGTGGCAATTAACGGTGGTGCAAATGCAGGGCTTCTTGCAGCAAAAATTCTTGCAACTTCAGATGAGGAGCTTCTGGGCCGTTTAAAAGCTTACAGCCAGGAATTAAAAGAGCAGGTTGAGGCAAAAGACGCAAGACTTCAGCAGGTTGGATACAAAGAGTATTAATGCTGTGTAAGGCAGTTTTTACTATAATATATAAAAGAATACAGGGAGGAACATTATGGATTACAAGAAAGCAGGCGTAGATATTGAAGCCGGATATAGATCAGTGGAGCTTATGAAGGAGCATATCAAAAAGACAATGCGTCCGGAGGTTTTAGGTGGAATCGGAGGTTTTTCCGGTGCATTTTCCATGAGCGCATTTAAAGACATGGAAGAGCCGACTCTTGTTTCCGGAACAGATGGCTGCGGAACAAAAGTAAAACTTGCTATGGTTATGGACAAACATGATACAATCGGTATTGATGCAGTGGCTATGTGTGTAAATGATATTGCATGTGCAGGCGCAGAACCTCTGTTTTTCCTGGATTATATTGCCTGTGGCAAAAACTATCCGGAAAAAATTGCAGAAATTGTAAAAGGCGTTGCAGAAGGCTGCTGCCAGTCTGACGCGGCTCTTATCGGCGGCGAGACAGCAGAGCATCCGGGACTTATGCAGGAAGACGAGTATGACCTTGCCGGTTTTGCAGTAGGCGTAGTAGATAAAAAAGACCTTCTCACAGGAGAAGAACTGGAAGCAGGAGACGTTCTCATTGGTATGGCTTCTACCGGCGTACACAGCAACGGTTTTTCCCTTGTACGAAAAGTTTTTGATATGACAAAAGAATCTCTTGATACTTATTATGAAGAACTTGGAACAACTCTTGGAGAGGCTCTTCTTGCACCTACAAGAATTTATGTAAAAGCATTAAAGAGCATCAAAAACGCAGGTGTGCGTATTCATGCCTGCAGTCATATTACAGGCGGTGGCTTCTATGAAAACGTACCGCGTATGTTAAAAGAGGGAACAAGAGCGATCATTGAAAAAGACAGCTATCCTGTTCTTCCTATTTTCAAGCTTCTTGCAGAAAAAGGCGACATTGAAGAAACAATGATGTATAACACTTACAATATGGGACTTGGAATGGTTCTTGCTGTAAATCCGGCAGATGTGGAAAAAACAATGGAAGCCATTCAGGCAGCAGGAGATAAGGCATATGTAGTAGGACGCATTGAAGAAGGGGAAAAGGGAGTGACCTTATGTTAAAGGTTGGTGTTCTTGTTTCCGGAGGAGGAACAAACCTTCAGGCTATTCTGGATGCGATGGATGCAGGAGAGATTACCAATGCAGAGGTAAGTCTTGTAATCAGTAATAACCCCAATGCGTACGCTCTTGAAAGGGCGAAAAAACGCGGAATCGAAAGCGTATGTATTTCTCCGAAAACTTTTGAGACAAGAGAAGAATTTCATAAAGCTCTTCTTAAAAAGTTAAAGGAAAGCGGTGTGGAGCTTGTTGTCCTTGCCGGATGTCTTGTAGCCATTCCGCCTATGATCGTGGAGGCATTTCCAAACCGTATTATCAATATCCACCCGTCTCTTATTCCGTCTTTTTGCGGAGTGGGATACTACGGGCTCCGCGTCCATGAGGCGGCTTTAAAAAGAGGCGTAAAAGTAACAGGAGCAACCGTTCATTTTGTGGATACAGGTACAGATACGGGACCTATTATTATGCAGAAGGCAGTGAAAGTAGAAGAGGGAGATACTCCTGAAATTCTTCAGAAACGCGTGATGGAAAAGGCAGAGTGGAAAATTCTGCCTCTTGCCATTAACCTTATTGCAAATGATAAAATTGAAGTTGTAAACGGAAAAGTTTCGGTGAAGGAGTAAGACATGAAGGTACTGATCGTAGGAAGCGGCGGAAGAGAACACGCTATTGCATGGAGCGTTTCTAAAAGCCCGAAGGTGGAAAAAATTTACTGTGCTCCTGGAAATGCAGGAATTGCAGAGCTGGCAGAGTGTGTGGAAATCGGAGCAATGGAATTTGAAAAGCTGGCAGATTTCGCAGAAGAGAATAAAATTGATTTAACTATTATCGGTATGGACGACCCGCTTGTAGGCGGAATTGTGGATGTATTTGAAGCGCGTGGACTGAAAGTATTCGGACCGAGAAAAAATGCGGCAATTCTGGAAGGTTCCAAAGCATTTTCAAAAGATTTGATGAAAAAATACAATATTCCAACTGCAGCATATGAAAACTTTGACGACCCGGAAAAGGCACTTGCTTATCTGCGCACAGAAGCAAAGTTCCCTATCGTGCTGAAAGCAGACGGACTTGCTCTTGGAAAAGGGGTGCTGATCTGCGCGGATCTTTCAGAGGCAGAAGCCGGTGTGCGGGAAATCATGGAAGATAAAAAATTCGGCAGTGCGGGAAACACAATGGTCGTAGAGGAATTTATGACAGGAAGAGAAGTTTCCGTATTGTCTTTCGTGGACGGAAAAACCATTAAGACAATGACTTCTGCCCAGGATCACAAGCGCGCTCTGGACGGGGATAAGGGTCTGAATACAGGAGGAATGGGAACCTTTTCTCCAAGCCCGTTCTATACAGAGGAAGTAGATGAGTTCTGTAAGAAATATATTTATCAGGCTACAGTGGATGCGATGGCAGCAGAGGGACGTCCGTTTAAAGGAATTATTTTCTTTGGACTTATGCTGACACAGGAAGGACCAAAGGTTCTGGAATATAATGCACGTTTTGGTGACCCGGAGGCGCAGGTTGTACTTCCGAGAATGAAAAATGATATTGTGGAAGTTATGGAAGCCTGTGTGGAGGGAACACTTGATAAAGTAGATCTCCAGTTTGAAGATAATGCTGCAGTCTGCGTAGTACTTGCAAGTGATGGTTATCCGGTTCATTATGAAAAAGAAATTCCAATGTATGGATTTGAAAATTTCAAGGATAAAGAAGGATATTACTGTTTCCATGCGGGAACAAAGAAGAAAGACGGACAGATTGTTACAAACGGTGGACGTGTTGTGGGAATTACCGCAAAGGGAGAAAACTTAAAAGAAGCAAGAAAAAATGCTTATGAAGCGACAGAGTGGATTACATTTGCCAACAAATACATGAGACATGATATTGGAAAGGCAATAGATGAAGCAGAATAAGGAGATGTTGATATGTATTGTGTAAAAAAAGTGACAGAGGACACTTTTTGGATTGGAGCAAGCGACAGAAGACTGGCACTGTTTGAAAATATTTATCCCATTCCAAGAGGCGTATCTTATAATGCCTATGTGATCATGGACGAAAAAACAGTCCTTCTGGACACAGTAGATAAATCCGTAAGCGGACAGTTTTTTGAAAATCTGGAGCATGTTTTAGGTGGAAGAAAGCTGGATTATCTGATTGTAAACCATATGGAGCCGGATCACGGAGCTACCATAGCAGAAGTAGCAATGCGTTATCCGGAAGTGAAGATTGTGGGAAATGCCAAAACTTTTACAATGATGAAACAGTTTTTTGATTTTGATGTAGACGCCCATGCAGTTGTTATCAAAGAGGGAGATACATTAAGTACAGGAAACCATACCCTTGCATTTGCCATGATTCCGATGGTTCACTGGCCGGAGGCAATGGTAACATACGATGCCTATGACAAGGTATTGTTCAGCGCAGATGCGTTTGGAACTTTTGGCGCTTTAAATGGAAATATTTTTGCAGACGAAGTGAACTTTGAAAATGAATGGCTGGACGATGCAAGAAGATACCTTACAAACATTGTTGGAAAATACGGCGTGCAGGTACAGGCAGCTCTTAAAAAAGCTCTGACTCTTGATATTCAGATGATCTGCCCGCTTCATGGTCCTATATGGAGAGAAAATCTGGGGTGGTTTATCGACAAGTATCAGAAATGGAGCACATATACCCCGGAAGACCATAATGTGCTGATTCTGTATGCTTCTATTTACGGAAATACAGAAAATACAATGGACGTTCTGGCAAATAAGCTTTCCGAGGCAGGAGAAAAAAATATCGCTATCTACGATGTATCTGTAACAGACCCGTCGTATCTTCTGGCAGAAGCATTCCGCTGCGACAGAATTGTTTTTGCTTCTCCTACTTATAATGCAGGAATGTTCCCGAAGATGGAAACACTTCTTCTGGAGCTGAAAGCTCATAATTTCCAGAACCGTAAAGTGGCAGTTGTGGAAAATGGAACATGGGCATGTACGGCAGGAAAACAGATGAAAGATATTCTTTCTCAGATGAAGAATATGGAAATTTACGAGGGAACGGCAGCTGTGAAATCTTCTTTAAAAGAAGAAAATTTAAGTCAGCTTGACGGTATTGTGGAGTTTATGACAAAATAAAATGGAAAAAGTAACATTTCAGAAGGTACGCAGCAGATTAAAAGAACTGGAAGATGAAAAATACAGAGAATTTCATTCGGGATTGCTTCCGGGAACAGAGAATATTCTCGGCGTCCGTCTTCCGGCGCTTCGAAGTCTTGCAAAAGAAATTGCAAAGAATGACTGGGAGGAATGGTTTTTTCAAAAAAACGATATTTATTATGAAGAAACCATGCTGCGTGGCCTTGTGACTGCTTATGCGAAAATGGACTGTGATACCAGGCTTTCTTATATTAGGGCATTTGTACCGGATATAAATAACTGGGCAGTGTGTGACTGTGTTTCCAACACTTATAAAGATGCAGAAAAATTTCCGGAAAAATACTGGGAATTTATTGCCCCTTATTTTTCGTCAGACAGAGAGTATGAGGCAAGATTCGGGGCTGTGATGCTTTTGAGCCATTTTGTGAAAGAAGAGTATGTGGAGGAGGGGCTTTTACGGCTGGAAGAAGTTCATCAGGAAGGCTATTATGCGAAAATGGCAGTTGCCTGGGCAATTTCTGTATATTTCGCAGCTTTTCCGGAGAGAATCTTAAAATATCTTCGGGAAGAATGCCGGCTTGATGAATTTACTTACCGCAAGTCTCTGCAGAAAATTCTGGAATCCTACAGGGTGACAAAGGAATATAAAGCAGTTATCAGAGAAATGAGACAGAGAGGATAGAAAGATGGGAATCAGCAAAGAAGAGGCAGTGAAAGCGCTGCAGACAAGGGATAAAGTATACGTGGCATACGCGCAGGCAACAAAACTGCCTTATGTGACATGCGATGAAGAGACTTTTAACGATCAGGCATGGATTTTTGCGACAGAAGAAGAAATCAAAGAGTTTGGAAAGAAATGTCTGGAAGATAAAATTCTTTTGCTGGGAATGCGCTATGAGAAAAAAGACTTCCCGAGATTATATGGAACTTTCTACGCAATCGGAGTAAATTCCATTGTCTGGACAGAAGGGGAAGAGAAAATCGAAGTAGAGCTTTCAGATGTGGCAAAACAGGCAGATATGAGCAAGATCGAGGAGAGTAAACGTCCTCTGCTTAATCCGGCTCTTCAGCTTTCCGGTATCTATTTTATGCAGGAGCTTCGTCGCCCTGTAAAAAAAGAAGAGCGGAAAAATATGAGAGAAATGGAAGAAGAGGTTCTTGCCAATATTGTAAAATCAAGTTTTCTTGTTGCTATGGCATCAGATGAAGAGGATCCGAAGAAGGTGCATATTCCGTACCTGAAAACAAAGGACGAGAAAATTCTTCAGCCGGTGTTTACAGATGTGATGGAATTTGAAAAATTTGCAAAAGGCAAAAAACTCCGAATGGCAAAAATACCGTTTGCAAAACTTCCGGAACTTATGATCGAACAGGCAACGGCATATGCGATCAATCCTCAGGGATTTAATCTGATTCTTGACAGAGAACAGTTAAAACGTATTGCAGGAGTTATGAATAAATAAAGTATTTCGGGTATCTGTATATGCAGGTACCCGTTTTATTTTGCATTTTCAAAAATAAATATTTTCAAAAGTGGTATTTTGTGCTAGTATATGTATAACATACAAAGGAGATGTTAATATGATAATCGAAATAGATTTTAACAGCGATGAAGCGATTTATGTGCAGCTTACAAATCAGATTATTATGGGTATTGCTACTTCAAGACTGAGGGAGGGAGATCCTCTTCCTTCTGTGCGGCAGCTTGCAGATACTGTGGGTATCAACATGCATACGGTCAACAAGGCGTATTCTCTTTTACGCCAGGAAGGCTTCGTGTCCATAGACAGGCGAAAGGGCGCGTTTATTTCCATAGATGTGGATAAAATAAAGGCTCTTGAAGAGATGAAAGAAAATCTTAAAGTTGCCCTGGCAAAAGGCTGCTGCAAAAATGTTACGAGAGAAGAGGCTCATGAATTGATAGATGAAATTTTTGACGAATACAGCGTAGACAGACAGGAGGGTATATGAGAGACAAATTTACAAAGCAGGCATTAAACGCGCTGTCCCTTGCAGAAAAGGCAGCCAGGAGCTATGGTCACAGCTATATCGGGACAGAACATATTCTTCTCGGTTTAATAAGAGAAAAAGAGGGCGTGGCAGGTCTGATTCTGGAGGAGTTTGCAGCAGAAGAGAGCAGACTCTGTAAAATGATAGATAAATTTGTTGCGCCTATTGATATGGGAGCATCGAAAAAAGAAAAACCGGAGTACAGTCCAAGGGCAAAAAAAATTATGGAAGAGGCTGTTCAGGAATGTGAAGAAAAAGCAGGAACAGAGCATCTTCTTCTTGTAATGCTGAAAGAGACAGACTGCGTGGCAACAAGACTTCTGCATACAATGGGAGTCAATGTGCAGAAGCTTTACAGTGCAGTTCTTTCCACAATGGTAAAAGAAGGAGAGAGTTTTTCAGAGGAGCTTCAGGCAGAAAAGGCAAAGAGCGCCACAACGCCTACGCTTGACCAGTACAGCAGGGATCTTACTGCGCTTGCCTCAGAAAGAAAACTGGATCCTGTGATTGGAAGAGAAAAAGAGATTACCCGTCTGATACAGATTTTAAGCAGAAGAACAAAAAATAATCCCTGTCTTGTAGGTGAGCCGGGGGTTGGAAAAACAGCAATCGCAGAAGGGCTTGCACAGAGAATCGTGGCAGACCTTGTTCCAGATACGGTAAAAAATAAAAGAGTCGTTGTTCTGGATCTTTCTTCTATGGTGGCAGGAAGTAAATACAGAGGAGAATTTGAAGAACGTATCCGAAATGTATTAAACGAGGTAAAAGAAAACAGAGAGATTCTTCTCTTTATAGATGAGCTTCATACTATCATCGGTGCAGGAGGAGCAGAAGGCGCTCTTGATGCTTCCAACATTTTAAAGCCTTCTCTTTCAAGAGGAGAGATTCAGCTTATTGGCGCTACTACGCTGGAAGAATACAGAAAATATATTGAAAAAGATGCAGCGCTTGAGAGAAGATTTCAGCCGATTACTGTGGAGGAGCCGACAGAAGAAGAAACACTTGAGATTTTAAAAGGACTCCGTCCTTATTACGAACGGCATCATAAGGTGGAAATTCAGGACGAGGCACTGGAAGCTGCTGTGAAAATGTCAGTGCGATATATTAACGACCGTTTTCTTCCGGATAAAGCCATTGATATTATCGATGAGGCAGCTTCTAAAGTACAGCTTTGCGGATACAGGAAGATGCCGGAGCTGGAACAGCTTGAACTGGAATTAAAGAGCCTTTCCGGAGAAAAAGAAGAGGCGTTAAAAACAGCAGATATTCTGAGGGCAAAAGAGGCGCAGAAGCGCCAGGAAGAAGTAGAGCAGCAGATAGAGAAGCTTCGACAGAAAGAAAAAAGGAGAGCAAAAAGGAGTGGGGCAGCAGTGACGGAAGCTTCCGTTGCAGAAATTGTATCAGACTGGACGAAAATTCCGCTGCAGCGCCTGACAGGAGGAGAGACAAAACGTCTTGCTCATCTGGAAAAAGAGCTTCATAAACGGGTAATCGGACAGGACGAGGCAGTAAAAGCAGTCGCGCAGGCTGTAAAACGGGGCAGAGTCGGTTTAAAAGATCCAAATCGTCCAATCGGCTCCTTTTTATTTCTTGGTCCTACAGGAGTTGGAAAAACAGAGCTTTCCAAGGCTTTGGCAGAAACTGTTTTCGGAAGCGAGCAGGCAATGATCCGTGTGGATATGTCAGAGTATATGGAGAAGCACAGCGTTTCCAAAATGATTGGTTCTCCTCCGGGATATGTAGGATATGAAGAAGGAGGGCAGCTCAGTGAGAAGGTGAGGCGCAATCCATACAGCGTGATTCTGTTTGATGAAATTGAAAAAGCGCATCCGGACGTATTTAATATCCTTCTTCAGGTGCTGGATGACGGACATATCACAGATGCCCAGGGCAGAAAGATAGATTTTAAGCAGACGATCATTATTATGACTTCCAATGCAGGAGCGCAGGCAATTATAGAGCCAAAACGTCTCGGATTTATCTCGGATACTGATGAAAAACGGGATTATGAGAGAATGAGAGCAGGAGTGATGGAAGAAGTCAGAAGGCTGTTTAAACCGGAGTTTTTAAACAGAATTGATGAAATCATGGTCTTCCACACTCTGAATAAGGAGCATATTAAGAAAATCGTAAATGTTCTTCTGGCTACTTTGGAAAAACGCTGCAGAGAACAGATGGAAATCACTTTAAAAGTTACAAACTCAGCAAAAGAACATCTGGCAGAATCCGGTTTTGACAGCAAATATGGCGCAAGACCTTTGAGAAGAGCCATTCAGAATCAAATAGAGGACGCCCTTGCAAATGAGATTCTGGAAGGAAAAATTAAGAGAGGCGATATAGTACAGGTACAGCAGAAAAATAAAAAACTCTGTTTTCATGTAAAAGAGGAGAAATTATCAGAAAGTTAAAAAGATATGAAATTTTTATGAGAGACTGGTAA
>JAUNAX010000215.1 GCA_030527365.1 Eubacteriales bacterium | reverse complement strand
ATCATTAAAGTATAGCATACTTCTTTTCTTTTTAATAGAAAAAATTTTTCTGCCTTTCCTGTAAGAACTGCAACACCGGATAGGGATTTAAAGGATATTCCTCATTTCCTTTTACTGCTATATAAATCCCCAGATGAAGATGTGGCGGAAATTTTCCTCTTGTCCCTTCTTCACCATATCCCGTATCTCCCAAAAATCCTAAAATTTCTCCTGCTTTTACCTTGTCGCCTTCTGAAAAACTTTCTGCATAAGAGGACAAATGTGCGTAATAAAAATATCCGCCTCCCGGACTTCGAATTCCAATACGATATCCGCCCAAAGGAAGCCAGCCGATTTTTTCTACCTTTCCCTCTGTCACGCTTAAAATCGGATAATAATCGGTTTTATTCTCTTGGGGAAAAATATCACAACCCTCGTGAAAACGTTCCCCTCCATAATTTCTTTTTTCATGCCAACTGTTTTCATAAGAAAAAGCTTCTGTCTTTTCATTAATTCTTCCTGCAACGGGAAAGCATTTTAAATCTTCCCAAAAAATCAAATATTTTTCCATATCCTCTTTAGAAATTCCTGCGCTTTCCATACTTTTTACAGGAAGTCCTCGCTGCTTGAGTTCCTCTAAAGACGCTTTTTCTTTCAATTCTCCTGTAAGGTTTACGTTAAAAAATAAAATCAAACATAAAAATAGCAGTGTTTTCAGCACAAAAAACCTCCGTCTGCACACAAGATATTCCGGCAGCTGCACGCTTACCATTACATATCATTCTATGCACAGGCGAAGGCAATTATGACATTATTCTTTTATTCTTTTTAAAACTTCCAACAGATATTTCCATACACGCTCCACAGAGGAAATGGAAAGCTTCTCCTCGGAAGTATGAATATCCTGCATATCAGGACCGATAGACACGCAGTCCAGTCCTGTAATTTTTTCATAGAATAAACCACATTCCAGACCGGCATGAATAACATTCACAACAGGTTCTTTCTGATACATCTCCTCATAGACATCCACAAGCACCTGACGAAGCTTGGAGTCCTGTTTAAATTCCCAAGCAGGATATTCTCCTTCTATGGTGAAAGTACCTCCTAAAAACTCTGTCAAATATCCGATTTTATCAGCCAAAGCCTTCTTAGCCGTTCCCACAGAGCTTCTCACACTGGCAGAACAGCTCAATGCAGCAGGAGTCAATTTTGTAATTCCCACATTACAGGAAGTCTCTACCAAACCGTCAATAAAACCACACATCTTCTGAATTCCGTTTGGATAATTCAAAAGGAAAAACAGTACTTTCTCCTGACTTACCGGATGGAGCACCGGCTCAGTACCCTGTCCTTCTTCTTCTACGGTAACAGTAATCCCTTCATCACTTCCTGTATATTCTTTTCTCAAAGCTTCGGTATAAACCGCAGCATAGGCAGAAAGTTTTTCTCCGTCTTCCTTAGAAGCCAACACCAAAGCCTCTGCCTCTCTTGGAATCGCATTATCTTTTTGTCCTCCGAAAAGTTCTGAAACAGAATACTCTGCTACTTCTTTTCCTTCATGCAGAAAACGTGCTAAAAGCAGGGTAGCATTTGCTCTGTTTTTATCAATTTCTGCGCCGGAGTGACCACCTAAAAGTCCGGATACTTTTATTCTCCATTTATAGTCACTATACTCTTGATAACGGACAGGAATTTCGGAAACGGCTGTCATACCTCCTGCACAGCCTGCACAAATATATC
>JAUNAX010000053.1 GCA_030527365.1 Eubacteriales bacterium | reverse complement strand
TACCAAGGATTCAGGAAATTTATTCCTGTTTTAACAGATATAGAAGGGTATAAATACATCAGGGAGCATCTCTGTCTATTTTATCAGATACAGATAGCTCCCTGCATTTTCAAAATTCAAAACCGTATTTCCTGTTTCCATTAAACCTTTAAAGATTTCCCGAACCTCAGCTCATCAAACTTCCCTTTTTCCACAACTCTTCCTTTATCCATGACAATCACTTCATCATACTTTCTCAATATATCCTGATTCATATTATGAGTAATGGTAAGCACAGTTATATTTTTATTTTCCAGAATAGAATCTTCTATTTCCAAGGCAGTCATTTTATCAAGAGCCGAAGTTGCCTCATCTAACACAAGAATTGGACGATTCTGTACAAGAGCCCTTGCAATGGCAATCCGCTGCTTCTGCCCTCCCGATAACCTGGAACCGTTTTCTCCCACCTGATAATCCAGTCCCTTTGTATCAAGAAATTTATATAAGCCGCTATTCTGAACCACTGTATGTACTGTATTTTCCGTAAATTTTTTCCCCAGAATAATATTTTCTTCTATCGTCTTATTAAACATATACACATTCTGATGGATTATAGAGGAAAGTGTCATAAGACTACAATCTGTTTCTTTATTCAGCTTTTTACTGTCTATATAAATTTCACCGTCATAATCCGTGTAATAGTTCAGAAGAATTTTAGCCAGAGTAGATTTTCCGCAGCCCCTTTCTCCAAGAATAACATACTTTTTATTTTTCTCAAGCTTCAATGAAACATGGTTGAGGGCAAGATTCGCATCGTGATTATAAGAAAAACTTATGTCTTTAAGTTCTATACAATCCCGAAACTCTGTAACGCTTATCTCTGTACTATTCTTTGAGGAAATCAATCGTAAAAGCTTCGCGTTCAAATCTTTACTCCCTTTGATCAGGGTAATGTACTGCACAATTCTCTGAATCGGTCCGAAAATGCCATTTCCCAGCTGCATCACTGCTGACAGAACACCTACTGTCAAAGTACCCTTTAATACAAAATATCCTGCCATAATTACGCCTGAAAACTGACATACAAGTGATAACATCAGGGAAATCGCCTCTGTAAGCGCAATAAAAATATTATATCTCTGTCGTGACTTCTCCAGCTTGTTATTAAATCCGTCAAATTCTTTATTTCCTGTTTCTTCCATAGAATACGATTTTATAACTTCAAAGCCGTCCAACAGATCCTTTAACGCTCCTGTAAAAGCGGAGGTATCTTCTGAAAGACGGTTCTGCTTTGCATTAATGCTTCCATGAAACATATAAGGTACAAGAAGCATGACTGTTCCCGTCAAAATCAGAACAATAGTAATAGGAATACTGATTCTGAGAAGAATAAACAGAGTAGCAATAAATGTGAAAACCTCTCCAATCAGTTCTACTACGGGATTTATATAATTATTCTCAAGAAGATTAATATCATTTGTCAGATTGGAAATATAATCTGCAGATGCCTTTGACTTAAAATCTTTAAAACTCTGATGAATCGTTCCGTTAAAAATCTCTTTTTTTAAATTTTGAACAGTATTCTTAATGTAATAGGATTTCACTAAATCACTTATAAAAAGAAGAAGAACAAAAGACAGAAAATACACGATCGAGAGAATGACTGCTCCTGAAAACTTATTCATATTTCCGCTCACTGCCGTGTCTACAATGTTCTGAATGACAATAGCTGTATATACCCACAGCACAGAAGAAACCACCTTCAGGATAATTGTAAAAATAAATTGATTTTTAAATTTGAAAATGTACTTATTCATATGCTCCTCCCCTTCTGTATTTTATTGTATTAACGTATCACAGAAACACTTTTTTGTAAAGATAATTTGAACTATTTTTACCGTGTTATTAAAGATACCGTAAATTTACCCAAACAAAAACTACCTCTTCTTCGGCGTTCCTGCCACGAGAGGTAGTTTTGTTATTTACATATTTAGGGAAAGGAAAGAGTTATCTTAAAAGCTCTGTTCTTTTAAGATGTATATATCATATCAGGTAATTGTGAGGAAATTTTGTCTTAATTCTAATAAATTTATAAAAACCATAAAAAAGATATTATAGAATTATGATTTTCTTTCCTTAATCGTGTCTTTCTTCCTCATTATCGTAACATTCACAGAAACGTGCAGCAAATGCCGGAGGTTCGTCCTTTACATAAAGATGGGATATATCTCCAAAAGAGCTGATACGAAAAGAAGCCGTTCCTTTTCTTCTCTCCTCTGTTACCACCGTTGTAACAGAAGTGGGAGCTGCACACATTCCATGCCACAGAACCATAGGAGACGCCCCTATCAGATGTCCCAAAAGCACACACTCCAGTCCAAAATGGCAGAAAAATACAAGCGTATCCTGATTTGCCTTTTCCACTTTATAAATATGTCCGTCACGCACATATCCATGTTTTGCAAGCAGTGTGTCAAATTCTTCCGTCACTTTTTCATACTCTCTTTTAATATTTTCCTCTGCAAAACGTTCATTTTCAAACCAGTGGTCATATTGATAAAAACGCTCGTCCTTTGTCCAGTCTGCCGGAAGCCAGTCCCATAATCCCTTCTTCCTGTCTGTTACATCAGGACGGTTAATATAATAAGTAAACTCCCGAAGCCAGTCGCATTCCTCCGCTGTTCTTCCCATCTTCTTTAACGTGAGAGAAGCAGTATCCTTTGCCCGTCCAAGAGGGGAAACATAAAAATCTTTTATATCCAACTTTGAAAGTCGTTCTGACAAATATTCCGCTTCTTTCCATCCCTTTTCCGTGAGGGAATCTATTGTATAATCCGGATCTCCGTGTCTTACAATTAATAACTTCATTTTTTCTCTCCTGTTCTGGTAACCTTCTTTTTCAAGTATAAAACAGGAGTCCTCTTTTCGCAAGGTATAAATCTCAGGGCTTCATATCTCCTGTAGCCGGATTATCGATCAAGGTTCCGTCCTCTTCAAATCTGGAACCGTGGCAGGGACAGTCCCAGGTGTGTTCCGCGCTGTTCCATTTAAGGGCGCAGCCAAGATGCGGGCATCTTTTTTCGGAAAAAGTGAGAAGATTTTCTGCTGCCTCCCATCCATTGATCAGAAGCTGAGGTGTCCACATACTTCGCTGGGGTGAAAATACATCACTCCAGGGATTTCTCTTTTCCTGAACCATATCCGAGAGAATCATAGCGGAAACCATAGAGCCTGTCATTCCCCATTTCTGAAATCCAGACGCCACATAAAAATCCTTTTTCCATCTGGAATACTGCCCAATATAAGGAAGCCCGTCCAGGCTCATACAGTCCTGGGCAGCCCAGGCATACTGTTCTTTTGCCCCCGGATAAAGCTCCGCCGCCTTCTGGCGCACCTTCTGAAATCCGCCGCCAGTTTTTCCTGTCCTGTGCCCGCCTCCTCCAATCAGAAGAAAATTTTTATAATTCCGAAAAGAAAGCCCTGTATCTGACTCATCAATATACATTCCGTTTATTTCCCCTGCATTTTCCAACGCCAGCACATACGAACGGCTTTGATACAGCTTCAGAAAATACGCACCGTACTTATTAATAAAAGGAAAATGTGTCGCCACAATGACCTTTTCTGCCTGAATTTCCCCTTCCTTACTTTTTGCCGTATGTTCAGAAATATCATTTATAAATGTATTCTCGTATATCTTCTTATTTTTTGCCAGACCAGCCAGAAATTTCAGTGGATGAAACTGCGCCTGATTTTCAAGCTTTACAGCTCCCTCAATTTCTAAAGGAAGGGGAATGCTCTTTTCAAAAGTGGCAGAAAAACCAAGCCCGTTTACTGCTTCCACTTCCTCCTCAATTTTTCTTCTGTTTGTAAGGGAATACGTAAACGCGCTTTTTTCCTCAAAATCACAGGGAAATGCTTCCGCAAGCTCCTTAAATTTTGCCACAGCCCGCTCATTTGCTTCCATATATAAATATGCAGTTTCCCAGCCGGCTTTTTCTGTAAGAGAATGATAAATCAGTTTATGCTGTGAAGTGATTTTCGCCGTTGTATTCTTTGTGATTCCCTGCCCGATTCTTTTTCCCTCCACAAGAACGTAATCCACGCCTGCTTCTTCCAGAAAATGCGCGCATAGAATCCCGCACATTCCTCCGCCTATAATCAGTACGTCCGTCTTTATCTTATCCTTAAGAGAAGGAAATTCCGGTAAAAACGTCCCCTCTGCCCACAATGATTTTTCCATTTTCTCTTCCTTTCTTTGCTGTTTCTGATTTTTTTTACAGTATTCCCACAAAAGAAGAGTTTTATAATCTGGAGCAGCAATACTCAAACACAAAAAACCAGCCTCTTAAAAGAGGCTGGCCACACGACACACATTATCCCTTTACACCGGAAGCTACAATACTCTGCTTCAACTGTTTC
This sequence comes from Eubacteriales bacterium, assembly GCA_030527365.1. GTDB lineage: Bacteria > Bacillota > Clostridia > Lachnospirales > Lachnospiraceae > Blautia_A. The sequence goes on along the minus strand of JAUNAX010000053.1, from coordinate 9,868 downwards.
GAGAAAAGAATGGAAAGGAGGACAACAGGAGTAATGGTAACTACTGCAAGTCCCATCAGTGCATTCTGTTTTGTGCTTACATTATTCGAAATGTTATAAAGAGCAACATTCAACGTCCATAAGTTCTGATCTTCTGTAACCATCCATGCCCAGAAGAAATCATTCCAGTTTCCAATAAATGTCTGAAGGGCAATCAGCGAAATAATCGGTTTGGATAGAGGCATACATATTTTACTGTATAAGTAAAAATTAGATGCACCATCAAGAGATGCCGCTTCAAAATAACTTCCCGGAATCTGGTCAAAAAATCCCTTGTACAGATATACATAAAATCCATACGGATACAAAAACGGAAGCAAAAGCGCCGCATAATTATTATAAGCTCCCATTTCCCGGTACATAACAAGCTGTGGCAGCATAATACTTGCAAAAGGAATCATCATGGCTCCCATAAAAAACATCAATACTACTTTCCCTACTCTTGGAGTCAGCAGTCTGCTGATTACAAAAGCGCAGATAGAGCAGAGTATTACCTGAGCGATCATGGCGAAACCTATAACAATCACGCTGTTTCCAACAAAAGTCATAAATCCGAATTTTCCAATAGCTTCATTTTTCGGATATATGTATCCCGGCATCTGAAGATAATACTTAAAGCTCTCCAGATTTAACCAGTTGTTCTGCTTATTTCCTACAGAAACAAGCTTTCCTGTAAGCGGATACTTTTCATTGAGCAGCTCTGTAATGGAATCTTTAAAATAATTGCCAAGATTCTCCGGGCATTCCTTGGAAATTCCGTTTAAGTCAAATTCATATCCAAGAGACTCGCTTGCCCTTAAATAACGATCTCCGTGCAAGATAACGTCTTTTTTTATGGCAGAACGTGTAAAAATTCCATAATCACATTCCATCTGCAATTTCATCTGATGTGCTCTTGAATGAAAAACAGTTTTTCCATCTTTTGTACCATAAAACTGAATTTCCATAATGGACTGATCTCCCATTTTATAGTTAATTCCAAACATGGAAAGAACGCTGTCCTGCTGCATTAAATCTTTCAGTTTTTCCTCGTCTCCTTCCACATCAGAATAATCCACAACAAGAGAAACACTGTTTGCAGAGGAGGGAAGAATCTTCGGTGGAACTTCATAAATTTCCGAATTGTTTTTCATAGAGCCGGAAATTGCAAAAATAAAAGGATAAAGCATAAGCGCTGCAAAAACGAGAGACAGCACTACTGCACATATTTTTAAAATACGGTCAGAACCACTTCGCCGGATTCTGTTTTTATTCTTCTTTTTTAACATAGCTGTTCTCCTATTCTCTTTCCGATTTTTCAAAGTGCATCTGCACCATAGTCAGCAGCGCCGTTACAATAAGAAGTACAATGGAAGCTGCAGAACCGCGGCCATAATTCAGATCCTGATTAAACGCCTGGTAAATAAAAATACCCTGCGTTGTGGAAGCGCCGCTTGGTCCTCCGGAAGCATACATATATGGAGCATCCAGAAGCTGCATTGTTGTGATCACACACATAATAAGCTGAATAAATACCATGAAAGAAATATTCGGAAGAATAATCTTTGTAATTCTGGAAAATCCCGTACAGCCGTCAAGAGCTGCCGATTCCAGAATATCTCCTGAAATTCCCTGTATTGCCGACAAATATAACAGTACGGTAAGTCCGCCTCCTAAAACGCCAGGGAAAATAATACAGAACTTTACAAGCTCCGGATCGCTAAGCCACGCCTGCGGCTCTCCGCCGAAAAATTTTACAATCTGATTGGCAACACCGTAATCCGGATGCCATATCCATCTCCATATAATTACATTTACAGAAGTTGGAATCAGTGCCGGAAGAATATATAAAGTCGTAAGTCCTTTCTGTAAACGCTGCAATTCATTGAGCAAAAGTGCCTGAATCAGAGGAATAAAAAAGCACATCGCCAGCTGCAGCAAAAGGAAAATAAGAGTATTTTTCCATGACTGCCAGTAGAAATCCATCTGAAACATATCCTGATAATTTTTTAATCCCACAAAATGTCCCGGCGGATTAATTGGATCATATTTAAACAGCGATATGAAAAAGGCACTTATAATGGGATAATATTTTAACCACAAAGTGAAAAAAATGGGCGGTGCAAGAATGCACCAGGGAGCCACCTTTCTTTTGAAAGTGTATCCTGACATTCTATGTTTTTTCTTTTCTTTTTTATTCATTTTTATCTGATACCTCCTGCCCTCGATTCTATACCTACAGTATAATGGAAAATATCACTGTAAAAAATCAACAGGTTACACTTTTTATGTATCATAATTTAACTTTTACCTGTCTCTGATAAAAAGAGATAAAAAAGTAGACATTTTCTGCTCAAAATGTTAATTTACTGTAATTTCTTTATAAAAGATTCTCTGCTATAATAAACATACAAAACGAGTTCGAAATGAACCAAAGGAGGATGTAGCATGAAGAAAAGAAGTTTAGCCATTTTATTAAGTCTCAGTATGGCAGCTGTTTCTCTGGCAGGAACAACAACTGTTTTTGCTGAAGAAAAAAAAGCAGAAGAAAAAGAGCCTGTTGAACTTACCTTATGGGTAACAAGCCGTGACGAAGACGATTTTGAAGCAGAAATGGATGCAAAATTCGAAGAAGAACATCCGTGGATCACATTAAACAAAATCGTAAAAGAGGGAGACCCGGGAAATGAATTTTATCAGGCAGTTGCTGCCGGTAATGCTCCGGATCTTGTAAACTGTTCCTTTACCATGATGGATTCTTATATGAAATCCGGAATCCTTGAACCATTAAACAGTTATGTGGAAAATTGGGATGAATGGGACAACTTCACAAAAGAATACGTAGATATGTTTACACTGGACGGAAATATTTACGGCGTTCCTTACACAGTTGCTCCAATGCTTTTCGGCTACAACAAAGCACTTTTCGAAGAGGCTGGAATTGAAAAGCTCCCGGAAACATGGGATGAGGCACTGGAAGCAGCCAAGAAGATCAACGATCCTGATAATCAGATTGCTGGATATGCAACACTTGCAGCTGAGTGGACAGAGTGGTTTTTCCAGTATTATGTATGGCAGGCAGGCGGTGACCTTACAAAACAGAATGAGGACGGAACCGCAGAACTTACCTTTACAGATCCGGCAGTTATGGAAGCAGCAAAATATTATCAGCAGCTTCGAAAAGAAGATGTTTTACAGAGCGACCTTACCCTTAAATTTACAGACCTTGTAACTAACTTCGGTCTTGGCAAAATTGGTATGATGCCATTTGCAGCAGACTGGGTAAAAGATGCTGTTTCTCAGGGTATGGATCCAGATGACCTCGGTCTTATGCTTCCTCCTGCCGGACCTTCCGGAGAAAGAACAACTGCTATTGCAGGTACCACATATGTAATCAATGCAAAAGCTGATCAGGCAAAAAAAGACGCTGCGTGGGAATACATCGCACACAAGGCAGGTATCGAATATCAGACAGCTTATTATGAAAACCTCGCAACAAAAGGTGCTCCAAACCCAATGATCATTCCAAGAGATGATATGGCAATCACTGACTTCTATGAGTTCCCGGAAGAGTATTCAGAAGTTCTTGAGCAGGCTAAGACTATCGGTCGTCTTGAGTTCTACGGAAAAGCTGATTTCGGTACTTATGTAGACAGAGCTGTACAGAAAATTCTCGTTGACCCAAATGCAGACCCAGAAAAAGAATTTGCAGATGCACAGAAACAGTGCGAGGACGAGGTACTGGAATCCTTTAACGAAACAAATAAAAAATAATTGACCTAATATGTTATTTTCCCGGGGCAGATATATAATGTATCTGCTCCTTTTATTTTTAAATGGCTATAGGTATACAGAAAAAATAATAACCTTTCACCAATATATGGTATAATAAATATCATCATAAAAACTCAGCAGAAAGGCAGGTAATAATAATGCAGAAACCAAAACACAACAACCATTTCACGCCAACCGCTGTCATTCAGAAATTTTTAAGAAAAACCAGCATTTTTCGACGGCTTACTATATCCTTTCTGCTTCTGATTGCTTTGTCTGCTGCTTTTATTACCTTTTTTTGTATTTTTCGATACTCTGATCTCTTACAGAAAAAAATTGAACACTCCGTCTCTCTTATGGTACAAAATGCAGCATTAAAAACTCAGGACGTTATGCAGGAATACGAAGAGCTTACCGTTTCCTTTTACGGAGATTCCCACCTAATACGGGCGCTTCAGGAAAACGCTTCCCTGAAAAAGACTCCGGATTCTCCTCTTTATCAGGAGAATAAATCGTATATAGAAAAAAGGCTCTATCATGCTTCCTCCGAGAAGCGAAACATTCTGAATATGCAGCTTGTTACTCCCTATTGTCAATATTATATGATGGAAGAAAACGGATACCGCAGAGGCGGCTGTATTCGAAATCTTGAAGAATTTTATAAATCCGATTTTTATCTTCTGCCTCAGGAAAAAAAAGGATACCCAATCTGGATTGAAACAGAAAAACAAAGCAGCACTTTTTATCAAAGCGAACAAAATGTATACGGTTTTGGAAATCTCATTACCTTATGTGTAGGTATCTACACGCCCGTAGACCGTGAATTTCTTGGCGTACTTATTGTCAATATTGATCTGGAAGCATTTTCCGACATATGGAACGGATCCGATTCCTCAAAAGAGGGCAACGCCTTCCTTGCCGGAAGAGACGGACTTTTAATGTCATACTCTCCCAATATGCAGGCGCCATCTTTTCCGAAATCTAACGCCGGATATAAACAGATGTTGGAAAATGGAAAAGGCATCGTAGAAAACACAGTAAATGGACAGGATATTCTTACAGCCTACCAGAGGATTCCATCTACCAACCTGATTACTACCTATATGGTAAATGAACGGCTTGCCTTTGAAAGCATTTATCAGCTCCGTAATCTGTGTCTTCTGATTCTGGCATTTGTAATGGGAGCCTGTGTTCTTATCGCCTACTTCGTTACAAGAAGTATTTCTCAGCCTGTAGAACAACTGATTTCTGTAATGCAAAAAGTAGGAAACGGACAATGGACAGAACGCTATCCCAACAGCGGAAACGATGAAATTACTATTCTCGGAGACTGTTTCAATGAAATGGCAGATAAGACAAACAAACTGATCGAACAGGTATATCTCTCTGAAATCCGAAGACAGCAGATTTCTTTAAGCTGGAAAAACGCGCAGCTTGATGCTCTTCTGATGCAGATTAATCCTCATTTTCTCTATAATACTCTGGATATTATCCGTTGGGAAGCAATGTATGAGGCAAATGGAGAAAGCAGAGTGACTCATATGATAGAGGCTTTCAGCCGGCTGTGCCGTATGGGAATTCGTTCCGGAAGCAACACCATTACTCTGGCAGAAGGAATCCGTCATGGGGAAACTTATATGGAAGTTATTAATTTCCGTCACCAATATAAAATTGAGCTGGAAAAAGATTTCTCCGTAGATACGGAAAAAGTTTATGTCCCACAATTTATGCTGCAACCACTTTTAGAAAATGCAGTTACCCATGCTTTTGGCGATGCCAGCAAAGGTTATCGGATTCTTCTTAAAAGCTGGATAGAAAAAGAACAGCTTTATATTACTGTTACAGATAACGGAAAGGGAATGCAGCCGGAAGAATGTGAAAAACTAAATGCCCGTCTGAGGGAACCGGAAGATTCCAAAAACAATTCAGAAAGTATCGGTATGGTAAATGTCAATCAGAGAATCCGGCTTTTCTATGGCTCACAATATGGGCTTTACATAAAAAGCAGCCCAGATACCGGAACTCAAATTACCATAATATTACCTGTGCGAAATATTTCAGAAGATATGAAAATGGAAGTGGAGGATACAAAAAATGGCTTATCAGGTACTGATTATAGATGACGAAGAAATTGTATGCAGAGGAATGGCACAATTTGTCAAATGGCAGGAGCATGGGTTTTCTGTTGCAGGAACCGTCTACCGGGCAGCAGACGGGCTCAAATTTCTGGAAAATAACCATGTAGATGTTATTTTTCTGGATATACGGATGCCGGAAATGACAGGGCTTGAAATGCTTCGAATTATTTCCGAAAAATATTCTTCTGTAAAAACGGTGATTTTAAGTGGATTCAGTGAGTTTTCCTATGCAAAAGAAGCAATACGCTATGGCGCTTACGACTATCTTAATAAACCCGTAAATTTAAAAGAAATTGAAGAACTTTTAGATCGTCTGGCTCTTGAGTTTCAAAAAGAAGAAAGTGAAAATAATATCAGAAAAAGCCGACTGGAAGGACTTCTTCTTTCTATTGCCAGAGGTCATTCCAAAATTCGTGAAGAACGGTATCAGCTTCCTGCACTAAACGACTGGTACGGACTCTCTATGGAGATGATTCCCCGTGGAGATGAACTTTCAGAGGAAAATATTTCCCAATATAAAAAAGAAATGCGCCATGAAATCCGTCTCGTTATCCCAGATGCCATGATTCTTGACAATCAGCTTTATGGTTTATTTGCTTTAATTCCATATAACAGCCCAACAGACGCCTCAAACTTCACAAATATCCTGGAACAGGCAGGCGAACGAAATGGAGGGTGGTTCTTTGGCGGAAGCAAATATAAGAATGGATATGAAGGTCTTCCTTCCGCATACGATGAAGCAGAACAGGCTCTTCGTTATAATAAAGCGAGAGAAAGCAAAGGAACTATCTGGTATAAAAATATTGAAATGCTTTTCCCAAAAGAAGTACCGGAAATGTCAGATGTGGCAAATACACTGGTGTCCATGCTTACGAATCCCAAAGAGCGCCAAAATGCAGTTTCTTATATGGACTCTGTTTTAAACATATTGTCAGATAAACGTTTAAATGTACTTCAGATTCAAACAGCCTGTATTGGAGGTCTCATTGAATTAAATGGAAATCTTCAGAACCTGAAATTAAACTCCATTGACCTGCGTCAAAGCCTCAATTCCATTCTGGAAAATATTCTTCTGTGTCACGATTTCCAGAGTACAAAAGACTGCATTCTTGACTATGTCAGAAAACTTGTCGGAAAACTCAGCGAAACAGATGAACAGCAGCTTGCAAAAGGCATTATACATGATATACAGTTGTATATCCGCAACCATTATCAGGAACCAATTACCCTTGCTTTTCTGGCAGAGCAGTTTTATCTCCACCCCAATTATCTGAGCCGGCTCTTTAAAGAAAAAACAGGCAAGAATTTTATTGAATACATCACAGAAATACGTATGGATAAAGTAAAGGAAATGCTTGCTGAACCCAATGCGAAAATCAGCGACATCAGTCAGGCTGTGGGATACGAAAATCCCCGCTATTTCAGTAAAGTTTTTAAACAGACAACCGGCTTTACTCCAAGAGAATATCGAGATCACCTTATTTCCAAAGAAGATAGCTTTTAAAAACAGAATTTCGCCGCGCTGCGGCAGAATGGAGAATAAACATTATGACAACACAATTTTATGGTATCCTCACTGCACAGGAAGAATTTCTTTACCCGGACAGCACACTGTCTCCTCTCCCCGATACTCTTTATATTCCTGCTCCCTTAAACGGAACACCGGGAGTCCAGCTTCTCCTTCAGACACATGGAAAATCTGTCTCTATTGAACTGGAAAACTCCTCTTCTGATAATCCAGAACACAACTCCGTTTCCTTTATTCCAGAATGGTTTCAAATGCGTGAAATTCCTGTGGAATATAATACAGGAGACGGTGTCAGCCAGGGAGGCTCCATGGTTCTTGAAAATCGCCCTGCTGAAAAACCCGGATACGCAAGCCGTCTTGCTCCTTTTTACGTGTATGACTGCCTGGAGCCCAATGAAACAGGTATTTTCCCTGTAAAAAATAACAGAGCTGCCATTTACTTCTGTCTGAAACCTGATGAAAAGATTTTACCTGGCATTCACACACTCCAGTTAAAAGTGCATACAGAGGAAGGCTGTTATTGCTGTAAGATTTCTCTTCATATTTATAATGTAATGATTCCAGAGGACGCATTTCCCGTTACAAACTGGTTTTCTCTGGATGCAATCTGCCGTTTCCACAACGTACAGCCAGGTTCAGAAGAATTTCTGGACATGATAAAAAAGTATGCTCTGTCTATGAGAAGAATTCACCAGAATATTTTCTTTATGGAACTTGATGAAACTTGTGTTGTTTCCAGAAATCCTTATACTTTTGATTTTGAATACCTCACTCCTGTTATTTCCTGTTTCTTTGAATCCGGCATGAAAAAAATGGAACTTGGAACACTTTTAAACCGTGGATTTCTTCCGGATGGAAAACCGGATATGTATACAGATAAATTTACCTGCGCTATGGCAAAAAATATATTGTTTGATACACTGGAAGGATATACAATAACAGTTACCTACATAAAAAGTCTGGCTGACTATCTAAAAAAACATGGCTGGGCTGACAAAGTCCTGTTTCATATCCACGATGAGCCTGATATTCACTACAAAGATCAGCAAACACTTGACGCCAGAAAACGCCAGTATTACCTGGCAGCCAGCATTCTGAGGAAATATCTTCCTGGCGTACAAATTATTGAAGCAGTAGATTCTGCTGAATTTCGGGGCGGTATCGACATCTGGGTTCCCGGAACTGCCGGATACGAAAAACGGAAAGAAGAGTTTGACACTTTGATCTCTCTTGGTGAAACGGTCTGGAATTATGTCTGCTGCGGTCCGGAAGGCTATTGGCTGAATCGCTTTCTTGATTTCGATTTGATTAAAAACCGGCTTCTTTTCTGGGGATTTGCACGAAACAGAATCAGCGGTTACCTCCATTGGGGATTTAACCAGTTTCAGGGCGGAATGGATCCCTACAAAGGAACCAGTTGCCCAAATCATACAGGTATTGGAACAAATTTCCCCTGTGGTGATGCTTTTCTTATCTATCCTGGAAAAAATGGACCTAATCCAGGAATGCGCATGGAAGCACAGCGCCGAGGCGCAGAAGACGCAGCCCTCTGGCAGCTTCTCCGACAAAAAGATGCGGATCTGCACGATAAACTCTTAAATGAAGTATTCACAAATAATTATACCTACAACAGTGATCCACAAAAACTGGAAGAAATTTACGAAGAACTTCTCAGAAATCTTGAATAGTATAAATTAAACCAAAAACACAACAAGAGAAATGCTGAAATCCTTATCTCCCGCATTTCTCTTGTTATTTTTTACTTTCTTTATAGCATCGTTACATTCGCTCTTCCAGACGCTTAAATACAGCCACACCGATAATATACTGGAAGATAAAAAGTCCAAATACCATAGCAATAATCCAAGGTTCTGCCCTGAATACCCCAAGAATAAAAGAAAGCCCCAGCAGAACAAATGTCATAATCTGATAAGCAATCTGTCCTAATCTTGCTCTGATGTACTGCTTTCTCTCATCAATCAAATTAATCTGCGCTTCTTCTTTTCTGGCGTTATATTCTTCCTGCCTGGACGGTCTGTTCCAATAAAAACTCTTTCCAATAACAACTATAGAAGAAAATATAAGACCGAATCCTATCGAACACAGCAGAGTGGAATTATAGTCTTCTTTCACAATAAATCCCGCTAAAATAAAAGCACTGCCTGCCAAAGTACAAATTACAACTTGTTTTATCTTTTTCATGCTTCTTCCTCCTCGTAAATAAAAATTTCCTCAATACTTTTACTAAAATACCGCCAACAAGTGTTCAAACGCTTGTCACTCACAAACTGGGATCTATCTCATAGGATTCTTCTGATTTATTGCAATGTATTTGACGATATTATTCCTTTTGATCTTATTAGCCTTAACATCATAATGGCAACGATAGCAATAAAAAGTCCAGATGCAG
>JAUNAX010000214.1 GCA_030527365.1 Eubacteriales bacterium | reverse complement strand
CATTTTCAAAAGAGGCGGTGCAGGAATTTCTGCATGGCCTTTTCTTTTCCGGTTTTTCCAGAGAGAAAACGCTGTTTTTCCGGCTGTTGCTTCTCATTTTGCTCTCTGCCATATTTGCGGGCTTCGGGGAAATATTTGACGGGGGACAGGTGGGAGAAATCAGTTTTTACGTGGTGTATCTTCTTCTTTTTACCATGCTTATGGATTCTTTTTCGGCTCTGTGCATAAATCTCTCTGAAAATCTTTCCTGGCTTTCCCGGTTTATGAAGGTATTGTCTCCCGCCTATTTTCTTGCAGTGGCGGCTTCTTCCGGAGGAACAACAGCTGCTGTTTTTTATGAGGGTGTCCTTCTTCTTGTATGGCTGATCCAGTGGATTCTTCTGACGGTTATCCTGCCGGGGATCCACATATGCACCGTAGTCCGGTTTGTGAATAACCTTTCCAGAGAGGAGATGCTCGGAAAGCTTTCCGAACTTCTGGAGACAGGGATAAACTGGGGATTAAAAACACTTCTTGGTCTTGTAATTGGACTTCAGGTAGTAAAAAATCTGGTAGCGCCTGTGATGGATTCACTGAAAAGAAGTGTGATAGGAAAGACGGCAGGTTCTATTCCGGGAGTGGGAAATGCAGTTAATGCAGTGACGGAGCTTATTGTGACAGGGGCAGTTCTTGTAAGGAACAGTCTGGGAATCGTGGTACTGCTTGCCCTTCTTCTTGCAGGAGCAGGACCGGTGCTCCACTATGGAATGCTGTCTTTTTCTTACCGATTCCTTGCGGCGGTAGCGCAGCCTGTTTCTGATAAAAGGATTGTGGGCTGTTTAAGTACAATGGGGGAGAGCTGCGGGCTTTTGCTCCGTCTTCTTCTTACTGTAGATGTGCTCTGTATGCTGACCTTCATTATTCTCATGGTAAGCTTTGGAGGAGGAACTTAAAGCTTTATGAAAGAAGAGATTTATTCATGGATTCGAAATCTTGCAGTTTTTTATATTCTTCTTACCACGGTGCTCCATCTTGTACCGGATAAAAAATATGAAAGGTATGTCCGGGTGTTTATGGGACTTCTTCTCATTTTTATGCTTTGTACGCCTGTGTTTGCCTTTCTTGGAAAGGGGGAAGAGCTTCTTGGGGATTTTCAGCTTTATTATGAGGAGGAGACGGCTGTTATGAAGGAAAAAGAATTGTCCAATCTTCAGGAGATTTACCTCAAGAAGGGGTGGCAGTGGGAAATAGAAGAAAAAATAGGGAATTCTTTAAAAGAAAAAGGCATATATCCGGGGGAAGTGGAAGTAGATATAGAAGGGGAAGATGTGACGGCAGTTCTTTATATGGAGGAAATGCCGGACGAGGAAGAGAAAGGAAGGATAGAGCGTGGAATGGAAGGCTGCGGGTTTGGGGAAGGAACGTTTGAAATCAGGACTTTTGAATATAGACCGGCAGCAGTGGGTGGTTCTGCTTCTTCTGGGGCTTCTTCTGGCAGTAGCAGCCCTTCCGGTCTCTCATGAGAGGCAGACAAAGAAGACAGTAGCAGAGGAAGGGACGGCAGAAAAAACAGAGCTTGAAAAGAAGCTGGAACAGTTTCTTTCTCATGTGGAGGGGGTGGGAAAGACAGAGGTTGTTCTTATGACAGAGGAAGGCGGGAGTTTTGGAAATGAGGAGACGATAAAGGTAACAGGAGCACTTGTATCAGCAGAAGGCGGAGAAAATCCGGCTACTGTACAGAAGATTCAGGATGCTGTCCAGGCATTATTTCAGATAGAAGCCCATAAAATTAAAATAATGAAAA
>JAUNAX010000052.1 GCA_030527365.1 Eubacteriales bacterium | reverse complement strand
CTTAATTAACACATCTTCCTCTTCTTTTTTATTTTCTTCAAATATTTCTGCAAATTTTGCCAACTTCGGATAATCTCGCAAAAGCTCTGCTGCCTTCTCAGGTGGAAGTGATTCCAACACCTCCTCCAGTTCTTCTTTTTCTGCTGCCTTTTCCAACAGGAACATACCAAGCGTTTTCTTTTCTTTTTCTGCCTGTTTCACATCTGCTGCTGTTCCCTGAATATAAACAACGTCTTTGTTTCCCAGCACCTCCTGCAGCATTTCTTTAAATCCTTCTGTCTCTTTATCATTTCCATCATAAAATCCATAACTCACAATCTTCTGCTCGTTGTCCTGGAAGGATTTTGTCTGTTTTAATATTTCTCCCGCTTCTTCCAGCTTTTTACCTTCCAGCTTTTCCAGACTTTTCTGTGAAAGACTGTGATCATAAGAGACCGCTTTTTTTACAGTGTGATGTCTATCCAGTTCCAACTGAATACTTCTCTGCCCATCTACTGACACAACTGCACACGGTTTCGAAGAAATCCCTACAAAAAACACAAGGCCAATCACTGCCGCCAAAACAGCTGCAGCTGCAGTCATAAATTTCCATGGAATTATTTTTCTTTCTTTTTCTGAAATCTCACGAATGCCCTCTTCTTTATTAAACAAGTCCTCCCTGAGAATATAAATACGTTTTCCCACCTTCATTCCATCTTTTTTCTGAATCCGGAGCACTTCCCCGTCTTCTGTCATTGCAAGACAATAATCTTCCTTAATTTCCATAACCAAAACTTTAAGATACATGATTTCACCTCGTCCCCTTAATCCAATAGCGCAAACCGGTAAACTCTCTGACAAAAATAATCATAACTGCCAATATAAACATTTTGCTGTTTTTTACCACCTTTTCCGTTACTTTTCCAAGACGGGCAACCTTTCTTACTGGTAATTTTTTCTTCCTGTATGTCTCTTCTACAGTTTCTGAATCCTTACTTGCAGTTTCAGCCGTCTGCACTGCCGTCCTTCTTGTATCTCTGTGTTTTGGCGATGTATCTGCAAGCTTCTCCAGAGTCAGATTAAACAAAAGAAGCTCTTCTCTGTACTTCACGATTTCTTCATGCAACTTCTCTGTTTCCTCATTTTCCGCCTCTTCTCTCTGTGAAAATTCAATACCCGTCTCCTGTAACGCTTCCAGAGATTCTTCTTTCATATGGGCATTCTTTTTTTCCACATAATTTTTAAGACGGCTTTCCATCACAAGTTTTGCAAAAGACAGAAAATTTCCTCTATCCGGCTCATATCTCTTTACTGCTTCCGCAAATGCCAGAAGTCCAATGCTGAATTCTTCATCGTTTTCCACGGAAACATATCTCCCTGTAAAATCACTGACTGTACGAATCAAAAACGGCATATGTCTTTCAATGAGGCTGTTCAGATTTCCCAGATTAATTTCTTCTCCCGGAATCATACCTGCGCTCCCCCCTTCTCTGTCTGTTTATATACGTCCATTATATCATATCCGGGAAAAACTAACAGGATAAATTCTGCGCCAGAAGATTTACACTATCAATTCCTCCAAGTTCAAAAATTTCCTCTATTACTTTATTTTCTTTTTTTCTGTCACACTGTACTTCATATACTACTTCAAAAGAATCTGACAAAATATTTTTAGCTTTTACTGTGCTGCTGTCTGTCGTGCCCTGTATAATTCCCTGAATTTTATCAAGATCCGCATTACTTCCACGTACTACAAGAAGCATAGGCTCATTTTTTTCATTTTTAAATCTTGAACTTACCATAACAATCGCCAGAACAATACTTCCTGCAGCTCCTATAAAATAATTTTGCGTAGCTGCTGCAATCCCGATTGCCATAGACCAGAAAATAAATCCTATATCCCGTGGATCCCGGATATTTGTACGAAAACGTACGATTGAAAGAGAACCTAACATTCCAAGGGACAAAGCCAGATTCGACTGTATCAGTTCCATCAAAACAACGGATATAAGTGCAAGAGTTACAAGAGTAACTGCAAATTTCGGCTGAAAAGACGCTGTTGTATTTGCAAAACGATATGCCAGAAGCATAATCCCTGCAAGAATGACAGCTGTTCCTGTATTTAAAAGAATCACATCTATTCCCGGTTTTTCTGCCATTATCTGTATAAGCTGTTCCATACTATCACCCATTCCTTCCTAACTGTTTTTTTTCAAGTTTTTCTGTTCTTATAGAAATCCCGTCAGAGATAAAATCAATCGCAAGCTGTTCCCCTTCTGAATAAACAGGTTCGACCTTGTATGCAGATAATCTTGCCGCAATCTCCGGGTTTACCGAATCCGGATTTTCTTCTTCATTTCCCGTAATCAGTCCATATTCCGGTTTTACACGCTCTAATAAGGTAATTGATGTAGCGTCTGTCTCTCCATGATGTCCCAACTTTAATATATCTGCCTGAATTTTTATATTTTCCGCGAGATATTGAGCCTCCTCTTCCATTTCCATATCTCCTGTCAGAAGAATTTCCGTATTTCCATATACAATGCGAAGTACCATAGAGTTATTATTTTCGTTTCTTTTATCCTCATTTTTGGGAATCCACACACCAATTCTGGCTTTTCCTAATAACAGACTTTCTCCGCCCTGCATTTTTTTTACAGTAACTCCTGCCTTCTTTGCAATATCATATACGTCTACTTCTTTATAGGAAACCGTATCTTTTCCAGAAATATAGACAGCCTCCACAGGAAATTCCTGCAGGATTTTTTCCATATTTCCCACATGATCTTTATGCCCGTGAGAAAGGAAAAGTCCTTTCAGCTCTCTGACAGATTTTTTTTGCAAAACTGCTTTTATCTGCTTCCAGTCTTCCTTTTTTCCCGTATCAAACATATAATATCCCTGATGTGGTATTTCCAGTAAAAAAGCATCTCCTTTTCCTACTGTTATAAATGAAAATGTCATTTCTTCCAGAGGTGTTTTCAGATCTCCTTTTTCCGATTTTCCCTTACAGCCTGCAGTTATCATACAGATAACTCCCAGGATAGCAATTATCCTCCATATTTTTTTATACAAATCCATGCCCTCCTTTACGCCACTTTCGTTTCCGGTGCCAGAACATTTACCCCGTGTATTCCTTCATGGCTGCTGATAACCGATATGAGATGTTCTTCCTCCAGCTCTTTTACATGAAGTTCATATACCAGCTCAAATGTATCAGGAAATATATTTTTGCTCTGCACTGTACTTCCTGCCGCATTTTCCAGAAGTGCCTGAACAAAATCAAGCTGTCTGTTTTCTCCTCTTACAATTACCATTCTTGCATTTCTCTTTCGAATCCCCTTATTTAAAACAAGAAGTACGCAGGCGAGAACTCCGGAACTGACTGCCCCTGTAAGAAACGCTCCCACTGCTGAAGAAATTCCAACTGCAACCGCCCAGAAAATAAATCCCAGATCACGGGGATCTTTTGTATTTGTCCTGACTCTGCATATAGAAAGAGATCCCAGAACGCCTAACGATAAAAGTGGATTATTTTGAATCAATGCAAGTAACACTGTTGAAATACAGGAAAGCATTAAAAGAGTCATATTAAACTTTCTGTTATAAGTAAGCGTATCATGACACAGGCGGTAGATTATCATAACGAATCCTGACATTCCAATAGAAAATAAAAGACTTGTACACAAATTTGCTCCTGTCAGTATATAAGTCCCTCCAAGACTTTTTCCCATAAAAATTTCCATAAGTTCACTCATTTTATCCCTCCTAATAATAATACGTTTTTAAAAGACTCCTGGATGTGCCAAATTTACTTGGAGGTTTTCTGGAAAGATCGCATTTTCCCAAAACCTCCTGAACCTGTTTAAAAAGAAATCTGTCGTATTTTACTTCCAGTATTGTTTCATCTCCTGCAAGCCCTTTTTGAAAATTCAGCTTATGGGCAAATAAATCATAACAGAAGTCGCAGTACCGAAGATTATTATCCATCGTGATCCTTGTGTTAAAATTCGGATGCGTATATGCTCTCCTGTCATATTCAATAAGAGATACCGGTCTGTATAAACGCGTTGTCATCAAGTCATATACATATTGCACCATGCTGCTTTGATAGTGAAAAAGAACCTTATAATTTCCTTTCAGGATTTCTTTCGCATCTTCTCTTGATACCACCAGACTTTCCTTTTTTTCCCTTCCGAAATACTTTCTTTTCAATTCGAATTTTGCCGTCTTATCTTCCGGACTGTACACACGAAGCCGAATACGTTTTTTTTCGTCTGCATGTTGTTTTTTTGCTTGGTAATCTTCGTTTGTAATACTGTCAAAGTATACGCTTCGAACAGTATAACCATTATATCCTCCATAAGCGTCCGGTATCAGAATCCTGTCAAGAGCGTCCAGAAGAAAAAGTCTGTCCGGCAGTGACAGCAAATACTTTACTTCTCTCCTGGAAACAGACAATGTCTGGGCTTGCTGTATTTTTTCTCCCATGAGATCCACCTCCCTGCTTTTGCTATAATATACAGGAGAGGATTTCATTTTCGGTACCACTTTTCGCAAAATTTTATTTTTTTGCAGAAAAAAACAGGAACATTTTGATATGCTCCTGTTTCTCGCTGTGTTTTCCATAAATATGTTTTACTTTTTCCCCCACTCCTCACTGACCGGATTTACATGAACCATACAATGCTTTACTTCTGCAAATTTTTTCTCTATGGAGCGGTGAACCTTTTCCGCAATCGTATGAGCTTCCTTTAAAGTCATGTCATCATCTGCCGCAATCTCAATATCCACATAAATTTTAGAACCAAAAAGTCTGGTACGAAGAACATCTATACGCAATACGCCTTCTGTTTCCAGAATCACTTTCCGCATTTCCTGCACTGTTTTCTCATCACAGGAATGGTCTACCATTTTATCAATGGCATCTCTGAAAATATCAATGGCTGCTTTTGCAATAAAAATGCAGATTACCACACTTGCAATGGGATCAAGAATCGGATAACCCATTCTCGCTCCCAGAATACCTATAAATGCTCCAATAGAAGAAAGTGCATCAGAACGGTGATGCCATGCGTCTGCCATCAGCGCTCCGGAATTTATTTTCTTCGCTGCCGCTCTTGTATACCAGAACATCCACTCCTTTACAATGAGGGAAACTATGGCTGCCACAAGTGCCAGCATTCCCGGAACCATAAGATTTTTTCCTGACGTACCGTCAATAATCTTCTGAATGCCGCTGATACCAATCCCGACCCCTGTGATCATTAATAGACCTGCAAGAAGAATCGACGATACGCATTCCAGACGTTCATGCCCATACTGGTGCTCCTTATCTGACTTCTTTCCTGCCATATTTACGCCTATGATAACCACCACCGTGCTTGCCACATCAGAAGCAGAGTGAATGGCGTCTGAAATCATAGCTCCGGAACCTGCAATAATACCGGCAAGCAGTTTAAATAAAGAAAGAACCACATTTACAAAAATGCTGACGCCGGATACGCGCATTGCTACCTGCTGGTCTGTCTTTTTATTTTCTGTTATGTCTCTTCTCCCCAACTGAATCCCTCCCTTTAAAAATTGGTTTTGTACTCTAAAATACTCTATTTTTTATAAAAAGTCAAGAAAAAAAGAGACACGGTTCAGAAAATCATCCAAACCAGTGTCTCTCTTATTCACAGTTCTATATCAGATTTTATTATCTACCAAACTGCATATCGTTGTTACCGGAATCTGTTTCCCACATTTCCAGCATATTAATTGGGTCATCGTAGTCAGCTACCCAGCCTTCACGACAGAAGTCAAATTTACCCTGTTTTCTTTCCTCAAGGAATACAGACCACTCACGTGTATCTACCTGTACAGTAATACCGATTGCATTAAGATCCTGCTGAATAGATTCACCAATTTTAACGTTACCTTCTGCATCATTTGTCAGATATGTCATGTTAATTGGAGTCTCAGCAGAAAGCATACCATTTTCATCAAATTTATAGCCAGCGCCCTCAAGAAGTTTTCTTGCTTCTTCCAGATTTGCTTCGTATGCCTCTGCGCTCGGATCAAAATATCCTTTTACATCTTCTAACGGATATGTGTAAGCATCATCATTTGTACGGAATTCTCCACCATTTCCATCAGACATTGTAGCTGGAATAAAGGTATTTGCAACTTCCTGATCAGCCTGTGCAATTGTGTCAACAATGTACTGACGATCGATCAGAAGGTTGATTGCTTTTCTCATATCAGCAGCCTGCTGCACTGTTTTGCCTTTGAACAGTTCGCTGTTTACATTGAATCCTGCGTAATATGTTCCAAGAGTTGGAATTTTATGGAAGTCTTCTCTTTCTTTTGCAGTTTCCATCATATCAGTTGGAATTGTATCAGTAAACTGTAAAGAACCATCTTCGTATGCGTTCCATACTGCTGTATCATCTGAGCTTAACATGAACTGAACTTTTTCAAGAGATACAGCATCTGCATTGTAATAGTTCGGGTTTTTCTCATAAGTCATGGACTCATTGTGTTTCCACTCTGTACATGTCATAGGACCGGAAGTAACAAATCCAGATTCTGTACACCATGCACCTGGGTTTGTATCTGCACCTTCAGCAGCCTCTACACTCTGCTGCGGAACCGGATAGAATGCCGGGAATGCACAAAGGTCAATGAAGTATGGGCATGGAGCAGTGAGGTTTACAGTAAATGTTTTTCCATCTTCGGAAGCCTCAATATCAAGAGTTCCATCCTCTTTTCTTGCAATACCGTCTGCAAGATAGAAATAATCTGCACCTGTTTCCGGTGTTACAAGACGATTCCAGCTATACGCAACGTCTTCTGCATTCAGTTCTTCACCATCAGACCATTTCAGTCCGTCTTTCATAGTAAATGTATAAGTAAGACCGTCTTCGCTTACTTCATAGCTTTCTGCAAGATCCGGAACTACCTTTCCTTCTGCATCATAGGTACAAAGGCCAGCAAAAGAAAGAATTGCCAGTGCAGCACCGTCAACTGTGGAATTCAGCGCCGGGTCAAGTTTATTTGGCTCAGAAGCCATCTGAACACTTAATGTGTTATCCGGTGTTTTTGCAAATCCAAAATATTTAAAACCGAAACGATTGGCATAAATATTTTCCACATCTGCTTTCTGCATATACACATCATTGTAGTAGTACAGCGGAATGATTGCCCAGGTATTCATCAGCTCATCTTCAGCTTCGTGCATTAAAGCTTCACGTTTTGCAGGATCAGTCTCTGACTTAATTTCTGCAATTCTTGCATCATATGCCTCCCATGCAGGAGCTGCTTCACTGGAAGGTCCATGCTCTTCAGAAGCAAATACGGATACTCCGCCCAGACTTGTTACTGCCATAGCTGCTGCCATAGCAAGTGCTAAGTGTTTCTTTCTCATAAATATGTTCCTCCTTTAGATGGATTTTTGACAGTTATACCGTCTTTTATTCTACAATGTCCTGTGCTTACAGGGCAAATTGTATTCTCTTATTTGTTAAAACATGCAACCATATGTCCGTTTCCTCTGTCAGTAAGAGATGGACATTCCTTGGCACATCTTTCTGTTGCATATTTACATCTTGTACGGAATGCACAGCCTGTGGGCATTCTAAGAGGGCTTGGAACATCTCCCTCAAGGATGATTCTCTGACGCTGCTTCGCGATCTTTGGATCCGGATAAGGTACAGCGCTCAAAAGAGACTGTGTGTACGGATGAATGGGACTGTCATTCAAATCATCTGCATTTGCAATCTCCACGATTCGTCCCAGATACATAACTGCAATACGATCAGAAATATGATGTACAACAAGAAGATCATGGGCAATGAAAAGATACGCAACACCCAGCTTCTCCTGTAAATCTTCAAACATATTGATAACCTGAGCCTGAATGGAAACGTCCAGCGCGCTGACCGCCTCATCACATACAATAAATCTTGGATTTGTAGCAAGAGCCCTGGCAATACCGATTCGCTGACGCTGACCACCGCTGAACTCGTGCGCATATCGTGTGGCGTGTTCCGCATTTAATCCAACCAGCTCCATCAGTTCAAGAATACGATCTCTTCTCTCTCCCTTGCCATTGTACAGTTTATGTACATCAAGAGGTTCTCCGATAATATCTTCTACTGTCATTCGCGGATTCAGAGAAGAATATGGATCCTGGAACACCATCTGCATTTCCTTACGCATATGTCCGATGCTGTTCTTATCCACTCTCTGTCCGTCGAAAAATACATCTCCTGATGTTGGTGTATATAATCTTAAAAGAGAACGTCCTACTGTTGTTTTACCACAGCCGGATTCTCCTACAAGACCAAGTGTCTCGCCCGGTTTAATATTGAAAGATACACCATCTACAGCCTTTAACGGGCTTGTTTTCATAAACCCGGTTTTTATAGGAAAATACTGCTTCAGGTTATTTACCTGAACCAGATATTCATTTTTATTTGTCATATCACTCATGGCTTCCTCCCTCTTGCTGTGCCTCCATCTGTTTCTTTACGTTCATCCAGCAGGAAGCAAAATGGCCATCCGGCATCTGCATTTCCGGCGGAACCTCCTCGATACAGATTTTCATGGCATTTTCACATCGCGGACAGAATGCACAGCCCTTCGGCATATTCAGAAGGTTGATCGGAGTTCCGGAAATTGGAATTAATCTTTCTCCCATTTTATCCACGCTTGGAATGGACTTCAGAAGCCCTTTTGTATATTCATGGGCAGGACGATAGAAAATATCTTCTGCTGTTCCTCTCTCACAAACACGACCGCCGTACATAACAATAATTTCATCACACATATCTGCAATAACGCCTAAGTCATGGGTAACCATAATAATTGCCATGCCCAGCTTTTTCTGAAGACTCTGCATCAGTTCCAGAATCTGTGCCTGAATCGTTACATCAAGCGCTGTTGTAGGCTCATCTGCAATCAGAATATCTGGTTCACATGCAAGAGCCATAGCAATCATAACACGCTGACGCATACCGCCTGACAGTTCATACGGATACTGTTTTACTCGTTTTTCAGGCTCGTTTACACCTACAAGCGTCAGCATCTCAATGGCGCGTGCCATTGCCTCTTTTCCCTTTCGCTCTGTGTGAAGCTCAATGGCTTCTTTTAACTGATTGCCAACAGTAAATACAGGATTTAAACTTGTCATAGGATCCTGGAAAATAATAGAACAACATTTTCCACGAAAATCTCGCATCTGTTTTTCTGAATATTTTGTAATATCCTGTCCTTTATATAAAACCTGTCCTTTTCTGATGTTTCCATTTTTTTCAAGAATCTGCATAATAGAATATGCAGTAACACTTTTACCAGAACCGGATTCTCCTACAATTCCAAGGATCTTACCTTTATCAAGATTAAAGGAAACGCCGTTTACCGCCATTACCTCTCCTCTTTCTGTATTAAAAGAGGTATTTAAGTCTACTACTGAAAGTAAATGTTCGCTCATCTTAGTCCCTCCTCAGTTTCGGGTCAAAGGCGTCACGAAGGCCATCACCCAGTAAGTTAAATGCCAGTGTAATCAGACAAATCATAAGAGCCGGGAAAACAAGCTTATATGGATAAGCCGTAAGACCGGCACGTCCTGCGTTTGCCAGAGAACCAAGAGAAGGCATTGGAGCCTGCACACCAAGTCCGATAAAGCTTAAGAAACTCTCTGTAAAAATAGCAGACGGAATCTGTAATGCTCCGGAAACAATGATAACGCTGATACAGTTCGGCAGAATATGTTTACGAATAATACGGCCTGCTTTTGCACCGCTTGTTTTTGCAGCCAGAATATACTCGTTCTGCTTAATTGTAAGAATCTGACCACGTACCATACGCGCCATACTTGTCCAGTACAGAAGACCAAATACAATAAATAAAGAAATCATATTTGTTCCCAGCTTCTGAAGGAACGGAATTTTATCCACGTTCAATACCTCACGGAGAACAACGGATAAAAGAATTACCATAAGCATATCCGGCAGTGAATATATAATATCTACAATACGCATCATTACAAGGTCAATCTTCCCGCCGAAATAGCCGGAAATACTTCCGTACAAAACTCCGATGAAAAGTACGATAATACTTGCGAAAAGACCGACTGCAAGAGATACTCTTGTTCCATATACAACACGTACAAAATAGTCACGTCCCATTTCGTCTGTTCCCATAATATGAGGGAATACTTTTCCGCCCTCTTCAATGTATTTCTGCTCCAGGTCAGAATACTCGAACGGAGCCATATTAGCTGCTGTCTTATCTCTTCTTCCATTTACAGTAATGATCTGAGAATAAGAATACGGCACAACATGAGGTACAATAAAAATCATTCCTATAATCAGGATTAATACAACGATACTTCCCATTGCAAGTGGGTTTTTACTTAATTTACGAAGACCGTCTTTTAAGAAGGATGTTGATTCGCTCATAACATCCTGCTGACGTTTTTCTTCATCTGTAGCTTTCTCAAATTTTTTCAAATCAATCTGGAAACTAAACGGTGATTTCTTTGGCATAGCATCCAGATTTTTATTGGTGTTATCCACGTAATTTCCTCCTTAATCCAGTTTAATTCTCGGGTCGATTGCCTTATAAACAATATCTGTAATAAGATTCATTGTTACCATCAGAACAGCCAGGAAAATTGTTGTTCCCATGATCATCGGGTAATCTCTGTTTGTGATACCTTCCACAAATTTTGCACCAAGACCGCCGATAGTAAAAATCTTTTCCACAACAAGGCTTCCTGTAAGAATAGAAGCTGTCATTGGTCCCACGTATGTAACAACTGGAATCAGAGCATTACGAAGAGTATGTTTAAAGATTACTTTGATCTTTGCCACACCTTTTGCTCTTGCTGTACGAACATAATCCTGTCCCATAACATCAAGCATACTTGTCTTTGTAAGACGTGTGATGTACGCCATCGGATATGCTGAAAGAGCAATTACCGGAAGAAGGTAATTGGGATTATTCGGATTCCATACAGGAATCCACTGAAGTGTCACACAAAATACCAACAGCAACAACGATGCAAAAACAAAGCTGGGCAACGAGGTAAACAATGTGGAGAAGAATATAATCAACCTGTCTGGAAGTTTATTTCTTGTAAGCGCTGCGATACTTCCAAAAATCAGTCCCAGAATCAAAGCGGTAATAATTGCCATTCCGCCAAGTTTTGCGGAAACTTTAAAGGATTCAAAAATTGTAGTTTTAATATCTCTTCCTGTTTTTGCGGAAACACCGAAGTCTCCATGTGCCAGGTTTTTCAGATATAAAACAAACTGCTCCGGAACTGGTTTGTCCAGATTAAATCTTTTCTCCAATGCCTCTTTTACTTCTGGAGAAAGTGCTTTTTCACCATCAAATGGGCCGCCTGGGATAGCATTCATTGAGAAAAATGTGATACCGCAGACAATGAAAACGGTGACGATTGCGAGAAGCACTCGCTTTGTTACGTATTTCGCCAAGTAAATACACTCCTTTTTTGTAATTTTCTCACAATAGTCAGGGATTCCTTAGTTGAAAAAATGATTTCTTTATAAATTGTGTGAATTTTTTCTAATTTTTTCATTTCCAGAAAACAACTGTCTTTATTAGACGGACATATTTAGTTAAAAAAAATGTAGTTGCCTCCTGCTTCTACCCTCTATCGCATTTACATATTATAGTATATGTTTCAAAAATATTCAACTGTTTTTTGCTTTTATTTACTAAAAAATTACAGTGCCACTCTTTTCCAGTAAAAAAGAGGGCACTGTAATTCATTTAAGAAGATACGATATTCTGAAGCCATACGCCTTTTTTCACAAGCACAAATCCGATGATGCACTTAATCATATCTGCAGCCTGCACAAAAATATAAATAGCAACTACAGGAAGCCCTGTATACCGGCTCAAAATAAACGCTACCGGGACACTTACCACCCAAATAAACACACTGTCAAAAAGGAAGGTAATAATGGTCTTTCCTCCTGAGCGCAGAGTAAAGTATGCTGCATGAAGAAACGCATTCTGAGGCATGAATATGGCTGTTACCATAATAAAGTACTTTGCCAGTTCTCTTGCCTGCTCATTTGTGTTATAAAGCATCGGAAATACAGGAGCCAGAACAAGCATGACTACAGCAACTCCCGTACAACAAAGCACAGAGAACATAATCATTTTATTGTCTGTATCTCTCGCTTCTTTCATTTTTCCGGCTCCCAGAAGCTGCCCCACCACAATGGCAACGGAATCTCCAAGTGCAATAAACACAATATTAAACACATTGTTAATCGTATTGGAAATATTCATTCCCGCTACAACATTTAATCCTCTTACAGAATAGCACTGGGCAAGCATTGCCATAGCAGACGCCCACAGAGTCTCGTTTAAGAGAAGAGGCGTCCCTTTGATAAGGATCTTCTTTGTAAGATTTAACGGAACCTTTAATGTACGGTAAAGACCTTTTGCAAAAGGATTCTTTTCACTGTGCCTATGTGTCCAGAACACAACGATCATGATTTCCACATATCTTGAAATTACAGTAGCAATGGCAGCGCCTCTCACACCAAGTGCCGGAAAACCAAATTTTCCGTAAATCAAAATATAATTAAATAAAAGATTTACAAGAACGGCTGTCACTCCCGCTTTCATAGGGAGCAAAGTCTCTCCACATTCTCTCAAGGTACTTGCATATACCTGGACCATCATAAAAGCAGGAAGACCGATCAGCATAATCTGAAGATACTGTTTTCCATATACAAGCGTATCTGCAATTTCTTTCGTAGTTCCGTCTCCCTGAAGATACATTTGTATAAGAGGCTCTCCCGCACCGAGAAACAGCGCAATGGTGGCTGCTGTAAGGATTACTGCCAGCCAGAGTTTATAGCGAAAAGTCTGCCTGACACCTTCGTGATCCTTCTGACCAAAATACTGTGCTGTAAAAATACCAGCTCCGGAAACTCCTCCAAAAATACAGAGATTATACACGAAAAGAAGCTGATTTACAATCGCTGCGCCTGACATCTGCTCTGTCCCAATACGCCCGATCATAATATTGTCAAGAAGACTTACAAAATTGGTAATTCCATTCTGTATCATAATCGGTACTGCAATAGCAAGTACCATCTTATAGAACTTTTTGTCTCCGAAAAATTTTGCCATAAATGGCACTTTTTTCCTTATCCCTTCCATAATTATTTCCTCCCGAAAAACCTACCAGCAATCCGCGTTGTCAATTCCGGCATCTTTTGCGGAAAAAACAGGATCCTTGCCTTCTTTCTTCTGTTTTTCGTAATCTTTTAAGACACGGATTGCCTTATTTCCCAAAATTAAAATCACAATAATATTAACCGTTGCCATGCAGCCCATTGTAATGTCTGCAATATTCCACATCATGGAGAAATCTGCCTGTGCTCCGAAAAATACTGCAAGAATGCAGGTAATACGGAATACAAAAAGAAGCTTTTTATTATTTTTAATAAACAGAATATTGGATTCTGCATAATAGTAATTTCCAATTAAACTGCTGAACGCAAACGCAAAAATGGAGAGTGTGATAAAGTGGATTCCCCAATTCCCCACATTTGCAGAAACTGCCTTCTGTACAAAGGGGATTCCATCTAAAACTCCTGTTTTTCCTTCCACACCGGAAAGAAGAAGCATCATTGCTGTTGCAGAACAGATTAAAAGAGTGTCAATAAATACAGAAAGTACCTGTACCATCCCCTGTTTTGCCGGGTGGCTTACAGCTGCACTTGCAGAAGCATTTGGGGCACTTCCCATACCTGCTTCATTAGAAAAAAGCCCTCTCTTAATTCCGATCACAACGGCGCTTCCTGCCATTCCTCCTGCAAATGCCTGAAAATCAAATGCCTGAGATAAAATCATGGAAAATACATGCGGAAGCTCAGAAATATTTACAATAATCGTATAAAGTCCGATCAGGAGATAAGAGCCTGCCATAACAGGAACAAGTACAGATGTGATAAATCCAATACGGTGTACTCCTCCGAAAATAACAAGTGCTGTTCCGATTGCAAGGACTGCACCTACAATTACAGGATAAATTGTTTTACTGTATCCCGGAATATAATATTCCAGAGAAGAAGACATATTAAAGGACTGCAAACCGTTAAATCCATAAGCAAAACATATAATAAGAAGAATTGCAAATAAAATTCCCACACTTCTTTTTCCAAGCGCTTTTTCCATATAATAGGAAGGTCCACCTCTAAATTCGTCTTTATCGCTGTCTTTTACCTTATAAACCTGTGCAAGTGTACTTTCAATAAATGCGGAAGCTCCTCCTATAATTGCCATGATCCACATCCAGAAAACAGCTCCTGCACCTCCTGCAGCAATAGCAGTTGCAATTCCCGCAATATTTCCGGTTCCAACTCTGGACGCAGTGGAAATCATCAACGCCTGAAAAGACGATACCTGTTTTTTTCCATTTTTGTCCTGTCCTTTTTCCTTTAGTACATGAAAAGATTCCTTTAAAAATCTAAGCTGTACACAGCGTGTTCGAATTGTAAAATAAATGCCTGTTCCTACCAGTAAAAATAACAGAAGATATGTATACATCCAGTCATTTACTTTCCCTAAAATTTCGTTGAGCATCCTGTGCTTCTCCTTTCCTTATTCTTTATTTTTTGCAATAAAAAAACCGAGCAGAAGCTCGGAATCTTACTTGAAACTACCAACATTTAATTTGGATTATCGCTTCAAAACTACATACATGTTGACATTTCCTTGAGAATTCTCTTACC
>JAUNAX010000213.1 GCA_030527365.1 Eubacteriales bacterium | reverse complement strand
TGCTGTTTTTCATCTGAAACAGGATGGAAGCAAAATGGAATTTGCAGTAGAGGGAGCAGAAGATGCCCAGATTACGGTAGAGCTGGAAGCAGATACCGAGTATGAGGTGTTCATTGACGATGTGAGTACAGGTACCATGAAAACAAATCTTGGCGGAAAGCTGTCCTTCAGTGTGGAACTTGGAAACTGTGCAGATGTGGAAGTAAGAATTGTAAAATGCTGAAAAACAAAAAAACAGTGTATTTCTGCCAGGAGTGCGGATACGAATCAGCCAAGTGGATGGGGCAGTGTCCGGGCTGTCGGGCATGGAATACCTTCGTAGAAGAGACAGTCTTGCCCAAAAAGACTTCTTCTACAGCCGGAGGGAAGATTTCCGGAAATAAAAGACCGGAACCGGTTGTGTTAAAAGATATAAGTCTAAAGGAAGATGAAAGGCGCACAAGCGGAATCGGAGAGCTTGACAGGGTGCTTGGGGGCGGGATTGTCCCCGGCTCCCTTGTTCTTGTGGGTGGAGACCCCGGTATCGGGAAATCCACCCTTCTTTTGCAGGTGTGCAGGAATCTTGCTCATATGGACGCCTCTGTACTCTATATTTCAGGAGAGGAGTCTCTGCGTCAGATCAAGCTTCGTGCTAATCGCATTGGGGAATTTAACGAAAATCTGACGCTTTTATGCGAAACAAATCTTGAGACAATCAGGGAAGTGATGGAGCGGAAAAAACCGGACGTTGCAGTGATCGACTCCATTCAGACTATGTTCGATGAAGAAATCAGCTCTGCTCCGGGAAGTGTTTCCCAGGTAAGAGAATCCACAAATGTTCTGATGCAGATTGCAAAGGGACTGGGGATTTCTATTTTTATTGTGGGTCATGTGACAAAAGAAGGAAATGTGGCAGGACCAAGAGTTCTGGAACATATGGTAGATACTGTACTCTATTTTGAGGGAGACCGCCACGCTTCTTACCGGATTTTGCGGGCTGTAAAAAACCGTTTTGGTTCTACAAACGAGATCGGTGTGTTTGAGATGCGCGACACAGGACTTGAGGAGGTAAAAAATCCTTCTGAATTTCTTCTTGACGGGCGCCCGGAGAATGCCTCCGGTTCTGTTGTTGCCTGCTCGATGGAAGGAACGCGCCCCATTCTTGTGGAAATCCAGGCGCTTGTGTGCCAGAGTAATTTCGGGATTCCGAGAAGAACAACTGTGGGAACTGATTTTAACAGGGTAAATCTTCTTATGGCAGTTCTGGAGCGGAAAGCGGGGGTTCAGCTTGCTTCTTTTGACGCATATGTAAATATTGCCGGTGGAATGAAAATGACGGAGCCGGCTCTTGATCTGGGGATTTGTCTGGCGATTTTTTCAAGTTATAAGGATATTGTAATTCCGGATAATACGATGGCGTTTGGTGAAATCGGTCTTTCAGGAGAAGTGCGCGCTGTGAGTATGGCAGGACAGCGTGTGAGAGAGGCACGAAAGCTGGGCTTTGAGCGGATAATCCTCCCGGAAGTGTGCAGAAGCACAGTGGGAGAAGTAAAAGGAATCCAGCTGATTTATGTGTCCCAGATAAAAGATGCAATTTTGTATATCAGAAAAAATTAATAAGGAAAGCTGTATAAAATTTCTCTTTTGTTATATGACAAGGGGGAGAAAAATATACGGGAGATAGCGCAAAATATCTGTGTATCTCCCATTTTTCATTTATGTAAGATTACTTCACTTTGATTTCAAATTTCAAGATTTATTTTTTAATACCGTTCGATATTCCCAGTGTAGTTGTGGGCTTTTGCAAGGAGTGGACCTTTTGCACCCATTGTAAACGCAATATTGCTACTTCTAATACACAACAATTCATTTCCT
>JAUNAX010000051.1:2828-15027 GCA_030527365.1 Eubacteriales bacterium | reverse complement strand
TTCCTGTAAAACACTGTATCAAAGGAACAGAAGGCTGGGAGCTTGATAAAGCTCTTCAGGATTTTAAAGGGGAATATTTTGAAAAACCTTCTTTTGGAAGCAGGGAGCTTGCACAGTGGGCAGAAAAAGGAGACTTTTCTTCTATTGAGCTTGTAGGTCTCTGTACAGACATCTGTGTGATTTCCAATGCCCTTCTTTTAAAGGCTTATCTTCCGGAAACACCTGTTTCTGTAGATGCTTCCTGCTGTGCGGGAGTAAGTCCTGAAAGCCACAACAATGCATTGGAAGCTATGAAAATGTGTCAGATTGATGTGCATTAGAAATGAGGCGGAGAAATGTCCTTTGATTTTATGAAGGCCCGCAGGGCATTTGAAGAATATCTGAATGAATACGACAGAGACGATGAAAAGATAAAGTTGAAAATTGTACATACGTATGGTGTAGTAGCGTGTGCGGAGGCAATCGGAAAGCGCATGGGACTTTCGGGAGAGGATATGGAGCTTGCAAAAATCATTGCACTTCTTCATGACATCGGAAGGTTTGAACAGATTCGAAAATATGACAGTTTTCAGCCGGACACTATGGACCATGCCGCTTATGGCGTGGAGATTTTATTTGGGGAAAAACAGCTTATCCGGCGTTTTGCAGAAGAGGATATGTTCGATTCTGTTATAAAAGAAGCGATTGCAAAACACAGCGATTTCAGGCTTGAGGGAATAGAAGATGAAAGAACTCTTCTCCATGCCAGGCTGATCCGGGACGCAGATAAGCTGGATAACTGCAGAGTGAAAATCAAAGAGTCTCTGGACGTGCTTCTCGGAAGTTCGGGAGCGGAAGTGGGAAAAGAGAAAATCAGTCCTTCCGTATGGGAAGCCTGTGTGAAAAAAGCTTCTGTTTTGTCAAAAGACAGGGTGACAAAAATGGATTATTGGGTATCCTATATGGCACAGTATTACGATTTGAATTTTCCGGAAACCTGCGCCATTGTCCTGGAGGAAAATTATATTCCAAGGATTGCGGAGCGAATTGTATATACAGAACCGGATACCGTGCAGAAGATGAAAATCCTCACAGAAGAAGTGGAGGAATATCTGAAAGGAAGAGCCGGGGGAAAATGACAAAGATTGCAGATTTGCACATACATTCCAGGTATTCTATGGCGACAAGCAAAGACGGAAATACGGAGACAATCGCTGCCTGGGCGGAGAAAAAAGGAATTTCTTTTGTGGGAACAGGGGATGTTACCCACCCGGGATGGCGTGAGGAATTAAGAGAAAAGCTGGTTATGAAAGAAGACGGGCTTTACTGTTTAAAAGATGCTCCGGTTCATGGGCGCACGCCCCGCTTTGTAGTAACGGGAGAGATAAGCTGTATTTACAAAAAGAACGGTAAAACGAGAAAAGTCCACAACCTGGTTCTTCTTCCGGGGCTTGAGGAGGCGGAGATTTTTTCGAAAAAGCTTGAAAAAATCGGAAATATTCATTCTGACGGCAGACCGATTTTGGGACTTGACAGCCGTGATATTCTGGAAATGATACTGGACGTGACACCACGGGGGATTTTGATTCCCGCCCATATCTGGACACCACATTTTTCTGCTCTGGGAGCAAAATCAGGATTTGACAGTATAGAAGAATGCTATGGGGATTTATCACCGTATATTTATGCTCTTGAGACAGGACTATCTTCTGATCCGCCTATGAACAGAAGTGTTCCCTGCCTTGATAAGTATTTCCTTGTATCAAATTCGGACGCCCATTCCCCATCGAAGCTTGGAAGAGAGGCGACGCTCTTTGATATTCCCTTTTCTTACGAAAAGCTTTATGAAGCCATTTGTACAGGAAAAGGGCTTGCGGGAACTCTGGAATTTTTTCCGGAAGAAGGAAAGTATCACTATGATGGACACAGAAAATGCGGTGTAGTGTTAAATCCGAAAGAGGCAGAGGCAGCAGGAGGAATCTGTCCTGTCTGTAAAAAACCTCTTACAATGGGAGTTGCACACAGAGTACAGGAGCTTTCTGAAAAGGGGAAAAGTAATGGAGGCAGGGAGAAGACAGTTCGTCCTTATGAAAGCCTTGTTCCTCTGATAGAAATCGTTGCCGCCTGTATGGGATATTCTGCTGCAAGTAAGCGTGTGCAGGCTCAGTATGAGAAAATGTTGGAAACACTCGGAACAGAATTTGAAATCCTCAGGGAAGTTCCTGCTCAGGATATACGTGCTTCTTTTGGCAGTTCGCTGGGAGATGCCATTGAAGGACTTCGAAAGGGAGAAGTGAAATGTTCTCCTGGATATGACGGGGAATACGGAAAGATTTCGTTTTCTGTCTGAGAAAGCAGAAAGGAGTAATATGGCAAAAAAGATAGGGATTATTTCAGATACCCACGGTCTTTTAAGGCCGGAAATTCTGGAAATATTAGAGGACTGCGACTGTATTTTTCACGGAGGAGATATAAATAAGCCGGAGATTCTGGATACTCTCGGAAAAATGGGAAGTCTTTACGCAGTACGTGGAAATAATGATAAGGATTGGGCAGAAGGGCTTTCCACGACTTTAAAATTTAAGGTGGAAGACGTAAACTTTTTTATGGTTCATAACAAAAAGGATGTGTCATGGGAGCTTGGAGATACGGATATTGTGATTTTCGGACATACCCATAAGTATTTTGAAAAAGAGATAGATGGCCGTCTCTGGCTGAATCCGGGAAGCTGCGGTCCCAGACGATTTGATCAGGAAATTACCATGATTCTCATGGAAGTAGACGGAAAAAAATATAGGTTTCAAAAGAAAGTGATCGCACAGTAAAAGAGGAAAAATATGAAGAAAAAAGAAAGAGACTGGAAAATGATAATCGGAATGACCATTCTTATTGTGGTATTCTGCACAATCGGCTTCTTTTTCTGGAACACAGTTGCAAAGCAGGCTGAGCTTGTAAAGGAAGAGGAGAAAAGAGCGGAGGAGGAAGCCATTGTCGCCATTTACATGGTAATGGGCGATATTTTAAAACAACCTGTATTTGTTGATACAGAGACAAAAACGATTTTTACCGCGGAAATTCCGGAGGAAGGAATTTATAATAAAAAGGGCGTTCTTGTAGAGGGGGATGTACTGGAAATCGGTGACGTGGTAAAAATTTACGGAGATGGAAAAATGACGTATTCCATGCCTGGGCAGTATCCGGGAGTGACAAAAATGAAGCGGGTGCGAAGAGCGTCTCTTGAGGAGGCAGACGAATACGAAAAAATAATACAGGAGGCATTCAAGTGAAATATGTAAGACAGTTTGGAATTATTCTGCTGTTATCTACACTGGGAGAGGTGCTTCATGCGCTTCTCCCTCTTCCTGTGCCTGCGAGCGTTTACGGGCTTGTGCTTATGCTTGGGGCTTTAATATCCGGTGTTCTGAAGCTGGAACAGGTAAAAGAAGCAGCGGAGTTTTTAATTGAGATCATGCCGGTTATGTTCATTCCGGCAGGCGTGGGACTTTTGACAGCCTGGGGCGCTTTAAAACCTGTATGGTTTCCGGTTGCCGTCATTACTGTTGCTACAACTGTGATCGTCATGGTCGTAACCGGCCATGTGACCCAGTTTGTGATACGAAGAGGAAGGCGGGAGAAAAAATGATAGAATTTATTGAAAACTCCGTGTTTTTCGGAGCGTTTATAAGTCTGGGGGCATATGAGATCGGCCTTCTTATGAAGCGGAAATTTAAGCTTGCCATTTTTAATCCGCTTCTGATTTCTATTTTTTGTGTCATGGGTGTGCTAATGGTTCTGGGCGTTGATTATGAAAGCTACGAAGAAGGCGGAAAATACATAAGCTACCTTCTGACTCCTGCGACAGTATGTCTTGCAGTGCCTCTTTATCAGCAGCTTCATCTTCTGAAAAAAAATATAAAAGCAATCGCAGCAGGAATCCTCTCCGGCGTTCTGGCAAGCCTTGTAAGTGTCCTTGTTCTGGCAAAGGTGTTCGGACTTTCCCATGAGGAGTATGTAACGCTTCTGCCAAAATCTATTACAACGGCAATCGGAATGGGGGTTTCCGAGGAACTGGGAGGAATTGTTACCATTACCGTGGCTGTGATTATTATTACAGGTGTGTTGGGAAATGTGATTGCAGATATGGTATATAAAATTGCAAAAATAGAGGAGCCTGTGGCAAAAGGACTTGCTCTTGGAACCTCGGCTCATGCGATCGGAACAGCGAAGGCAATGGAGCTTGGAGAGGTGGAAGGTGCTATGAGCAGCCTTGCCATTGCAGTGGCAGGTCTTCTTACGGTAATTGCAGCCTCTGTATTTGCAGGTCTTGCGTGAGGGTTTTGAGATAATTGAATAAAATATACAAGAAAGAAGCTTTGCAGCTTCTTTTTTTGTGTGTTTCGACGAAAAACAAATAAGTGTTCGGAAAATAGAAAAATACTCTTCCATTTCGTAAAAATAGTGATATAATCATAAGCACAACAGAGAAAGAATATATGTTTGGAAAATAAGTTCGGAAAATACGTTTGGAGAAAGGGATAGGCTTATGTGGAAGTCGAAAAAAGAAGAGAAATTATCACCATCTATGGCAGTGATTATGGGAATTGTGGTAACAGTGGAAATTATGATAGCAGGAGGAATGATTCTGAATATTGACTTCAGGAGTGTAGATGTGATTGCTCTGCTTCTGGCTTTTGTGGTATTATATTTTGCAGTAGTAGCAATATTAACAGATAAATGACAGGAGATAGAAAAGTATGGGAGATGGATTTCGTCAGGAACTGAAATTTTTATATCTGGCGCAGATGCTTCAGAGAAAAACAGACGAAGAACACCCGGCAGGACTTCGCACTATGTCAGCATATTTAAAAGAGCTGGGAATTACGGAAGAGGAGGAGACTTTAAAGAAAGATCTGGGAATTCTTCGGGAATACGGCCTTGATATAGAGGTTTCGGAAGGTGAAGAACCTCTCTGCTGCCTGAGAAGCAGAGAGTTTTATCCGGAGGAGATAAGAATTCTTATGGATATGGTACAGTCTTCCGGGATTATTACGAAAAGAAGAAGGGAAGCACTCATTGCGAAAATAGGAAAGCTTACAAGTGCTTATAAGGAGGAAGAGATAAGGCGGCAGGTAATGGCGTCAGATGCCAGGGGAAGAGATAATCTTTATCAGAGTATGAATACAGTTTACCGTTCAATGGATGAGGACTGCGAGATAAGCTTCCTCTACTATGAATGGATTTTGACAGAGGACAGGAAATTGAAAAGAAAAGGAGAACGCCTTACGTTAAGTCCATGGGGAATTCTTCACAGAGACGAATATTATTACCTGATTGCCATAGATGGAAAGAGCGGGGTTGTAAAAAACTATCGTTTTGACAAAATGCGCGATGTGATGATAGAGCCCGAGAAGAAGCGTTCGGGGCATGACTTTTTTTCGAATGTTGACGTGGCTGATTTTGCAGCAGCAGCGTTCGGGGGCGTTTTTTGCGGAAAGGAAGAAGAAATATATCTGGAATTTGAAAACCGTCTTCTTGGGAAAGCAGTAGATACCTTCGGAGAAGAGCTTGTCGTTACGAAGACAGGAGAAAAATCCTTTACGGTATGTGTGAAGGTTCCGGCAGACCGAGAGTTTTTTGGCTGGCTTGCAGGTGCGGGAACAGGAATAAAAATTGTGGGACCGGAAAATGTCCTTACAGAGTATAAAAAGTTTTTGAGGAAAGCGTTGGGAAATTATAACAGATGACGGTAAAATCAAGGATTTTGGAAATTTTGGAAAGAAAAAAGGGGCAGGTTCTTTCCGGAGAAGCGCTGGCGGAGGAGTTAGGCTGTACAAGAGCGGCCGTGTGGAAAGCAGTAAAATCTTTAAGAGAAGAAGGCTACTCTATTGAAGCCGGTTCGAACAGGGGATATACACTTTGCCCTGGATCGAATCTGCTTTCGCAGGAGGCAATCCGGCTGCATCTGAAAAATAAAACCGGTTCTGTCCGGGTTTGCCGGGAAGTGTCTTCCACCAATCAGGAGGCGAAAAGGGCAGCTCTGGAAGAGAATGCTCCTGCCGGCAGTCTTGTAGTTGCCAACAGCCAGAGTGCAGGAAGAGGAAGAAGAGGCAGGTATTTTTATTCTCCGGAAAAAAGCGGGCTTTATATGAGTGTAATCCTAAGGCCGGAGGGGAAGCTCTCAGACAGCTTAGTGCTCACAACCTCTGCAGCAGTGGCTGTGTACAGGGCAGTAGAAAAAATATGCGGGATTTCCCTTGAGATAAAATGGGTAAATGACCTTTATTTTCAGGGAAAAAAGGTGTGCGGTATTCTCACGGAAGCAGTGACGGATTTTGAGAGCGGAGATATTGAATTTGCAGTTGTGGGGATAGGTTTGAACCTTTATGTGGAAAAAGAAACGCTTCCGAAGGAACTTCTGGGGATAGTCGGAGGACTTTACTCCGGGAAGGAAGAAGCCGGAAAGGTGGACAAAAATCTTCTCATAGGAGAAATTGTGAATTGCCTTATGGAAGAGGCAGAGAGGAATGAGATTTCGGAAATTTATATTGAGCGGAATTTTATTCCGGGAAACAAAATTCTGATTTGTGAAGAAAATAAAATACGGGAAGCTTACGCGGAAAAAATATGTAGTGACGGAAGGCTTCTGATACGGGAAAAAAATGGGGAAAAACGAGCACTTTCTTACGGGGAAGTCTCTCTTAAAATGCAAGAAAAATAAAGAAACCTATACAATATGCACAAAAACACGATGCTGTTTTTGTGCATATTTGTTAAAACAAGTATTGACTTTCTCAGTTCGCAGAGTAAAATAAAAAAAGCTAATTTAGGTGTTGCGCAAACAACTGTAAAGGCTATTTATGCGAAAGGAGGAAGACAAACGGGTAATTTATCGGAAACATTAATGGAAGAGCTTCAGTGCAAAACGGTTTTTACTATTCCGCTTTTCGGAGGTATACCAGTTTCAGAATCTGTGGTAGTTACATGGATTATCATGGCGATTCTGGTGGTGCTTTCCATTTTTCTTGTAAGGAATTTAAGCGTGGAAAATCCCGGTAAAAAACAGCTCCTCCTGGAAGCCGGTGTCGGTTTTCTCCAGGATTTCTTTGAAGGCATTCTCGGAGAGGAAGGGAAGCGTTACGTCCCTTATCTAATGTCTGTTGTGATTTACATAGGAGTTGCAAATATCGCTGGTATATTTGGTTTTACACCTCCGACGAAGGATTTGAATGTGACCATTGCTCTGGCGCTTATGAGTATCGCACTCATTGAATATGCAGGATTTCATAAAAAGGGGGGAAAGGGCTTCTTAAAAAGCTTTGCAGAGCCTACGCCTGTTATGCTTCCTATTAATATCCTTGAGATTGCCATTCGTCCTACATCACTTTGTATGCGTCTTTTTGGTAATGTCCTGGGAAGCTTTGTTGTTATGAAATTACTGGAGTTCATATGTCCGGCGTTTCTGCCGGTTCCGTTCAGTCTGTATTTTGATATTTTTGATGGATTTATACAGGCGTACGTATTTGTATTTCTGACTTCTCTCTTTGTGAAGGAAGCCATAGAGTAAGACAAAAGAAGATTTATTTCCAAAATTTATTTTACAGATCAGGAGGATAAAAGTTATGACAAGTTTAATCGCAATCGGAGCAGCTATTGCAGTTTTAACAGGTATTGGAGCAGGAATCGGTATTGGTATCGCAACATCAAAAGCAGTAGAAGCTATTGCAAGACAGCCTGAGGCAGAGAGCAAGATCAGCAAAACACTTCTTCTTGGATGTGCTCTTGCAGAGGCAACTGCTATTTACGGTTTCGTAATCGGCCTTTTAATCATCATTATGCTGGGATAAAGAATACAGACAGAAGAAAGGCGGGTGGACCAGGTGATTGAAATAAATATTAACCTTGTCTTTGTAATTTTAAACCTGGTTGTTTTTTATCTCCTAATGAAAAAATTTCTCTTTGGTCCGATTCTCAATGTAATGGAACAGAGAAAAGCCATGATCGATCAGCAGTTTGCAAGCGCCAGAGAAAAGGAAGAAGCTGCAGAGACAATAAAAAATCAGTACGAAGCTTCTCTTAAATCTGCAAAAGAGGAATCTTTCCGTATTGTGGACGCGGCAAAAGGAGAGGCAAAGCAGCAGGCGGAACAGATTGTAAAAAATGCCGGAAAAGAAGCAGATGCAATTCTTGAGAAAGCAAGAGCGGATATTCAGGCGGAGCAGGATAATGCCATGAGAGAGATGGAAGGCAGGGTTGCAGAGCTTGCCATGAATGCAGCTGCAAAAATCATGGGAGAAAAAAGCGGAAGAGAACAGGATTTGCTCCTGTATGACCAGTTTATAAAAGAAGCAGGTGAATCCCATGACAGAAACGACCAATAATTACGCAGAAGTATTATATGAGCTTGGTATTTCCGAAGAAGCAGTGAGGGATACGAAGGAAATCTTTAAAAGTGTTCCGAAGGTAAAAGAGCTTCTTGAAAATCCGGTTGTTGCCTTTTCTCAAAAGGAACGCGTAATCAGCCGGATTTTTCCCGGGGAAATACAGAACTTTTTAAAGGTGGTGTGCAGACACCACAAAATAGATAAAATAGAAGAAATTATAGAAGCTTATAAAAGTTACAGCCTGAAGAAGAAAAACATTCTGAAAGCAGTGCTGTATTATGTGACAGAGCCGGGAGAGGAACAAAAGGCAGGAATCCGAAAATTTCTCGCCGGAGAATTTTCCGCCGATGAGGTGCAGCTTGTTCTCATAGAAAAGAAAGAACTGATTGGCGGTTTTGTTTTACAGGCAGGAGGCAGAGAATTTGACTGGAGTCTCCTGGGAAGATACCGGAATCTGAAACAGAAATTAACCCGGAGGTGAAAAGTTTGAGTGCAGTAAATCCAGATGAGATTATTTCAATCTTAAAGGAAGAAATAGAAAACTACGATGAAATCAGCAAAGACCAGGAAGTGGGCACAGTCATCTCCGTGGGAGATGGGATTGCGACAGTATATGGCATTGATCATGCTATGTACGGAGAGGTTGTTACTTTTGAGAATGGTCTGAAGGGAATGGTACAGGATATTCGTTCCAACAGCATGGGCTGCATTCTTTTTGGAAAAGATACGGGAATCCGTGAAGGAACAAAAGTATCGAGAACACAGAAGCAGGCGGGTGTTCCTGTTGGAGAGGCATTTATCGGAAGAATTGTAAATGCACTCGGTGCGCCTGTAGATGGAAAAGGAGAGATCAAAGCAGAGGAATACCGCCCGGTGGAAAATCCGGCGCCTGGAATCATTGACAGAAAATCGGTCAGTGTTCCCCTTGAGACTGGTATCCTTTCCATTGACTCCATGTTTCCTATTGGAAGAGGACAGAGAGAGCTGATCATTGGTGACAGACAGACAGGTAAAACCTCAATCGCTATTGATACAATCTTAAATCAGAAGGGAAAAGATGTAATCTGTATTTATGTGGCAATCGGTCAGAAAGCATCTACAGTTGCAAAAATTGTTTCTACTCTGGAAAAAAGCGGTGCGCTGGAATACACAACTGTATTTACTTCAACAGCAAGTGACTGTGCGCCTTTACAGTATATTGTTCCATATGCGGGAACAGCTCTTGCAGAATACTTTATGTACAAAGGCAAAGATGTGCTAATCGTATATGATGATCTGAGTAAACATGCTGTGGCATACCGTGCTCTTTCTCTTCTTCTGGAGCGTTCACCAGGGCGTGAAGCATATCCGGGAGATGTTTTCTATCTTCATTCCAGATTGCTGGAGCGTTCCAGCCGTTTAAGTGAGAAAGCGGGAGGCGGTTCCATTACAGCCCTTCCTATTATAGAGACACAGGCAGGAGATGTATCTGCCTATATTCCCACAAATGTAATTTCCATTACAGACGGACAGATTTTCCTTGAGACAGATCTTTTCTGCTCCGGAATGCGTCCGGCAGTCAATGTGGGGCTTTCCGTATCGCGAGTGGGTGGCGCTGCCCAGACAAAAGCAATGAAAAAAGCAGCGGGAAGCATTCGAATCGATCTGGCGCAGTACAGAGAGATGGAAATTTTCACACAGTTCAGTTCTGATCTGGACGAGGCGACAACACAGCAGTTAAAATACGGAAGCTGTCTGATGGAGCTTTTGAAACAGCCGTTGTGCAGTCCGTTAAGTCTCCATGAACAGGTAATCACTCTCTGTGCCGCTTCAAACAGAACAATGATTGATGTGGAGAAAAAGCAGCTTAAAAAATATCAGAGAGAGATGCTTGAGTATTTTGACCATGTATATCCGGAAATCGGAAGAGAGATTGAGGAGAAAAAGGTCCTCTCTGATGAGCTTGCAGAAAAAATTGTAAAGGCGGCAGAAGAATTCAGAGATA
Organism: Eubacteriales bacterium; assembly: GCA_030527365.1. Classification (GTDB taxonomy): domain Bacteria; phylum Bacillota; class Clostridia; order Lachnospirales; family Lachnospiraceae; genus Blautia_A. The sequence goes on along the minus strand of JAUNAX010000051.1, from coordinate 4,683 downwards.
AAAACAGGTAGGTGTGAATATGGCAAATACAAAAGAAATACAGAATCGTATGAAAAGTATCCAGGATACTATGAAGATAACAAATGCCATGTATATGATTTCTTCTTCCAAGATGAAAAAAGCAAAAAAGGTTCTTGAGGAGACAGAACCATATTTCTACAATATGCAGGCTGCGATTTCCAGGATCCTGCGCCATGTTCCGGACATTGAGCATCCGTTTTTCAGTGTCCGTCACCTTGTTCCGAAGGAAGAGAGAAAAATCGGTTGTATCGTAGTTACAGGCGATAAGGGAATGGCAGGCGCTTACAATCATAATGTTCAGAAAATGACAGAAGCCATGATGAGCGGCGAGGGACATTATAAGCTTTATGTCCTCGGTGTTGTGGGACGCCAGTACTTCAGCAAAAAAAATGTAGATATGGACGGAAGCTTCCTCTATACTATACAAAAACCTACCATGCACAGAGCAAGGCTGATTTCAGATGAAATTGTCCGGGCATTTCTGGACAGGGAGCTGGATGAGGTACATATTATTTATACACAGATGCAGAACGCGGCAACTATGGAGGTAGAGGATATGCAGCTTCTTCCGCTTCAGAAAGCAAGCTTCCAGCCGCATCAGATGTTTTCGGATATTTATCAGGAGGAAATCAAGCTGTCTCCCTCTGCGGAGGTTCTTCTTGATACGATGATACCAAATTATCTGACAGGTGTTATATATGGATGCCTTGTAGAGGCGTATGCAAGTGAAAACAACGCGCGAATGATGGCAATGCAGTCTTCTACAGACAGTGCGAAAACCATGCTTCGGGAGCTGTCTATTCAGTATAACAGAGCACGTCAGGCTGCCATTACTCAGGAAATCACAGAGGTTATCAGTGGTGCAAAAGCCCAAAAAAGGAAGTGACAAAGATGAACAAAGGTAAAATTGTACAGGTCATGGGACCTGTTGTAGATGTTGTTTTTGAAAAAGGAGAGCTTCCTGATATTAAGGATGCCCTGGAAGTAGAAAATAATGGAAAAAGATGCGTAATGGAGGTTTCTCAGCATATGGGAAACAACATTGTACGCTGTATTATGTTAAATGCCAGCGAGGGGCTGCAGAGAGACAGAGAAGTTATTGCGACAGGAAGCGGAATAAAAGTTCCTGTTGGAGAGAAAACCCTGGGACGTCTTTTTAATGTTCTCGGTGATACAGTTGACGAAGGACCTTCTCTGGAAGGGGAGGAACACTGGTGTATTCACAGAGATCCACCGGATTTTGAACATCAGCGTCCGGCAGTGGAAATCCTGGAAACAGGAATTAAAGTAATTGACCTTCTTGCACCTTATGCAAAAGGTGGAAAAATCGGTCTGTTCGGCGGTGCAGGTGTGGGAAAAACAGTTCTTATCCAGGAGCTTATCCAGAATATTGCCACAGAGCATGGCGGATATTCAATTTTCACAGGTGTGGGAGAGCGTTCCCGTGAAGGAAACGATCTTTGGTCTGAGATGAAAGAATCGGGCGTTCTGGAAAAAACAGCTTTGGTGTTTGGACAGATGAACGAGCCGCCGGGATCACGTATGCGCGTAGCGGAAACGGGTCTTACTATGGCGGAATATTTCCGTGACAGAGAACACAGAGACGTACTTCTCTTTATTGACAATATTTTCCGTTTTGTGCAGGCTGGTTCTGAGGTTTCGGCGCTTTTGGGACGTATGCCTTCTGCGGTTGGCTATCAGCCGACACTTGCAACAGAGGTAGGCGAGCTTCAGGAGAGAATTGCTTCCACAAAAGAAGGTTCTGTAACTTCTGTGCAGGCAGTTTATGTTCCGGCAGATGATTTGACTGACCCGGCTCCTGCGACCACATTCG
>JAUNAX010000051.1:0-2728 GCA_030527365.1 Eubacteriales bacterium | reverse complement strand
GCAGTTTATGTTCCGGCAGATGATTTGACTGACCCGGCTCCTGCGACCACATTCGCGCATCTGGACGCAACGACTGTTCTTTCCCGTAAAATCGTGGAACAGGGTATTTATCCGGCAGTGGATCCTCTGGAATCCACATCACGTATTCTGGAGGCAGATATTGTGGGAGAAGAGCATTATGAGGTTGCCCGAAAGGTACAGGAGGTTCTTCAGAAGTATAAAGAGCTTCAGGATATTATTGCGATTCTGGGAATGGAAGAGCTTTCAGATGAGGATAAAAATACAGTTTACCGTGCCCGTAAAGTGCAGAAATTCCTTTCTCAGCCATTCCATGTGGCAGAGAACTTTACAGGAATCCAGGGTAAATATGTGCCGTTAAAAGAGACAATCCGTGGATTTAAGGCAATCGTGGAAGGTGAGATGGACGAGTATCCGGAAAATGCCTTCTTTAATGTAGGAACGATTGAAGATGTAATAGAAAAAGCCAGAACTATGAACGGAGAGCAGTAAGGAGGGAAAGCCTTATGTTGGATACATTTAGCCTTCAGGTTTATGCCAGCAACAAGCTGGCGTTTTCCGGGAGAGCAAAGAGCCTTACCATTCCGGCAGTTGATGGAGAACAGGCATTTCTGGCACAGCACGAAAATATGGTAGCTGCTATTGTTCCGGGAGAGCTGCGCTTTCAGGAGGATAATGGAACGGAGCATATTCTGGCTGTAAGCAATGGTTTTGTGGAGATGATCAATAACCGTGCCAGAATTTTCTGTCTCAGTGCAGAAAGACCTGATGAGATTGACGCCCACCGTGCAAGAGAGGCAAAGGAAAGGGCAGAAGAGCAGCTTCGCCAGAAGCAGAGTATACAGGAATATCATGTGAATCAGATGGCTCTTGCCCGTGCAATGGCACGTCTCCGGGTAAAGGAAAAATGAGATAAGATAAAATATAATATCGTAAAACAGAATCGCTCCGCCGGCTGAGATCTTTCAGTAGGCGGAGCGGTTCTGTTTTATTTGGATTTCTATTATGATATTGTACCAGGGATTGTCTGATATTTATTATTTTTCAGAAGGGGTGTCAGGATAAGGCGGATATTCTTCGGCATTTTCCGGAGCAGACGCAGCAGACTCTTCCCCAGGAGAGGTCTCAGGCATTGGAGTTTTCTGAGGTGTTTCTGGAGCAGATGCCGGAGTTGTTTTTTCCGTTTCCTGTGGAGCATAAGTTTTTGCGGGAGCTTCTGGTCGGGAAGGAGCATACGGCGTTGATTCCTGCTGTTGATACGGACGGTAAGGTTCCCAGTAATGTTCTTCCTGAGTATAAGAATCTTCGTAGTGGTTGAAAGACTGTCTTTTACTATTCAGAAGATAAATACCTGCAATCAGAATGAAGGCTCCAATGATGATCTGGGGAAGACTGTAGCCGAGATTGTTTATGATGCTTCCAAGCGGTTCCGGAAGAAACCAGTAAAATATGTCGGAAATGCCTCTCCAGAGAATGCTGATTCCAAAAAGGATCAGAAGTCCTGCTGCAACTGTGTGATGTTTTTTGAGAAGTCCGGTAATATCACCTGTAAACTCATCGAGATGAAGTATATAAGAATCCTCAATGGAATAGAATTCTTCGTCAGGAAGAGATTTCAGGTTGTGCACATTGTAAAAGCTGTAAAACCAGACGATAGGTGTGAACCAGATGACAAAGTCAAGTCCTGTAAACATACCGAGGGCAAACAGGGTAAAAAAGAGAAGCATAATGCTGATTCCCTGTTTTTTGAAGCCCATATACATTTCCCCTGCTCCCGGAATCAGCGAGGAAATGAAAAGCCATAGTCCTTTTTTCTTTTTTTGCATAATAATTGCCTCCATTCTATAAGATTTTAGTTAAAAATATCATTGAGATAATCGGTAACCTGTTCTGTGCCGTCTGTCAGTCCCTTGTGGATCTTTCTGGAAAAATCGGAAAGAATGCTTCCGCGGCGCCTGGAAGGGGGGGCTTCTCTTGATTCGGTATATACATTCTGAGGAGGGTTCAGAGATGCGAAATCTACTGAACCGAGAGTGAAGAGAAGGAAGAGAGCCACAATCACTCCGGTAGCAGCGCGGAGACTGCAGTAAAACATCTGCATACGGTACGAAGTGCGTTTTACAGCTTTTTGCGCCTGAACTTCAGGAGACGCTGCTTTTCTCAGAATCTGTTCCTGCAGATAAGCAGGAGCGGATACGGTGGCGGGCTGTTCTTTTTCCGATATAAATTCATTCAGACAGAAATCGCAGTTACTCAGATGCTCCAGAAACATAATTGTTTCATCTGTTGTCATAGATCCGTTTTGGAAATTTTCTTTTTCTTGTCCGGTTATGTGCATCTAATCACTCCTTTCCAGCATTTTTTTCAACATAGCCTTTGCCCGGTAAAGTTGTGTCTGAATGGTTTTGGGATTTTTGCCCTTTTGCTGTGCAATCTCTGCTACGGAAAGTTCCTGGCAGAAATGAGCGGCTGCAACCTCCCGATAAGGGCTTTTCAGACTCATACAGAGATTTTCCACTTCTTTGTCAGATGCTGTAAGAAGACAGGTTTCTTCCGGGGAGGAACCGTTATCTGCAATCTGTGCAAAATATGTGTCTTCTGTGGGAATGGTACGCCGTCCGGCTGCTTTTAAATAATCCAGACATTTTCGCACAGCTATTTTACTGAGCCATGCTTTTTCGTACATACCATCAAAACGGGAAAGATTTTT
>JAUNAX010000050.1 GCA_030527365.1 Eubacteriales bacterium | reverse complement strand
AATGTGATTCTCCCCTTCACATTTTCTTACAGGCGGAAATGATATATGACACCACCGGGTCTCCATTTGCCACCACTATTCTCCACTTTCTACCACTTATGTGCTTATTCTAAACTATCCATGAGGAAATTACAAGGGGAAATCCAAGTTTTTTTCTTTTTAAAAAAATTTTTCTTTTCTCAAGCCTGTTCTTCTCTCTTCAAATCTTTATGCGGTCTTAATACTCTTAACTTACTTATTTATGCGTAATTAATACTGAATAGGCTATAGTATATAGACGTTATGAAATAAAGATAATGTAAAGATAAAGGAAAAATATAACAATGACAACACAAATAAAACCTCCAAAAAAATTTTTCCGTAAAAAAATGCGCTTTTCCTCGTCCCGGATTATTATTCTGGGATTTTTTCTGGCTATTCTCTGCGGAAGCCTCCTTCTTATGCTTCCCATTGCTTCCAGAGAGGGACGGGTTACGCCTTTTCTTGACACGCTTTTCACAGCTACGTCTGCAGTATGCGTAACCGGCCTTGTAGTGTATGACACTGCCACTTACTGGTCAGGATTCGGACAGGCTGTCATTCTCTGTCTGATCCAGATAGGCGGAATGGGGATCGTTACCATCGCTGTGGCATTTGCCCGTCTTTCCGGGCGAAAAATCGGACTGATGCAGCGCAGCACCATGCAGGAAGCAATTTCCGCTCCTCAGGTGGGAGGAATTGTGCGGCTCACCAATTTTATTATCCGTACAACGATTCTTGTAGAGCTTGCAGGAGCCGTATGCCTCTTTCCCTGTTTTATAAAGGAATTCGGACCATTAAAGTCCCTGTGGTATTCTGTATTCCACTCCATATCCGCATTTTGCAATGCCGGCTTTGACCTGATGGGCGTAAAAGAGCAGTTTTCTTCCCTTACCTCTTATGTAAATCAGCCTGTCGTCAATCTTGTGATCGCGCTTCTTATTATAACAGGAGGAATTGGTTTCCTGACCTGGGAGGATATAAAAGTACACAAACATCATCTTCACAAATATAGAATGCAGAGCAAAACAATTTTGACGGTTACATCTATCCTGATCGTCCTTCCTGCTCTTTACTTTTTCTTTGTGGAATTTTCAAGAGATGTGTGGGGCGACCTGTCAGGCGGAGAAAGAGCTGTCCGTTCTTTTTTCCAGTCTGTGACACCGAGAACAGCCGGTTTCAATACTGTAGACCTGAGCCTTCTCACAGAATCCGGTCAGGTAATCACCATTTTGCTCATGCTTATAGGCGGTTCCCCCGGTTCCACTGCCGGAGGATTAAAGACAACGACGATCGCTGTTCTTTTTGCCTCCGCCTTCGCAGTATTTACTCAGAAACCAGACGGACATTTATTCCGCAGGAGGATTCCGGATCACACCATTCATTATGCGGCTACCATTCTTCTTATGTACCTTGTCCTTTTCCTCTCAGGAGGACTGATTATAAGCTGTGCAGAAGGACTTCCCGTTCTGCCTGCTCTGTTTGAAGCCGCATCAGCCATCGGTACTGTAGGGCTTACACTTGGCATTACACCGGGACTTGGCGCTATTTCAAGAATTGTATTGATCTGTCTTATGTTTTTCGGCAGAGTTGGCGGTCTTACCCTTGTTTTTGCCGCTATTTCAAATAAACACCATGCAGCTTCCAGGCTGCCGCAGGAAAAAATAACAGTAGGTTAAAAGGAGTATAATTATGAAATCAGTTTTAATTATCGGACTTGGCAGATTTGGAAGACACGTTGCCATGACATTAACCGATATGGGACATCAGATTATGGCTGTTGATATTCGTGAGGACCGGGTGGACAAAGTTCTTCCCTATGTGACAAATGCCCAGATTGGAAACAGCACAAATGAAGAGTTTCTCTCCTCCCTTGGAATTCGCAACTTTGATGTATGCTTTGTTACCATCGGAGATAATTTCCAGAATTCTCTTGAGACAACTTCTCTTTTAAAGGAACTTGGAGCCAAACTGGTTGTTTCCAGAGCAGCAAGAGACGTACACGCAAAGTTTCTTCTTCGAAACGGCGCGGATGAAATCGTATATCCGGAAAAACAGCTTGCCTCCTGGGCAGCGATCCGCTACACCTGCGACCATATTTTTGATTATATTGAACTGGATGATGAGTATTCCGTATTCGAGGTTTCCATACCGGAATCCTGGATTGGACGTTCCATTGGAGATCTTGACATAAGAAACAAATACAATATCAATATTATGGCGTTGAAAAAACATGGACACTTAAATCTCGACATCAGTTCCGACACATATATTGCTCCTGGAGAAACTATGCTTGTTCTTGGAAATAACAACGATATTCACAAGTGCTTCCATATTTGATATACTGATGTCATACTACTGCATAAGGAGATGACATTTCATGAATAAAACATCGATTCTTGTTGTGGAAGATGACGCTCCTGTCCGCAACCTTATTACAACTGCCTTAAAAGCCCACGACTACCGCTATCTCACTGCACCAAACGGAGAGCGTGCTATTTTAGAAGCTTCCTCCCATAATCCTGATATTGTTCTTCTTGATCTGGGACTCCCTGATATGGATGGCATGGAGGTAATCCGGAAAATCCGCTCCTGGTCCAATATGCCGATTATTATAATCAGTGCAAAATGCGAAGATTCCGACAAAGTAGATGCCCTTGACGCAGGCGCAGACGATTACCTTACAAAACCATTTTCTATGGAGGAGCTTCTCGCCCGTCTCCGCGTGACACAGCGCCGGCTTTCTGTTATGAAAAGTGAAGCAAGTGCAGAGGATTCTGTTTTTATAAACGGAGATCTTCGCATTGATTACGCAGCCGGCTGCACCTACCTTGGAGAGAGAGAACTTCATCTTACTCCCATTGAATATAAGCTTTTGTGCCTGCTTTCCCGAAATGTAGGAAAGGTTCTCACCCACACCTTCATTACGCAGAAAATATGGGGCGCAAGCTGGGAAAATGACATTGCCTCCCTCCGCGTTTTTATGGCAACCCTCCGCAAAAAACTGGAAAGCGCTCCTCACTCTCCCCAGTATATCCAGACTCATATTGGCGTCGGATACCGTATGCTGAAATTATAATCTCTGACAGAAAATTTTATTTCTTTTTACGAAAAAAGTGCAGAACTTACGAGATACCTTCCTGTAAGCCTGCACTTTTTATTATTCTTTCTCTGTTTTTTCTTCCGGGTTTTCTTCTTGTATTTCTTCTGCACTCCTGTCCCTGTCTGCGCTGCTTTCATCTTTAGAGATTTCACCTTCAGAGACTGTTTCTTCGGAAACCTTTTCTCCGGAATTGCTCTTCTCCTTCTCCATCAGCGTTACTTCCTCAGGAAGAAGATCATCAACGGAAAGCTTCTCAGCCCGGACCTTCTGTGCTTCTTCGTAAAAACGGGCTTTCCGGCGTTTTTCCAGCGCAGCGCGCTTCTTCGCCATAATCCGTTTTATGATCACAACTACTGTAAATACCAGAAACAGACCGGCTGAAATCACCTGATTGATCGCTATATCCGTTCCTGGCAGGAACATTTTGTCTGTCCGGATCCACTCAATAAAGAAACGTCCGAAACCATATCCTGCCAGATACCGCATAAAGATTTCTCCTGCAAACAGCTTTCTTCTGTTCCACACAAAAAGGAGAAGAAGGAGTAAAAGACACCAGATACTCTCATAAAGGAAAAGCGGCGTTGCCTGAATATACGAAACATTGTCAATCGTGACAAGATTCTCTCTCATCCAGGGTGTAACCTCTCCCGCTCGCACATTAGAAAGAGGAAGCTGCATCGTCAGCGCATTGCTTGTGTATTCCCCAAAAGATTCCCTGTTGAAGAAATTCCCCCACCTTCCTATAATCTGTCCAATGAGAAGCCCTTTTACTACAACATCTGCCATTTCCATAAATGCTGCCTTTTTTATGTGGCAGAAAATAGCTGCTGCCAGAACGCCTCCCAGAAGACCTCCGTAGAAGACCATTCCACCGTTTCTTGTATCGAACACCTTCATAATATCTGTTTTGTATACACTCCAAGAGAGCAGCACGTAGAAAAATCTTGCTCCTATAAAACCACCTGCAAGCCCGGAAATCATCATTCCCAGATACAGATTGACGTCCTGCTTTTTCCGTTTTGCTTCCAGTACCACAAATGCCATTCCAAGAAGCATACCGATTGCCAGTAAAATCCCGAAAAAAGTAATCTCAAATCCAAAAATCCGGACAGATACCGGCACATATTCAAATTCCAGTCCCAGATTGGGAAAACGAACTGACATATTCATAAAACACCTTTGTATACGTTATACATTGAAACGGAATAAAATCACATCGCCATCCTGTACTACGTATTCTTTCCCTTCCATGCGCACAAGACCTTTTTCTCTGGCACCTGCATAAGAACCGCAGTCCAGAAGGTCACGGTAATTTACAACTTCTGCCTTAATAAAGCCTCTCTCAAAATCTGTATGGATTTTTCCTGCTGCCTGAGGCGCTTTTGTTCCGATTTTAATTGTCCAGGCTCTTGTCTCATCTTCTCCTGCTGTCAGGAAGCTCATAAGCCCCAGAAGATGGTAGCTTGCTTTTACCAGTTTCTCAAGACCTGATTCTGTAAGTCCCAGATCTTCCAGGAACATTTTTTTCTCGTCCTCGTCAAGCTCTGCAATTTCCTGCTCAATCTGCGCGCAGATGACAAAAATTTCGCTGTTCTGCTCTTTTGCATATTCACGCACTGCCTGTACATAAGTATTATTCTCACCATCATCTGCCAGATCGTCCTCTGCCACATTTGCAGCATAAATTACCGGCTTCCATGTAAGAAGGTTGTATGTTCCCATAAAGCCTTCTTCATCTTCGTTATCAAGCTCCATAGTGATTGCCATTTTGCCGTCTTCGAGATGTTTCTTTACTTTCTGGAGGAAGTCCAGCTCTTTTGCAGCTTCTTTATCCATGCGTGCTGTCTTTGTCACCTTTGCAATTCTTCTCTCCAGGATTTCCAGGTCTGAGAAAATCAGCTCCAGATTAATGGTTTCAATGTCACGAAGAGGATCGATGCTTCCGTCTACATGAACCACATTTCCATCCTCAAAACAACGCACAACATGGACAATAGCGTCTACTTCACGAATGTTAGCAAGGAACTGGTTTCCAAGACCCTCTCCCTTTGACGCCCCCTTTACAAGTCCTGCAATATCCACAAACTCGATCACTGCCGGCGTTACCTTCTTTGACTTGTAAAAATCCCCCAGAAGATTCAGCCGCTCGTCCGGAACTGTTACCACGCCCACGTTCGGGTCAATAGTACAGAATGGGTAGTTTGCTGATTCTGCTCCTGCCTTTGTCAGAGAATTAAACAGTGTGCTTTTTCCAACATTTGGTAAGCCTACGATACCTAATTTCATATATATTTACATCTCCTTATTGTATTTTCCGTTATTTTTTCGCATAATTTATCTGCCTCATGCAGATATAAAGTATACCATACAGGTTTCTTCTTTTCAATCCCTCGACATGATCATCACAAGATTTCCGCTGTCAAACGTCACTCTCGCCTCTTCCTCCACAATCTCATTGCTCACAGTAAGACCGCAGTCGGAAACTGTGAGGTAATGACGGTTCAGAGGATATTTGAATCCTCTGAGCGTAAGTCCCGGAATATCTCCTCCCAGCGAAAAAAAGGATACATATTTTCCAAACTGCTCTGCCTTTTTCAGAACCGTACCGCTTTCTATTAACGTAATATAATTGCATCTGTCATAGATAGAAATACGAATCCCCTTCTTCTTTCCCCAAACAAGGAGTCCCAGATTTGCAAAGGTATGGTCGAGGCGCCTTCCAAGGCAACCGAAGAGGACCATATTTTTCCCGCCTTTCTCTGCGGCACGGCATACTGCGGATTGAGTATCCGAGTCGTCTTTTTCCGGTCTCAGGCGGCAGATTTCTGTGTTCTCCAGGCTTTTTAAAAACTCTTCTCCCTCTTCTGAAAGACTGTCAAAATCTCCTACTGCCATATCCGGGCTAAGCCCCGTATGAAGGAAAAATTCAAGTCCCCTGTCTGCCGCTATCAGATACGGCATTTTTCCCTGTTCTTTCTCTGTTTTCTTTAAAAAATCGAGGGCAAAATCTTCCTGGATATTGCCCCCGCTTACGACGATCGTATCAATCATAATGTTCCTCATGAAATTGTTTTGCTTATTTCTTCTATTTTTTTCTGAATACCCTGAACGCTTTCTGCCAGATTCTCCCGGAAAGCATAAGAACCTGCTACAATCAGATTTGCACCTGCTTCCATAACTGTAGAAAGTGTCTCCTCATTAATTCCTCCGTCTACCTGAATCTGCGTATCAAGACCTTCTGCATCAATCAGCTCACGAAGCTCCTGAATCTTCTCTGTGCACTCTTCCAGATACTTCTGACCGCCGAAACCTGGCTGCACTGTCATCACAAGAACCATGTCCACCTCATCAAGAAGATGGCTTATATCATTGACCGGAGTAGCCGGCTTAATGGACACTCCGACTTTTACGCCCGCCGCCCGTATCAGTTCTATAGTACGGTCCAGATCCTCACACGCCTCTGCATGAACGGTAATAGAATCTGCTCCGCACTCTACAAAGTCACGAATATATCGTTCCGGTTCTGTTACCATAAGGTGCACATCAAAAAACATTTTTGATTCTTTACGGATAGATTTGATCACAGGCATTCCAAAGGAAATGCTCGGCACAAAATCTCCGTCCATTACGTCTATATGAAGGATTTTCACTCCCTCGTTTTCCAAAATTTTTATCTGCTCTCCCAGCCGGTTAAAATCCGCTGATAAAATTGAAGGGCACAGCTGATACATAAGTCAGTATCTCCTTTTCTCTTTTAATTCCTGATGCAGAGCCAGGTAATCTTCATACCGAAGCCTGCTGATCTTATCTGCTTCCAGAGCTTCCCTGACTGCACAGCCAGGCTCATGAATATGGCGACACCCCTGAAAGCGGCACTCTTCTTCATATTCCCGAAACTCCGGAAAGTAATTTTTCAGTTCCTGTTCTTCCATATCTGTAAGATATAAAGATGAAAAACCGGGCGTATCTACAAGGAAGGTATCTTCTCCTACCGGAATCACCTGAGAATGTCGCGTCGTATGTTTGCCGCGCTTCAGCTTTTTACTGATTTCTCCTGTTTCCATCCGTATCTCTTCCTGAAGAGAATTGGTAAGAGAAGATTTTCCAACCCCTGAAGGGCCTGCAACTGCAGTTGTTTTTCCCCGCAGAATTTCATGGATTTCTGAAATCCCCTCCCCGTTAAGGGCACTGGAAAGGATTACCCTGTAGCCGCACTGTGTATACGTTCTGTAAAGAAAGTCAAGTTCTTCCTCTGTTCCCAGATCTTTTTTATTAAAACACACAACTGCCGGAATTCCCTGCTGCTCCATCATAATGAGAAACCGGTCAAGGAGCATATAGTTTGGTTTTGGATTTTCCATAGCAAATATGACAAACGCCTGGTCTACATTTGCAACTGCAGGACGTATCAGAGAATTTCTCCTGGGAAGAATTGCTGTTACACTTCCCTCTTTCTCTTTTTCGTCCAGAATGGAAATCTCCACATTATCTCCTACAAGAGGTTTTTGATTATCCTTTCGAAAAATCCCCTTTGCCTTACACTCGTAAACCTGTCCGTCTTCTGCATAAACATAGTAAAATCCGGCAATTCCCTTGATGATTTTTCCTCTCATGAGTTACTCTGCTTTCTCAAAAGTAATGGAATATTCTCCAATATTCTGGTAGCTTCCCTGCACTTCCTCAGAAAGATATAAGGTTCCTTCTGCCACTCCGGGCACACCTGTAATATCAAGCTGATACGGGAACTGAAGCGGTGTTCCCTCTGAAATAACAGACGCTTTAGGTACTCCGCCCACATACTGAATCAGCTCCAGACGTGCAGGACCGCCATTGTAGCCATCTGGTGTATTTAAGCCCTGTGTGCACTTCCATACTTCTCCTGCTGCAGTTGCCTGCTGCACCGCTTCATCTGTAACCTGAGAGGTCTGAGCAGAATCTGCCGTTGTCTGTGTACCGTCAGAAGCCCCTGTTGCTCCCTGAGCACCTGTGGTGGTTTTTGTATCAGAAGGAGGCTGGTTTCCGCTGCTTACAATAAGTGTAATGCTTGTCGTATCCGGATCGCCGTAAGAACCCGGCTCCGGTGTCTGGGAGATTACTCCGCCTGCTGCCACATCTGCACTTTGCTGCTGTTGTATATCAATTAACAGGAATTTTCCAAGTGCGGTAATTGCATCATCTTCTGTCATTCCCACTACACCCGGAATTTCCACTTCCACACCTTCCCCGTAATCAAGACCACGGCTGATCACAAGTGTTACTTTATCTCCTGATTTTGCTGTTGCACCCGACTCCGGTGAAACAGAATACGCATATCCCGGATCTACAAGAATGTATCCCTCTTCATCTAAATCGCTGTACTCTTTCTGAATTTCCACCTGCAGTCCCAGATCTTCAAGAAGCTTCTGTGCTTCGATTCCCGTCTTTCCGTTAATATCCGGAATGGTAACTTCCTGCGCGCCCTTACTGATATAATATTTCAGAGTGGAATATTCCTGAACCTCAGTTCCTGCCGGAATATCCTGAGAAGAAATTCTTCCTTTTTCCTGATTAGACGCTTCCTCTCCGATCATCTGCACACCAATATGGAGGCTGTTTGCAAGCTCTTTTGCCTCTGCCTCTGTTTTTCCTGTAAGGTCCGGCACTTCCACCATCTTGTCGCTGTTTTCTTCCTGCATCTGCTGTTGTCCATCTGCTGCCGGTTCTTTTTTCTCCAGCAGACCTGTTGATTTAATAACAACAACAACGATACCAATAAGAAGAACCGCGCCCAGAATCAGTGCTGCGATTGTAACGCCTCTGCCCGGTCCTCTTTTCTTTCTGCGCTTCTGTCTTTCCCGTCTTTCTTTTTTGCGGCGGTACTCTTCTTCCTCTTCCTCGTCGCCATCTTCAAAATCATCCGCATAAACTTCTTTTTCCAGTTCTTCCACCTCTGCCCGTAATTTCTGCTTCGGTGTATGCTTGATGGTTCCAAGCTCCTCGTCTGAAATGATGACTGTTTTTGCATCATTGTCCACAGAGGTCAGCTTTACAAAATCTCCCTGCGGATCGATGAGTGAATGCTTCAGATCTGCGATTACATCTTCCATTTTGTTGTATCTGCGATCCACACTTTTCTGTGTACATTTGTAAATAATCTGTTCCAGACTGTACGGCAGCTCCGGTGTGTATACGCTTGGAGGAACCATCTCCTCCTGAAGATGTTTGATTGCAATGGCAACCGTGGTATCTCCGTCAAAGGGAACCTTTCCTGTTACCATCTCATACAGCGTGATTCCAAGAGAATAAATATCGCTCTTTTCATCGCTGTATCCGCCACGCACCTGCTCCGGAGAGCTGTAGTGTACAGAGCCCATCACATTGGAGCTTATGGTGTTTGAGGATGCAGCTCTTGCAATTCCAAAATCTGTTACCTTAACTTTTCCATCTGTTGAAATAATAATATTCTGAGGCTTTACGTCACGATGTACAATTCCGTGGCTGTGGGCTGTTTCCAGCCCCATAGATACCTGAATGGCAATACTGGTTGCTTCTTTTACGGAAAGCTTTCCTTTTTTGGAAATATAATCCTTCAGAGTAATGCCTTCAATCAGCTCCATTACAATATAATAAAGCCCTTCATCATCACCTACATCAAATACATTTACAATATTGGGATGTGTAAGACCGGCCGCTGCCTGCGCCTCACTTCTGAATTTTCGGATAAAGGTTGTATCCTCCCGAAACTCTGCTTTCAAAACTTTAACTGCAACAAAACGATTCAGCTTATGGTCTTTCGCCTTATAAACGTCCGCCATGCCTCCCGTTCCGATTTTTCCTAATATTTCATAGCGTTCTGCTATAATCATACCCGACTTTAACATTTCTCCACCTCGTTCGTGAATGGTTCTATCAATATAATTGCAATATTGTCTTTTCCGCCATTAAGGTTCGCCTCTCTTATGAGAGTCTTTCCCTTCTCTGTCAGTTCCATCTCTGAACCCAATATAATTTCTTCCAGTTTTCTGTCTTCCACCATATTGCTCAGACCATCGGAACACATTAAAATAGTATCTCCGGCTTCCAGTTTCAAATCAAAAAAGTCAATATCTACTGTCTTTTCTGCACCCAGTGCTCTTGTAATGATATTTTTATCCCTGTGGTTTCTTGCCTCCTCCGGGCTGATTTCACCAAGTCTTACCATTTCCTGAACAAGTGAGTGATCTTTTGTAATCTGCTGGATCTGTCCCTGCACAACATAGAGACGGCTGTCTCCTACGTTTGCCACATAGGCGTACTGTCCCACTATTGTAGACACTACCATAGTAGTTCCCATTCCTCTGAGGCCTTCATCTTTCTGTGCCTGTTCTATAATTTCCGTATTTGCAGTTTCAATGGCATGCCGTATGACTTTTACAGGATTATAATCTGCATCCTTACGAATCTCGTCCACCAGTATCTCCACAGCATGGGAAGATGCAAAATCACCTGCATTGTGACCGCCCATGCCATCTGCGACAACGAACAGATTCGGAAGATTGCCTACTGCATCTTCTGATGCAAACACATAGTCCTGATTCATCTTCCGCTTCTGTCCCACATCGGTAGCTGAATATACCCTCATGTCACTTCTCGCTTTCTGTTTTTTCCATATAGCTTTTTCTCAGTTGCCCACAGGCACCGTCAATATCGCTGCCCATTTCCCTTCTAATAGTAACATTTATTCCGCATTTTTCAAGTTTTATTTTGAAATTCTCCGCCGCCTCCCTTGTAGGACGCTGGAAAGAGCGCTCTTTTACAGGGTTTACAGGAATCAGATTTACATGGCAGTTTATGTCCTTAATCCTTCCCGAAAGCTCCCTTGCATTTTCTTCGCTGTCATTTACTCCTGCCACAAGACTATATTCAAACGTAATTCTTCTGCCTGTTTTTTCAAAGTATATCCTGCAGGCATTTAACACTTCTTCCATTTTGTATTTTCTTGCAATAGGCATCAATTCCTGCCTCTTCTCATCATTTGGCGCGTGAAGGGAAAGAGCCAGCGTAATCTGAAGCTTTTCTTCTGCCAGCCGAAGCATTTCCGGAACAAGTCCGCAGGTGGAAACCGTAAGGTTTCTCTGGCTGATATGAAGCCCGCCCTCCTCTGTCAGAATATGAATAAACCGAAGAAGATTGTCATAATTATCGAGGGGCTCTCCAGTTCCCATAACTACCACATTGGAAACTCGCTCCCCGGTATCCTTCTGTATGCTATAAATCTGATCCAGCATCTCTGACGGTGTAAGGCATCTTGTAAGACCTCCGATTGTAGATGCACAGAACCGGCAGCCCATACGGCAGCCTACCTGTGAGGAAATACATACGGAATTTCCATGCTTATAACGCATCAGCACACTTTCTATTACATTTCCATCTGCAAGCTGAAACAGATACTTTCTTGTTCCGTCCAGTTTGGAAATCTGCACGTCTACAATACGAAGCGCTGTGATCGGATACGCCGACAGCTTCTTTTTCAGACCCGCTGAAAGATTTGTCATCTCTTCATAAGATACGGCAAGATGCTCATGAAGCCAGCTGTAAATCTGCTTTGCCCGAAACGGCTTTTCTCCCAGGCTTTCCATAAGCTCTGCCAGTTCCTTTTTGTTCATGGACTTTATGTCTGTCATATATTTATTTCCTTCTGAATTTTGCAATGAAGAAACCATCTGTCTTATGTACTCCCGGAAGAAGCTGAAGGTATCCGAGAGCTGTTGTTTCTGAATGCAGCTCTTCCGGAAGATACGGATCCAGACTTTCCAGTTTAAACGGATAATTCTTTAAAAACCACATCATGTTTTCTTCATTTTCCTCTTTTGCTATAGTACAGGTGCTGAAAATCAGCGTTCCTCTTGATTTTACATATTCAGCCGCGCGGCTTAATATGGTTCTCTGAAGAATTACGATTTCCTCCTGCTTCTGTGCAGTGACGCGATACTTGATTTCCGGCTTCTTTCCAATTACTCCGTAACCGGAACAGGGAACATCTGCCAGAACAATATCTGCCTTACACTCAGATTCCACATCAAAAACTGTAGCATCCTGAACCTTTGCCTGTACGTTAATGGTCTCTGTTCTCTGAATATTTTCCTCAATAAGACCCACTTTATAATCGCTTACGTCTCTGGCATCTACCACGCCGTAACCTTCCATTTTATCACCCATATGGAGGCTTTTTCCTCCCGGCGCCGCACAGAGGTCAATGACATAGTCTCCCTTTTTCGGAGCTGCAATTTCCGCTACAAGCATGGAGCTTACGTCCTGTACCTGAATCTGTCCCTTTATAAAAGCGTCCAATGTGAGAATATGGTTAAAATTGCTTATCTGAAACGCATAAGGAAGATAAGGCGCCGGCTCTACTGTCACTCCCTGGTTTTCCAGGCTTTTTTTCACTTCTTCCGAAGCGTACTTATATGTGCGGCATCTCACAGTCAGCGGTTTTTCTGTAAGGAAATCAGCCAGCATTTTTTCTGTTGTCTCCTCGCCATAATCATTGAGCCACCGAATTACAAGAGGCTTGGGCATGGAATATTTCACAGAAAGATACGAAACTATATCTTCCTCTTTTTCCGGATATTTCAGATTTCCCATCTCTCTTATGACGGTACGGAGAACACCATTTACAAAAGGCTTTAAATTATAAAAACCCTTTCTCTGTGCAAGCTTTACCGCCTCGTTACACACAGCGCTGTCCGGAACACTGTCCATAAATTTAAGCTGATACACAGCGCTTCTCAAAATTTCCCGGATTGCCGGTTTCATTTTATCTACGGTTACCTTGGAAAAAGAATCCAGAATGTAGTCAATCTGAATCCTGTATTCCAGAGTACCCTCACAAACTCTTGTAATAAACGCCCGCTCCTTCTTGGGAAGGAACTGGTATTTGGAAAGGGCATTGCGTATGGCAATGTGGCTGTGCTCCCCCTCCTCTTCAATCTGCAATAAAATTTCCAGGATCAACTCCCTGGTATTGACTCCACTAATCGTCACTTCTTCTTCCTCCGGCAAGAATAATCAATCTTAAAAGCTGTAATATAGATGATGCAAGAGCAGCCACATACGTAAGAGCAGCCGCGCGAAGCACCTTGCGGGCGCCGCTGTTTTCATCTCTGCTTAAAATCCCCGTACTCTCCAGCATATGGAGGGCTCTTGAGGAAGCGTTAAACTCCACCGGCAGAGTCACAAGCTGAAAAAGAACAGCAAAAGAAAACAGTACGATCCCCAGGGTAAGCAAGGGCTGAATGGAAAAAATCAGTCCTGCAAAAAACAACGGCCAGGAAAGCGTAGAGCCAAAGTTTGCCACCGGCACAAGCGCGGAACGAATACTGAGCGGCGCATAATCAATATGGTGCTGAATGGCATGGCCGCACTCATGAGCCGCCACTCCCACTGCTGCCAGAGAAGTCTGTCCGTATATATCTTCTGAAAGGCGAACGGTTTTACTTCTCGGATCATAGTGGTCCGTAAGGCTTCCCCGGACCGGAACAATCTGTACATCTGTAATCCCTGCCGCATTTAAAATCCTTCTTGCCGCCTCTGCGCCGGTAAGCCCGGAAGCGCTTCTTCTCCCTCTGTAAGTCGCAAAGGTGCTTTTCAGCTTTGCCGAAGCTGCCAGAGACAAAAGCATTCCTATAATAATCAGTAAATACGTAGGGTCAAATCTCCAATAATATCCGTACATTTACAGTCACTCCTTTTTATCTGAGAATTTCGTTCCTGCTTCCACAGGATACCCCCTCAAAAAAGCATCTGCATCCATTCTTTTTTTGCCCTCAAGCTGAACTTCCTCAAGGATCAGCGTCTTATCGCAACAGGCAACGTAAATTCCGTGTCTGTCCGTTTTCACCACAGTTCCCGGAAGAGCATTGCCTTTTTCCTCTCCTACGCTGCTTTTCCACACTTTTAAGGTTTTTCCATTTAAAAATGTATAAGCGCTCGGCCAGGGATTTAAGCCCCTGACAAGACGTTCCAGCACTTCTGCGCTTTTTGTAAAATCAAGAAGCCCCATCTGCTTTGTGATCATGGCAGCATATGGAGTTGGACTTTCTTCCGGCTGCTTTTCGTATACGGCAGTTCCGTCAAAAATGGAAGGCAGAGTTTTTACTAATAAGTCTGCCCCTGCTTTTGATAATTTATCAAAAAGACTTCCTCCTGTTTCCTCCGGAGAAAGAACCACCACTTCTTTTGAAATCATATCTCCTGTATCAAGACCCTCTCCCATCTTCTGGATCGTAACACCGGATTCTTTTTCTCCGTCGATCACCGCCTGTTGAATAGGCGCTGCCCCTCTGTACTTTGGAAGAAGAGAAGCATGAATATTGATACAGCCAAAACGCGGCAACGTCAGGATTGTTTTTGGAATAATCTGTCCGAAAGCTGCCACTACAATAAGATCCGGACCGATTTCTTTCAAAGTTTCCAGAAATTCCGGCTCTCTTACCTTTACCGGCTGATACACAGGAATTCCAAGGGCAACTGCTTCCTCCTTTACCGGAGTTGGCAGCATGGTCTTTCCTCTTCCTTTCGGTTTATCCGGCTGTGTCACAACTGCTGCAACCTCATACCCTGCTTCCTTCATGGCACGAAGAGGCAGAACTGCGAAATCCGGCGTTCCCATATAAACAATTTTCATAATCTGTCACCTCCCGGAGCCTTTATTCTCCATCATAATATTCATAATCGTCCTCATCATAAGTTGTTCTGTGAAGTTCGCCCTCCACAAGCTCTGTATAAAGTTTTCCGTCAAGATGGTCGATTTCGTGGCAGAACGCACGGGCAAGAAGCTCCTCTCCTTCATACTCCACTTCTTCCATATCCTCTGTGAGCGCTTTTACTTTCACGTAATTTGGACGTGTCACCTGTCCTGACATACCCGGAACGCTTAAACAGCCTTCGTCTCCAGTCTGCTCTCCGGAAGTCTCCATAATTTCCGGATTGATAAGAACAAGCGGACCGTCTCCCACATCAATGACAACGATTCTTTTTAAAATTCCAACCTGAGGAGCAGCAAGACCTACGCCGTTATTTTCATACATGGTATCCAGCATATCCTCCACAAGTTCTTTAAGGCGCGGTGTCATCTCCTCCACTGGTCTGCATTTTTTTGTAAGTACAGAATCTCCCTCTGTTCTGATTGTTCTAAGTG
>JAUNAX010000049.1 GCA_030527365.1 Eubacteriales bacterium | reverse complement strand
CTGCTGTCTCTTATACTCATGAAGACGCTTGATCTGAATATCAAATACAGAGTCTGCATCAATTTCCACATCCTGTGTCTCTTTCAGATAATCTCTTAAATGTTCTTTTGCATGGTGTTTAATCTCCATCAAACGTTTTAACACGGTTTCGTCTTCTTTATATGCAAGAAGCTTCTCCAATTCCATCGCATTTTCCTTAAAGCCGTCTCCGATCAGGTCTTCAATATACGCGCTTAACTCCTGATTACAGTGAAGCAGCCATCTTCTAAAGGTAATGCCGTTTGTCTTATTATTAAATTTCTCCGGATAAATATCATAAAATGGTTTTAATTCAGATTCTTTCAAAATCTCTGTATGAAGGGCAGCTACACCGTTTACCGCATATCCAAAGTGAATGTCAATGTGTGCCATGTGTACGCGGTCCATCTTATCAATAATGTATACGCGCTCGTCATGGAAATCTCTTCTTACACGACTGTCCAGTTCACGGATAATGGGAAGAAGGTGCGGAACCACCTGCTCCAGATAAGAAACCGGCCATTTTTCCAGAGCCTCTGCAAGAATAGTGTGGTTTGTGTACGCGCATGTTTTTCTCACTACGTCAATAGCAGTATCCATATTAAAGCCTTTTTCCATAAGAAGGCGGATCAGCTCAGGAATTACCATTGTCGGATGTGTGTCGTTGATCTGAATCGTCACATAATCGTAGAGCTGATACAGGTTTGCGCCCCTCTCCTCCGCCTCTCTTAAAATAAGCTGTGCTGCGTTGCTTACCATGAAATACTGCTGATAAATACGGAGAAGCTGTCCTGCCTCATCGCTGTCGTCCGGATAAAGGAAAAGAGTCAGGTTTTTCGCAATATCCTTTTTATCAAACTGGATTCCGTCTCTGATAATTCCCTCGTCCACTGTGTCCACATCAAAAAGATGCAGGCGGTTGCAGCCGTTTTTATATCCTGGCACATCAATGTCATATAATACAGACTGCAGGGTAAAATCCTTAAACGGAACTGAAAAACTTACGTCTGTTTTTGTCAGCCAGCTGTTATCTGTAATCCACGGATTTTTTTCCTCACTTTGCTTGTTGTCCTTAAACTTCTGGAGAAACAAACCGTCATGGTAATTGAGCCCCACGCCGTCTCCATTTAAGCCAAGTGTGGCAATGGAATCCAGGAAGCAGGCTGCAAGACGTCCAAGACCTCCGTTTCCGAGAGACGGCTCATTTTCCATCTCTTCAATGGCTGTGATGTCATGTCCGTTCTTTGCAAGAACTTCTTTTGTCTCTTCAAAAAGTCCAAGGTTAATGAGATTGTTGGAAAGAAGCTTTCCAATTAAAAACTCTGCGGAAATATAGTAAAGCTTTTTCTTTCCTTCGTTTCTTTTCATTCCCTGCATTTTCTCTTTTGTGAGCATGAGAAGGGCTGTATATATCTGTTCGTCAGACGCTTCTTTTATATTCTTTCCGTATTTTTCCTGTAAAATCTGTTCTAATAATTTTTCCATATTTCTACTCCTTATCTCCGTATGTTTCAACGGCTTCATATACTCTTAAAATTTCTCCCACACTCCATGCCTGAGCAAAGCAGCCCTTTGATCTTGTGGGATTTTCTCCGTCATAAATTTCCGGAAGCTGCCCGATACAGCCTTCTCTCATGGCGCTTTCCATGACCTCAAGCTGTTCTTTTACAACTTCTTTTGCCTCTTTATTGTAATCATTTACTTTCAGATATGCAAGATAATACGCTCCCAGCGGGAATGTCCACACTGTTCCCTGATGATACGCCATATCTCTTTCTTCCATCTGCCCCTGATAAAGCGGATGAAATTCTTTATCCTTCATTTCCAGAGTCCGAAGACCATAAGGGGTGTAAAGCTTCTCAAACACTGTTTCCACAACTGCTTTTTCCTGCTCTTTTGTCAACATGGTAAATGGCATAGAGACTGCCCATATCTGATTGCATCGAACCTGTTCATCTGCTGTTGTACCGGATACCAGATCTTTTAAGCAGCTTCTTTTTTCCAGCCAGAACTTCTGAAGAAAGGATTTTTTTACCTGTTCTTTTAATCCGGCTTCCTTCCAGTCCTGGTTTAAAATCTGTGTAAATTCTTCCATAATACAAAGGGCATTATACCAGTAGGCATTGATTTCCACAGGCTTTCCATGTCTCGGAGTGGGAAGGATTTCTCCTACACGCACATCCATCCACGTTACCTGCCAGAGCCCTTCACCAGCCTGGATCAGTCCGTCTGTATCCATATGGATTCCGAAATCTGTTCCCTCTTTGTATCCTTTTATAATACGCTCCATCACAGGGTACATTTCTCTTACAAAATCAAGGTCCTCTGTTTTTTCATAATAAAGATACACGCAGTTAATAAAAAGAAGCGCCGCGTCTACCGTATTATAAAGAGGCTCATTTCCCCCTTCCGGAAAGAGATTGGGCATTAATCCTTTCTTTTCATTTAAAGCAAAAGTCCTTAAAATTTCCTTTGCCGTATCATATTGTCCCGTGGAAATACAGACTCCCGGAAGCGCGATCATGGTGTCCCTTCCCCAGTCCTCAAAAAACGGATAACCTGCAAGAATGGTTCTTCCATTTGTAGACTCTCTTCTGGAAACAAACTGATCTGCGCTTTTTACAAGCTCCTGCGCCATCGCCATAGAAAGGTCTGCGGTTTTTACAAGAGACTGTCTCCTGTCTTTATATTCTTTTATGATTTCTTCTGCATCCTGACATTTCTCTTCTGTCAGATATTTTTGTTCCATAGAATACACAAGCTTTAGTTTTACTTTTTCCCCCGGATTTGCAGAAACGGAAATCATATGGTTTGCTTTTGCATGACCTGTCTCTCTTCTTCCGTCACACACATCATAAGAATAAAAATAAACCTCTTCTTTTTCTTCTATATCTGTGACCTTCCCGTTTGTCTCAAAGAAAAGCGTCATTCCCTCAGATGAAATCCTGTTTCTTTCTTTTTCCAGGATCTGAGAAGCCTTCATATCCTCTCCCTTTTTTACAAACTGGAAAAACGGAGTCACCTTAAATACCGCCTCACATTTCCCCCTGTTTTCAATAATATAGGAAATCGCGACTGTATTTTCTCCATACTTCATGGCAATTTCTTTTGAAATGCAGACCCCATTTACCTGATACCTCCAGCGCGGCGTATCTTCATACACAAAAGAAGAAAGATAACGATACCCATCTTCTGTATCTCCGTCTGCAAATTCCTGGGTGGAAAGAATTTTTTCCTCCTGACCAAGAAGCAAATGCTCAGAAATACGGTGCACTATATTATAACGGTGATTCGGCGCTTTTACACACGCCATAAAAACACTGTGGTCATTTCTTGAGACTGCTCCTGTCACAGTAAGAGCAGAAAATCCTCCAAGACCGTTTGTCAAAAGATAATTATTTTCAAGACCGCGTTTTAATGTATTCCAGTCCTGTTTTCCGTAAATCCATTTCATATATTTCCTCTTCGTCCAAGCACAAGCGCGCTTAACGGCGCAGCTGTGGCTCTCTCTGCTTTTTTCTGTTTTTTCCATGAGAAACTGTCTTCTTTTTCAAGAAGAACTTCCCATTTTCCCTTCGGAAGAGCGGTTTCCACATACTCTTCTGTGGCGTTATAAATAATATACAGAGTTTCCCAGGGAGTCTGTTCTCCTTCTCTTTTATTTTCCACGAAAAATCCCACGATTCCCGGTTTCTTCCAGTAACCGTAAATTCTCTTTCCTGCCGTCTCCGACTTGTCACAAAGTCCGGGAAGCTGCTTTCGAAGAGCGATCAGACCTTCATAAAACGTGCGAAGCTCTTCGTATTCATACGCCCTGTTCCAGTCCAGACGATTTAAAGAAATGGGACTTTGAAATGTATTTTCCTGTCCGTTCTTTGTCCTTGCAAACTCTTCTCCGGAAAGGAAAAAGAGATGTCCCTGACATGTCATATAAATGGCTGCTGCCAGCTTATTTTCCATCATTCTCCGCTCTTCATCCGGCGTTGTGATCGCCAGCTTATCCCAGAGTGTCCAGTTATCATGGGCAGAAACATACGTGATCACCTGAGAAGGCGCTTTGATTCCTGTCTCTTTCATACACCACGCCTTTACACTGTTCAGGATTTTTTCTTCCATGTTTTCTGCCCCGTTTACAAAGCCCGGAATTTCTCCCTCAAACACATGCCCCTTAACAGCATCTCTTGTATCATCGCAGAACATACCCACATATTTATCAAGATGAGCTGCGTTCTTTTTAAGAGCCATCACAGCCTCCCCCTCAGACGCAGTATCATCAGCTGCCCACGGTTCTCCGAAAAGAAGAATCTCTCCTCTTCCGTATTTTTCATCAAGCGCTTTTCGAATACGGTTCATAAGCTCTGTATCAAGAAGCCCCATCAAATCAAAACGGAAACCATCAATATGATATTCCTCCACCCAGTAAAGAATTGAATCCAGAATATACTGCCCGCACATCTCCCGCTCGCTTGCCACGTCATTTCCACAGGCAGAACCGTTTGAAATTTCCCCGTTTTCGTAAGTACGGAAATAATACCAGGGAACTGCCTTGTTCAAATTGGAATCCAGAGCGTACATATGATTGTATACCACGTCCATAATCACGCGGAATCCATTTTTATGAAGAGACTGTACCATTTCCTTAAATTCACGAATACGCACCTCTCCATGATATGGATCGGAAGCATAGGAGCCTTCCGGCACATTGTAATTTACCGGGTCGTATCCCCAGTTAAACTCTTCGTCATTTGTCTCATCTACAGAGCCATAATCATAAGCCGGCATAATCTGCACATGGGTAATGCCAAGCTTTTTCATATAATCAAGCCCTGTAAAATGCACACCATCGTTATTAAGAGTTGTATGTTCCTCTGTAAAAGCCAGGTATTTTCCTCTGTTTTCTTTTGAAAATCCCCCTGCCTCATCCCAGGAAAATTCTTTTACATGAAGTTCATAAATCACGGTCTCTTCCTGTTTTTCCGGTCTTTTGTCTTCTTTCCAGCCTTTTGGATCCGTCTCTTTTAAATCGACAACCATACTTCTTTTTCCATTTACCCCGCAGGCTTTTGCATAAGGATCTCCGAAAACAGCTTCCTCACCCTCTGTCGCCGTACGAAAATCATAATAAACGCCATGAAGATTTTCTTCTGTTGCGTAAGACCACATTCCCTTATCTTCTTTTTTCATCGTTGTCTGAAAAAACGGAGCTCCACCTTCTCCTTCCTTATAAAAACGAATCTCTGCGTTTTCAGAAAGAGGGCTCCACAGGAGGAAGGACGTCCCTTCCTCTGTGCATACAGCCCCCTGTTTTCTTTCTGTATTTATATAGTTTTCTTTAAATTCCCAGGTGTTATAAATTCTCTTTAATTCCTGTCTCTTTAACATAACTGCTCCTTCCCAATTATCAGCCCTTCACTGCACCGGAAACACCGTCTACATAGTATCTCTGCATACAAAGGAAGAGAATGGCGATCGGAATGGAAATCAACACTGCACCTGCTGCAAAGCTTGTATACCAGCTGTCAATATATTCTTTTTCCAACATCTTCCAGAGACCGATTGCAACAGTATACTGGTCAGAGTTTGCACGGCAGATAACCTTTGCAAAAATAAAATCAAGCCACGGAGCCATAAATGCAGTCAGCACTGTATATACGATGATCGGTTTACTTAACGGCAGCGTGATCTTTGTAAAAATCTGCCATCTTGTACATCCGTCCAGAATAGCTGCCTCGTCCACTGCAACGGGAATAGTATCAAAAAATCCCTTTGCAATCTGGAATCCAAGACCTGCACCGCCCGAATAGCAGAGAATCAGCGCCACACGGATCAGATTTCCCTCTGTAAGCCCCAGAGCCTTTAAAATAAAGTAAACAGCAATCATGGACATGAAACTTGGAAACAGTCCCAGGATCATTGCCATATTCATGTACGGTTTACGAAGACGAAATTTCAGTCTTGAAAGACAATAGGAAACTGCCAGTGTATAAAAGGTTGCCAGAATACAGGAACAAACAGCAATAATCAGCGTATTTACAAACATCTTCGGGAAATTCAAAATAGAAGTATCTGTAAAAAGCCGGATATAATTGTCAAGCGTGTATTCTCTCGGGAAGAAAGTGGATACATAAGAACCCTTCTCTGCACGGAAGCTTGTAAGAATGACCCATAAAATCGGGAATACCCACACTGCCGCCAAAATTCCAAGAGAAATGTGTACTGCTGTATTTGTGATAAACCTTTTCTTTTTTGCGGATTTGATTCCCATGTTTAAAACTCTCCTTCCTTATAAGATTTACTGTTTCTGTATGTGAGCAGCGCCCCAGCTGCCAGGATAATAAATGTAAGAATTCCTATCACGGCTCCGATATTATAATACTGTTTATCTACCGTCAGTTTATACAGCCATGTTACAAGCAAATCTGTTTTTCCCGCTGTGGAAGCCAGATCTGTTACCGGATCTCCTCCTGATAACAGATAAATAATATTAAAGTTATTTACATTTCCGGTAAAAGTTACAATAAGATACGGTGTTGTCACATATAACATATATGGAAGCGTAATCTTAAAAAACCTTTGAATGGCGTTTGCACCATCCACCTTGGCGGCCTCATAAAGCTCCGCCGGAATATTCTGCAGCACACCGGTAAGCTGAAGAAGGGTATACGGAACACCAACCCAGATATTAATCACAATCACTGTCACTCTTGCCCAGGTAGGGTCTGTAAAAAACGGAAGACTTGCGTCCTGTGCAATAATGCCAAGGTTTCGAAGAAGTACGTTTACCGCACCGTTTGGCTGAAGCATAGTTCTCATAATAAGAAGAGAAACAAACATCGGTACTGCACAGGAGAGAACAAAACAAAATCTCCAGAAACCTTTTGCTCTTGTCTCTTTTCTGTTAATTACAAGAGAGAGAATCATACCGAAAATATAGTTTGTAAAAGTTGCAAAAAACGCCCACACAAGAGTCCAGCCGAGAACAGACCAGAAGGTACTTCCCAGAATGCTGTTGGAATCAAACAGCGCCTTAAAGTTTTCCAGACCTACCCAGTCAAAAAGCATTAGATGGTTGCCAATCTTGCTGTAATTTGTAAAAGCCATACAGATCATGAAAATAAGTGGCAAAATGGTAAGTCCGAAAATAAAGAGCATTGGCGGCGTCATGAGAAGTCTGTGAAGGTTCTCGTTCAGAAGAGACTTTACGTCTTCTGCAAAGGTATTTACATGATGACCGCTTTTATCAAGACATTCTGCTTTATACGCACTTTTTAAAGCGCCTCTCCAGCCCCACACCATGAGAAGGGACAGAAGAACCGTTGCCACGCCGTAAAGCAGGATCAGTACAGACTGGTCGCCCCGTGTATAAAGGTATACCTGCTGCGCCTCGTCCCACACTTCTTTCTGAGGTACGCTTCCAAGAGAGCCAAGCATACTGATAAAATGAATGCCGTTTACAAGCATGAATACAATGTATGCGATTTCCGCTGCCATAAACAGAAGACCTTTTATTTTCTGTTTATGCACAATATTTCCAAATCCCATCAAAAACATGGAAAGCTTCGTCTCAATTCCGCCGTTTTTTATGGCGGCAATACAGGTTTCTTTCTCTTTCATCTTCTTTCACCTCATCAGATTCCATCACTGTTCATTGCTTCATTCATCGATTCTGTCTGCTCTTTTGCGTTGTCATGCGTCACACTCTTATTGCGGATTCCCTTACCCATATTTTCTACAGGAATCCAGCAGTTGTTCATTTTTGCCACAAAAGGCTGAAGAATGGACGTATAATTAAAGGTATCGTTCTGAGCCATAACAAGCGGATCTTCTGCAATCTCTGCCTCCTTTAAAAGCTCTGTATTACACGGAATCACATTTCTCAGCTTATAATGGGAAAGCTGTGCTTCTGCTGAACCAAGGTACACGGCAAGCTCCACAGCAGGAACCATATTTTTACTGTAAGGATTCACACCGATTGCTTTTGAGCCTGCATAGGACATCATCTGTTTTTCTTCTCCATTTAAGGTATATGTTGGAAGCGCTGCCACGCCCATGTTTTCTCCCAGAGCTTCTGAAACGGCATTCGCATCCCATGACCCTGAGAAAATAGCAGAAATGCTTCCGTCACGAAGCCCTGCAAGTCCGGAACCGTCCGCATCAATTTTAAAATTTGGATTCGCAGCAAGGTCAACAAGATATTCCGTAACCTCCACTGCATTTTCTCCTCCAAAATCTACACCCTTATCTTCCTGTGTTCCGTCTCCGAAAAGTGTACAGCCATTCCCAATATAAAATGCCGGGAGATACCAGGAGTTTGTAAACGGAAACGCAATACTTCCCTTTTCTAACATAGTATCCAGATTTTTAATATCTTCCTCTGAAAAAACGCTCTTATCGTAATACATAAACCAGGTATTTGTCGTAAATGGAACACCGTACAGATTTTCCTCTTTTACAAGAGATGCCAGAACCTCTTCTGAGTTTGTAGCTTCAATTTCTTCTCTGTATTTCCCACCGAACTTTGCAAGTGCATTTGCATCTGTCATAGTTGTCAGTGTATCGTTTGCATACATAAATACGTCTGCACTTGCTTCCGGATCCTGCGCCACCTGCGTGGCAGCCGTCGCCTCATCTGCAACTCCATATACAAAAGTAATATCCCATTCCGGGTGAATCTTTGCAAAATCCTCACACGTATTCTGAAGCCATTCTCCGCTGTCTTTTGACTGGTCTTCTGACGGGGACCATACCATCAGACGGACGCTTTCCTTATCTCCATCTGTTTCTCCGCCGCAGCCTGCAAGCCCTGTCACTGCAAGCACCGCCGTCATACACAATGCCGCTGCACGCTTTCTCATCTTTTTTCCTCCTGATTGTTTCGTTTTGTTTCGTTATTTGTAATATACCGCACTTTCAAAAAAACGTCAATATCTCAGATTACTTTCTCCGTTTTCTACAGTTTTTATGTATTCTTTTTGTGCACTTTTTACATGTTTGCTTTCATTTTTCTTGTTTTCCGAAACTAAACAATCGAAAAGAATTGATTTTTTTGATTAGATTTGCTATAATAAATAAAATTTATCTTGATTTTTTTACAGAGAAAGAAAGGCAATCATTATGGCAACAATACAGGATATTGCTGATAAACTTGGGGTTTCAAAAGGAACTGTCTCAAAAGCAATCAATAATGCCCCGGACATTAGCGAAACATTACGAAAAACCATTCTCGACACTGCCGTAGAAATGGGTTACACAAAACTCCGCAGGCAGAAAGGCACTGCGCCAAAGCTTTGCATTCTCATAGAAAATATGGAATACGAAGAACCGCACCATTTTGGATATGACTTTATCATCGGTTTCCGCCAGATGGCAGAGCCTGCCGGCTTTACAGTGGAAGTAGTTCCCATGACTGTTCCATTCCAGAAAAAAACACCTTACGATGTTTTTATGCTCCAAAACGATTATGTGGGCGCGCTTGTTCTTGGTTTTTCCTTAAACGACCCGTGGATGAAGGATTTTGAGACAAGCCATACCCCCGCTGTTCTGTATGACAACTACATTCCTGCAAATCCTTTTATTTCCTCCATCGGAATCGACAATAATGAAGGAATGGAACTGGCAGTTTCCTGCTTAAAAAAACAGGGGCATAAAAAAATCGGCTATTTAAGCAGCGCACTCGGCTCTCATATTATGCAGGTACGTCATAAAGCCTTTTTTCATGCCATGAAGCTAAACGGTCTGCCCGCAGAAGCCGACTGGGCAGGCGCTTCTTATTATATTACCCAATGCGTGGAAAAACATTTATCCAGACTTTTAAAAATGGGAATGACTGCTGTGATCTGCAGCCACGATCTTATTGCCAACGCAGCTATGATCCAGTGTCAGCAGCTTGGATACCACATTCCCAGAGATTTAAGCATCATAGGATTTGACGATCTTCCCATGTGTGCCTATACTTCCCCGCCACTTACTACGATCCGCCAGGACAGAACCGAGCTTGGAAAATGCGGGTATTATGCCATAAGCAGCCTTTTAAACAATGTTTCTATCGGAACCATTCTGCTCCACGCCCAGCTTATAGAGAGAAATTCCACAGGAGAATGTAAAAATTCTCAGCGCAGTTTTTCATAAAAACAGATTTGAAATCGCAGAAAAAAAACACAGTCTGCAAGCAGTTCATTGCTTCTCAGACTGTGTTTTCATTTTCTATATCAAATTCATTTTTCCTGCTACGCGGTAAAGGATTCTTCCTCCCGGAAGCATAGTCAGCTCTTCTTTTGAAGGCTTGCTCACAAAAAGATATACTACAAAATATACGATTACTGCCAGAACGACGGAGACACAGAGACATAAGAAATTAGACGGCACAAGGAAGTAAAGTCCGTAGTACACACCGCCTGCAACAAGTCCCATGGGAATAGACGCGATCAGCGGATATAAATACGCTTTCTTCCAGGGATTTTTATGCTTCATATATTTCTTCATTGCCCTCTCATTTAAGAGACACATCACAACTGCATAAACTACCATAGAAAGCACAATCGCATATACTCCAAGATCTGTCAGAAGCAGAAGGAGCGCCATAACGATCACGTCCGCTCCGAGAGCGATAGCTGCGTGGATCATAGGAATATTCGGTTTTCCGATTCCCTGTAAAACACCGTTGGAAATATTGGAGTTTCCGTTTAAGATAATTGTGATTCCTCCGATGATAAGAAGCTGCGCTGCCACTCCGTTTGTCTCTCCAAATATCAGCCTTGTAACAGGTCCGGAAAGAACGGCAAGTCCCACTGCTGCTGGAATGGAAATAATCATACTGATCCAGGTTGCCCTGTCAATTTTTTCATTTGCGCCTTTTCTGTCGTGCATTGCATAATGAGCGGAAACCTCCGGTATCATGGAGGTCGGCGCTGTACTTGCAAGTGTCAGCGGAATATTGATGAGCGTCATAAAATATCCGTACTCTGCATAAAGCGTCTGAAGTACCGTCTCATCCATTCCTCTTTTTCCCAGAATATCTGTGTACATATAACTGTTGATATATCCATTTACATTGTAAATAAATGCGCTGAAAATAATCGGCATCACAATCAGGATAATCGTTTTCATTACCTGGGAGGTTTCTTCATTTACAGATACACGATCTCTCTTTATCTTCTTTCGAATAGTCTTTCTGTTAATCACATACACAAAAACCATAAAAAGAAGGGCTGCCAGAACTCCGGCTCCCGTTCCCATTGTTGCTCCTGCCGCGCCCCAGCTCTGGATCACTTCCTCTCCCTTTCCACTGTGGGCAGAAATCATAAGAGAAGACATGAGAAGGGCAAAAACTGCCACAAAAATCTGCTCTATGATCTGAGACAGGGAGGTTGGCATCATGTTTCTGTATGCCTGAAAATATCCGCGGAACACGCCCAGTATTCCGGACAGAAAAATCGTTGGTGCAAGCATCTGAAGAGCCAGCCTTGCCCCTGCCATTTTATCCGGAACCATAATGGAAGCTCCGAAAAGACAGAAAAGAGCCACAATACCGCCTGCGATCACAGCATAAAGAAGGGCACAGTAAAATACCTTCTGGGCATCTCTGTACCTTTTAAATGCAATCTTTTCCGCCATGATTTTGGACACTGCCTGGGGAATGCTGAAGGACGCAATCATAAGAAGAATGAAATACGCATTCTGTGCATACTGGAAAAGCGCAAAGCTCTGACTTCCAAGAGTAGTGGAAAGGGGGCTTTTGTAAAGCATTCCGATAATTTTGGAAATCAGCGCCGCCATCATAAGAAACGAGGCATTTTTTACAAGTGTGTTATCATTTTTTTTACTCATTACAATCCGTTTCCTCTTTTAAATGTTTTCAATCTGCCAGTCAATCGGTGCAATGCCATGTTCCTCTAAGAAGGTGTTTGTCTGGCTGAAATGTCTGCATCCGAAAAATCCTCTGTACGCAGAAAGCGGACTTGGGTGGGGAGCTTCCAGAACAAGATGCTTTGGATTATTCAGCATGGAATGCTTCATCTGAGCCGGTCTTCCCCACAGAAGAAACACGATGGGCCTGTCCTGTTCATTTAATATCTGAATGGCAGCGTCCGTAAACTGCTCCCAGCCGATTCCTCTGTGAGAATTTGCCTGATGTGCCCGAACTGTCAGCACCGTATTTAAAAGCAGAACACCCTGACGCGCCCATTTTTCAAGATACCCGTTATTTGGAATATAGCAGCCGCAATCATCGTGAAGCTCCTGATAAATATTGACAAGAGAAGGCGGTGTTTCCACGCCTTTTTTCACTGAAAAGCAAAGGCCATGCGCCTGTCCGTCATTATGATAGGGATCCTGCCCGAGAATCACTACTTTTACCTCATGAAGCGGAGTAAAGTGAAAAGCATTAAACATCTCGTCCGGCGGTGGAAAAATTTTTCTTGTTCTGTATTCTTCGTTTACCGTTTTATATAATTTTGCATAATACGGCTTATGAAACTCATCTTTCAGAGCTTCCAGCCAGTCTCCTGAAATGGGAGCCATGTGATTCACCTCTTTGTCCGGCGCATATTACGCCATTTTTCATAATTCCATTGTTACAGTATAACGCAAAAACAGACAGTTGCAAAGAACTTTCTTCACTTCTGCCTGCTTTTCTTACCATAAAATGTTATTTTCTGTCAAGAGTGAACCAGAATTCTACTCCGTTTTCATAATTCTGTACTCCGAATTTCTGATCCATTCCCTCCATGATCGCCCTTACGATGGAAAGACCGATACCGCTTCCGCCATATTCTCTTGTCCTTGCCTTATCCACCTTATAGAACTTGCTCCAGAGATTCGGAAGATCTTCCTCCGGAATAGGGCTTCCTGTATTAAAGACAGACACCTTCACTCTGTCTCCTTCCATTTGAAGCTTCAGCTCAATCTGACGTTCTCCTTCCAGATGATTCAACGCGTTGCTCACATAATTTGTCACAACCTCTTCTACCTTAAATTCATCTGCCCATACATAAACAGGAGACTCTTCCTCAAAAATCACATTGGCTTCCTTCTGCCGTATCATAATGTCCATTGTCTGGAGAACCCCGCGAATAAGAGATACAATATCAAAGCGCTCCATTATCGTCTCATCTTTTCCGGATTCCAGCTGATTTAAGACAAGGAGATTTTTTACCAGCTTATTCATTTTTGCAGACTCGTCCATAATCACATCACAGTAAAACTCCCTGCTTTCCGGATCATCGGAAATATTTTCTTTCAGTCCTTCCGCATATCCCTGGATAAGTGCGATCGGAGTCTTCAGCTCATGCGAAACATTATCCAGAAATTCTTTTCGCATTTTGTCGATTTTTACCTTATCTTCAATATCCTTCTGAAGCTTAATATTTGCAGATTTCAATTCAGATATGGTGCTCTCAAGCTGCTCCGACATTCTGTTAAAGCTTTCTCCCAGAAGATCGATCTCATTTCCCACACTGCTCTCATATCTGGCGTCAAACTCCAGATCCGACATTCTTCTGGAAAGCTTTGTAAGCTCGCTGATAGGTTTTGTAATCTTATTTGTAAACACCATAATGATCATTCCGCTAAACAGCACGATCACGATTCCCACAAAGAAATAAAATTTATTGGAAATTCCGGCGCTTTCCCGGATACTCTCCAAAGGGGTACGGATCAGGTAATAGTATCCGTTATCAAACTGCCCCCAGCACTCCACGTAATCCATTCCTGCAAACCGGTCATGGATCTGCTGAATGGTACAGTGTTCCGATTCCCGCAGAATCTTTCCTTTCGGCTTGTCCTGTTCCAGATCATAAATATAGCCAAACAGCCGGACACGGAGCATATCCTTGCTTTCTCCCCAGCCATACTCAAAACTGTTTACCTCATCTGTGATAACCCAGGAAAAATTATTTCTGGAGCTGTCCCTGCCGATTTCATCTGCAACAGAAGCATCACCATCTTCAATAATCTCCTCTATATCCAGCTCACTTAAGGTTTCCTCTGCCTCAAGAAGCATTTCCACCTTCTGGGAAATATAGTATTTTTCAAGAAAAAATCCGTTGATCACCGTAATCGTTACAATAGAAAACAAAAGAACTGCCGTAAAAATCATGGAAATCTGATGGCGCAGAGTATGAAATTTCTTTCCTTTTTTTCCAGCCTCCCTTTTCTCCGGCTTTTTCATTCTTCCACCTCAAACTTATATCCCATTCCCCATACAGTTTTAATATATTCGCCTTTATTTCCCATTTTACTTCTCAGTTTCTTTACATGAGTATCAATGGTTCTCGCATCTCCAAAGTAATCATAATTCCACACAGAATTTAAAATTTTTTCTCTGGAAAGAGCGATGCCTTCGTTTTCAAGGAAGTAGGTAAGAAGTTCAAACTCCTTAAAACTTAATTCCATAGGCACACCGTCCACAGAAGCAATATGCGCCGCCTTGTCAATAACGATTCCTCCACATGAAATCACATCTTCCGGATTGCTCTGTCCTGTTCTTCGAAGAATTGCTTCTACTCTCGCCACGAGAATTTTGGGGCTGAAAGGCTTGGAAATATACTCGTCCACCCCAAGCTCAAACCCTAAAAGCTCGTCCCTCTCATCGCTTCTCGCCGTCAGCATAATAATCGGAACTTTTGAAGTTTTTCGGATTTCCCGGCACACTTCCCAACCGTCCATTTTCGGCATCATCACATCCAGAATAATCAGATTAATATCTTTTTCCCGGTAAAAAATGTCCATTGCTTCTTCTCCGTTTCCAGCTTCCAGAACCTGAAAATTCTTTCTGGTGAGGAAATCTTTTACCAGCTTTCTCATACGGCTTTCATCATCTACTACAAGAATTTTTAATGCGTCCATTCTCTGTCCCTCCGTTCTTTCTTCGTATCTTTATCTGTACTATAACAGAGAAATATGTTCCTTCTGTGAACGATTGCGGGAATTTCTTAAAAAATCCGCCTTGACATCTGAAATATATCTGCATATAATAAAAGAACAGGCAGTTTTTTTGCCCTTTCGTCTGTTTTCCAGCACAGAATTTTCTGTGAAGTCTTCGGGCTTGTACTGGTTTCGACGGGGGTTTTGAAGCTTGGGAAGCCATCCGCAGACTCCTGGACTGCGCACCAACCGGGAACCTAAATATAAACGCAGACGAACAGTACGCGTTAGCAGCCTAATTGCTGCTCGTCAGCCCTGAAGCACTCACACTTTAGGAATCTGGCGCCAACTATGTGAGAAACCTTGCCGGGTAAGCTTTGCCCCGGTAGATGTATCATGAAGCTACTGAAGCAGTAAGCCTGTCGGTGGGCGTGCTGCTAAGGGAATGTTA
>JAUNAX010000212.1 GCA_030527365.1 Eubacteriales bacterium | reverse complement strand
ACAGTAGCTCCTTCCTGTAAAAATTTATCTGCTGTGGCGAAACCGATACCGCGGCTCCCTCCTGTAATAATGGCAACTTTATCTTTTAATCTCATATAGAAATCCTCCTGTAGTCGTAAAATATGTACTTATTATATCTGAATTCCTGAGAAAGTTCTGTGATGTTGTCACGGTTTTGTTTTATTAGTTGAATAATTTTATAAAAATAAAATTTATGCTTGACATAATAAAAAACAAGTATTATAACATAAATAGAACAAAGATAACAGATGAAATAAAAAAGAGAGATAGAGAAAGGGGACTGGACTTATGTTAAGACCGGGATTTTTTACAGGAGATGTATTTGATGACTTTTTTGATTTTCCATTCTTTGATGACAAACAGGAGAAGAGACAGACAGCGAATTGTCTGATGAAGACAGATATTAAAGAACTGGAAAAAGGATATGAACTGGAGATTGATCTTCCAGGATATAAGAAGGAAGAAATTCAGGCGGAATTGAAAGAAGGATATTTAACAATCCGCGCAGCGAAAACAGCAGAGCAGAAAAAGGAAGAAGGAAAATATATCCGCCGCGAGCGGTATTCCGGTTCCTGCCAGAGAAGCTTTTTTGTAGGCAAAGATGTGATGCAGGAGGATATTAAAGCTGAATTTAAAGACGGAATCCTGAGACTTCAGGTACCGAAAAAAGAAGCACAACCGGCAGCAGAGGAAAATAAATATATTTCCATTGAATAATATAGAAATGAAACAGAGTCCCCGGGAGATTTTCCCGGGGCATTCTTAAATGCGGAGGAGGTGACAGTGGTGCAAAAAAGAGATTATTATGAAATCCTGGGAATTTCCAGGAATGCGGACGAGGGATCAATAAAAAAAGCTTACAGAAAACTGGCGAAGAAATATCACCCGGATACAAACGGAGGAAATGCGGAGGCAGAGCAGAAATTCAAAGAAATCACAGAGGCATATAATGTTCTGAGCGATTCTGAGAAAAGGAAACTTTATGATCAGTTTGGACATTCCGCATTTGACGGAAGTATGGGAAGCAGTGGAAACCCTTATGAAAGTCCGGGAGGAAATTACAGGGAGTTTCATTTTGAAGGCGGAGATGCAGAAGACATTTTCGGAGATATTTTCAGCAATCTGTTCCGGGGAGGTTTTCACGGAGGTGGATTTTCAGGGCAGGGCTTTGGCAATGACTTTGAAAATGGAGGGTTTTACAGGAGAAATTATCCGGAAAGAGGTTCTGATATAGAAGCTTCTTTGAAAATCAGCTTTGATGAAGCCGCATTTGGTGGAGAGCGGATTGTTACCTTACGGGACGCGACGGGGCATACGCAATCTCTGAAAATCCGCATTCCTGCTGGTATTGATACAGGAAAAGCAATCCGGTTGAGAGGAAAGGGAAGCGCCGGAAGAAACGGAGGAGAAAACGGAGACTTACTTCTTCGTGTAACGGTTCTCGATAAACCGGGATTTACCCGAAAAGGAATGGATATTTACACAACGGTTCAGGTTCCGTTTTCTACTGCTTCATACGGTGGCGAAATCCGGGTAAAAACAATTTCCGGAGATGTGCTGTGCAAAATCCGGGAAGGTACGAAAAATGGTACAAAGATACGTTTGCGCGGAAAGGGAATTGTGTCTATGAAGAATCCGTTAGTACGGGGAGATCAGTATGTGACGGTTCAGGTTCAGATGCCACAAAATTCATCTGCACACTAAATGATATATGGGGGTTCATATATATGGAGAAAGGGATATTCAGGTATGAAAATCTGAATATCCCTTTCTGTGCGTCAGATGCCAGTATGGAAGTTAAAATGGAAATAGGATTATCAGTTGAAAAGAGAGCAAAAGTGTCTTTTTCATAGAACGCCGCTTTCTTGGAAATATATAGCA
>JAUNAX010000211.1 GCA_030527365.1 Eubacteriales bacterium | reverse complement strand
CGGCAGTGGAAAAAGGACTTCAGGAATGCGTACAGAAAGGACCTCTTGCCGCTTACCCTGTTGTTGGTGTAAAGGCAACTCTTTACGATGGTTCTTTCCATCCGGTGGATTCTTCTGAGATGGCATTTAAGATGGCAACAATCCTTGCGTTTAAGAAAGGATTTATGGACGCTTCTCCTGTACTTTTAGAGCCGATTGTTTCCATGAAAGTGGCTGTTCCGGATAAGTATACAGGCGATGTAATGGGGGATCTGAATAAACGCCGTGGTCGTGTTCTTGGTATGAATCCGGATCATGACGGAAATACTGTGATTGAGGCAGACGTACCTATGCTGGAAATCTACGGATATTCTACAGACCTTCGTTCCATGACTGGCGGAAGCGGAGATTTCTCCTATGAATTTGCACGCTATGAGCAGGCTCCGGGCGATATTCAGGCAAAAGAAATCGAGGCAAGGGCAAATAAATTAGATAAAGCAGAAGAATAATATAATTTTAACATCGTAACAAAGGGGCATAAGTTCTAAAAGGGCTTATGCTCCTTTATTGTATTTTACTGTGCGGCGTGATATAATGCTCCTTACCGAATAAGAAAGGAGATTTTTATGAGAGGAAAGTTTAGAAAAAGCAAAATTTTAATGCTGCTTCTTGTGTTAGTTGCAGCAGGAGTTTATTATTATGTGACGCTTCCTGCAATTAACATTCACTCCAGCGGTTTCTGGATTTTTATGATTGCGGTCCTGGCGCTGGCGCTGTTTCTGTACGGCGGAAAAAATATCCGTACCGCCGAAGAGCTGAAATCAAATAAACTGCTGAAGCTGGGAATTGGAGTGATCGCTCTTGTAGTTGTTGTTTTTGCGGTGGGAACTCTTTTATCTTCCCCGATTGTAAACGCAAAGAAATACAGAGAGCTTATTGAACCGGAAACGGGAAATTTTACAGAGGACATTGAACAGATACGTTATGACCAGATCCCGATTCTTGATAAGGAATCTGCAATGCTTCTTGGAAACAGAAAAATGGGAAGCATGGTCGATATGGTATCTCAGTTTGAGGTAAGTGACCTGTATTCTCAGATTAACTATAACGGACGTCCTGTGCGCGTGACGCCTCTTGTATATGCAAGTCCGATTAAATGGCTTACAAATATGAGTGAGGGTATTCCGGCGTATATTACCATTGACATGGCTACGCAGAAGACGGAGCTTGTAAAGCTGGATAAGGGAATCCGTTATTCAGAGGCAGAGTATTTTAACAGAAATATTTACCGCCATCTTCGCTTTAAATATCCGACATACATTTTTGACCAGTTAAGCTTTGAGATTGATGATGAAGGCACTCCTTACTGGATCTGCCCTGTAAAAAAATTCAACATCGGACTTTTCGGGGGTCAGACCATCGGAAGAGTGGTTCTTTGTAACGCAGTTACAGGAAAATGTAAAGATTATAAAATAGAGGACTGTCCAACCTGGGTAGACCGGGCATATCCGGCAGAGCTTTTGATAGAACTTTATAATTATCACGGAACACTGATCAACGGTTTTCTGAACAGTGTTCTTGGACAGAAGGGCTGTCTTCAGACAACAGACGGATTTAATTATCTTGCTATGGAAGATGACGTATGGGTTTATACTGGCGTGACATCTGTAAGCGGCGACCGCTCCAATGTAGGTTTTGTTCTTATGAATCAGCGTACAAGTGAGACAAAATACTATGAAATTCCAGGAGCAGAGGAGCGTTCCGCAATGGATTCAGCAGAAGGTCAGGTACAGAATCTGGGATATAAGGCAACCTTCCCGCTGTTTTTAAATATTGCGGGAGAGCCGACATATTTTCTTGCTTTGAAAGACAATGCCGGACTTGTAAAAAAATACGCAATGGTAAATATCCAGCAGTATCAGAATG
>JAUNAX010000048.1 GCA_030527365.1 Eubacteriales bacterium | reverse complement strand
ACAGTACATGGAATACAGTGAATCAGGTGGTAAGTAAATAGGTGGAGCTGAAAATGATTGAGAAATAAGCGAGACATAAGAGAGACAATGACTTGCATAAGCCGTTGTCTTTCTTTTTTCGGTATCTGTCTGGCAAAGGTAAAACCAAAATAAGTTCCTGACTGGAAAGAATTAATTTCTCTTTTTAAGAGGGTTGTTATATAATGAGAAAAAACAGACAAAACAGCGACAGGAGAACAGAAAAATATGGATAATATAACAGAAAAGGAAACACACCTGTGGTTCGATGAAAACACGCTTGGTTTTACTTTCCAGAAAGGTGAGGGAAGCCTCTGGAAATGGCAGAAGGATTATAAGCCGTACATGAAATGCGAGGAGGGGAATTTTTACTTTCAGGACGCGGAGGAAATTACCCATGAACCGTTTCGCACAGGAGTAGGAGAAGGAATTCTAAGTACATACTGTGGGTTTAAAAAAGAAGGAAAAACAGTTTCTTATAAATTCCAGACGCTTGTATGGATAGAATCTGCCACAGGGGAAGTATATTTTGAATGGATTCCTGTCTGTGAGGAAGGACTGGAAGTAAAAAAAGTTTTCTGGCCGGGTCCTATGGAATTTGAAGAAAAAAGAGAGGACTGGTATACCCTTTTAACAAACAGACAGGGAATGCTGATTCCAAATACCTGGGCGACAGAACTGAAAGTGCCGTGTTTTGACGGCTTTTTCGGGACAGCGGGAGCTTATATGCCGTGGTTTGCCCAGGTAAAAGAAAGAGAGGGCTATCTTGCGGTGTGCGTCACACCGTGGAATGCGGGCTATCAGGCAGAACACCCGGCAGGAGGACCTTATACCCATGTTGGAGTCCGGTTTGAGCCGAGTCTTGGGAAAATGGATTATCGCCGTGTTATGAAATATACATTTTTAAAAGACTGTGATTATAACGATATATGCAAAACATACAGAAATTATGTGGAGGAACAGGGAAGGCTTCGTACACTGGAGGAAAAGGCAGTTCAGAATCCCCATGTAAATGATTTGATCGGAAGTGCCTTTCTGCATAAAGGAATTAAAACTTTTGTGCAGCCGGATTCTGAATTTTATGACCCGGAAAATCCGGACAAAAACAATCATCTGACAACTTTTTCTCAAAGGGAAGAAGAGATTCGGCAGTTCTATGAGCTTGGGGTAAAAAAACTGTATCTTCATCTGGACGGCTGGGCAGAGCCGGGATATGATAACCGCCATCCGGATTATGGTCCTGCCTGTGAAGCAGCCGGAGGCTGGGAGGGAATGAAATCTCTGGCGGATACGATTCACGAATGCGGATATTTGTTTGGAATCCATGACCAGTACAGAGACTATTATATGGCGGCTCCCAGCTTTGATGAAAATTTTGCCTGCCGTCTCACAGATGGAACGATTCCCAGCCACAGGAGATGGGCGGGAGGTCCCCAGTCTTATCTTTGCGGAACGCAGGCTCCTTATTATGTAAAGCGGAATTTTCAGGAGCTTTTACGCAATGGAATTAAATTGGACTGTGCATACCTTGATGTATTTACCTGCAACGAGGGAGATGAATGTGACAATCCCATGCACCGAATGACAAGAAAAGATTGTTACGAATATCGTTGCCGCTGCTTCGATTATCTTTTGAAAAACGGTATCCTGTCAAGCTCCGAGGAAGTGAATGACTGGGCGGTAAAAAGTCAGATATTCTGTCATTATGCGCCATATGAGTTTATGATGGAAGAGCCGGGAACGCCGAAACAGGGAATACCGGTTCCTCTCTATAATCTTGTATATCACGACTGTGTGATTCAGCCCTGGATGATGGAAAAGGTAAGCGAAGAGGAAGACTATATGCTGTATGCTCTGCTAAACGGCGGAGCGCCTTACCTTGTGCGGGACGCTGCATATCCAAACATTGACGGAGCTTTTGACGGAGATATAAAAATGAGCCTGGAGGAACAGATAAAAAGAGCAG
The DNA here is from genome assembly GCA_030527365.1 of Eubacteriales bacterium. Classification (GTDB taxonomy): domain Bacteria; phylum Bacillota; class Clostridia; order Lachnospirales; family Lachnospiraceae; genus Blautia_A. Next base: position 13,371 of record JAUNAX010000048.1, on the reverse strand, counting down.
AAATTGTTTCCGATCTTCACGAAAAAGTAGGAAAACGGGAAATGCTCCGCCATGAATTTGTGGGAGGAGATATAAATATGCAGGAGGTGACATTTGCGGGAGGTGTTTCTGTTCTTGTTGATTTTAAGAAACAGGAGTATCAGATTTTATGCAGATAACAGACCTTTGGATTCGAAATATGCACATTTAGGATATTGACAGGCTTCCGAGAGTAACTGAAGATGTAAAAGCGCATATGGAGGAAATTAAAATCCATATGCGCGGTCATAATCTTTACGATATTTATCGCGCCAAGGGAGGACTTGAACGGTTCATATACTTTGAAAGCAGGAGAAGTCGGTAATTAAATTCCCCACCCCATAAAAAACGGAATCAGCACAGGCACAACAGCGGAGCAGAGGACTCCGTTAATCACAGACAGCACGACCGTTTCCTCATTTGTATACTTCATCATCATGGGAAGGGTTGTATCCTCGCTTGTAGCTCCGGCAAGAGCAATGCAGGAATAAAAATTAAAATGTCGCGCTACAAAAGGAATACTGATAAAGGAAAACAGCTCGCGCATAAGATTACTTAAAAAAGCAATACTTCCAAGTGTGGCGTTTCCCAGGTTTTCCAGAGTGACGCCGGAAAGGCTGTACCAGCCCAGACCACTTGCAATGGCAAGGTTTTCTCCAAGACCATATTTTGTGAAAAAGCTTAAAATCAGACCTCCGAGAAGGCTTCCTATCACTGTTCCAATGGGTATAATAAAGATTTTTACATGGTACTGACGGATTTTCTGGACAATGCCTTTATGTAAGCCGATACTGATTCCTACAGAGAGCATCAGGCAGTTTAAAATTAAATCTTCGTGGCTGGTTAAAAAGTCCAGAACGACATTGTGAAGATGGAGAGAGCCGCATAAGACGCCTCCCACTAAAGCTAAAATTGCCAAAATTGTCATTTTTTTTCTGTCTCCTTTTCCTTTGCGTGAGATTTAAAAAAGCGTTTTGTCAAAAAGAAAACAAGGATCAGGGAACAGCCGGAAGGAATCAGGAAAAATAAAAAGCTTTCCAGTCCAAGACTGAATAATTTCTGAAAGAAATTTTCGTCGCTTCCAAGAGAGAAGCCCATTGCAAAAATAAGGGTAAGGGTGCAGATGATCTGAAAAATTTCATTTGTGCGTTTCAGTTTTTCCGGGAAAAGGAAATGTCCGATCAGTACACCGACGCACATTACAATAAGAATAAACACATTTTGTCTCCTTTGTATAGAAAATTTGTAACTGTTCAGTGCCTTACAGTTACTAAAACTCATTAAGACTTTAGCACATTAAAGTTTCTTTGTCAAGCGTGGCAGCAGGGAGGATTTTATGGGAAATATCATAGATTATTTAAGGTGGAGAGGAGATTTGACCTTTCAGAGAGACGGTTTTTGCGAAGTGGATAATCTTCTTTTATCATATCTGTCTTATGTAAATTTTGATGGCATTGTACCGGGAGAAGGGGAGGGATTTCTTACATTAAGAGAGGCTTCTCAGGAATTTTTCGGGAGATACAGAGAGGAAGCGTTGAAAAAAGATCGTTCTTTTATTCGCATGGCGCCTTATGCACTGCGGGAAATGGCAAAAACAGAGCGTTTTGGAAATATTAAGGTTCAAAATTATGTTAGTCGCATAGAAGAGGAAAAAAACCTGCAGTTTTCAGCGATAGAGTTTGTTCTTTCAGAAGAAATTTCTTATCTTGCGTTTCGGGGAACAGATGACAGGATTGTAGGCTGGAAAGAAGATTTCTTTTTAAGCAATGGCATTGTGGGCGCGCAGAGAGAGGCTTTGAGATATATAAATAATATAGGAAGAAACTGTTGTCGGATTCTGACGGGAGGGCACTCAAAAGGAGGAAATCTTGCAGTATACGCCGCGGCTCTCTGCGAAAAAGACGTACAGGATAAAATTGTTCAGATATACAGTAACGATGCTCCTGGATTTTCGGAGGAATTTCTGGAAAGTGAAGGATTTCAGCGGATTTTTCCGAGAATACAGCGTTATATGACAGAGGGCAGTATCATAGGGACGCTTCTTGCTCACAAAAAAACTCCCATTCTTATTAAAAGCAGCGCAAAGGGCGTGATGCAGCACGACTGTCTTTCCTGGGAGGCGGAAGGGAGAAATTTTATAAAATGTAAAGAACAGAACCCGGCTGCCGTAGCTTTTGATGAGGCTCTGAAAGCATGGCTTGATGGAATAAGCGGAGAAGAGAGGGAAGCGTTTATTAATGATTTTTTCTCTGTTCTGGAGGCGACCGGAGCGGAAACTCTGACACAGCTTCAGGAGGGAGGCTTAAAAAATCTTAGACTGATGCTGAAGCAGAAAAATGCTTTGAAGCCGGAGACAAAGAAGATTATTGAAAAACTGATTCGGGAATTTGTAAACAGGTGGAAAATGTTTCTGGCGTAGGATTTTTCATTTCATCATTTTCCATATTGACATCGCTTTCCCAAACATTTATAATGCAATAAAATATAATTCATATCTGAATAGTAGGAAATAGGAGGAGCCATTATGAGCAAAATTTACAGCAGTGCACTGGAATTAATCGGACATACACCTCTTATTGAGGCAAAGGGTCTGGAAAAAAAGGAAAATTTAAAAGCAAGACTTCTTATTAAAACAGAATATTTTAATCCTTCCGGAAGCGTGAAGGACAGAGCGGCTTTATATATGATAAAAGATGCAGAGGACAGAGGTCTTTTAAAAGAAGGAAGCACTATTATTGAACCGACATCGGGAAATACGGGGATTGGTCTTGCAGCCATTGCGGCAGTGAAAGGATACCGCATTATCCTTACTATGCCGGAGACGATGAGCGTGGAGCGCCGGAATATCCTGAAAGCATATGGAGCGGAAGTTGTGCTGACAGAAGGAGCCAAAGGAATGGCAGGAGCTATTGCAAAGGCGGAGGAGCTGGCAAAGGAGATTCCGGGAAGCTTTATTCCGGGACAATTTGACAATCCAGCAAATCCGAGAGCGCACATAGAATCTACAGGACCGGAAATCTGGGAGGACACAGACGGAGAGGTTGATATTTTTGTGGCAGGAGCAGGAACAGGCGGAACAGTCACAGGCGTGGGGGAATATCTCAAATCCAGAAAAAAAGAAGTGAAAATTGTAGCGGTAGAGCCTGCGGCGTCGCCTGTACTTTCCGGAGGGAAGCCGGGTCCTCACGGTCTGCAGGGAATCGGAGCAGGATTTGTGCCGAAAATTTTAAATACGGAAATTTATGACGAAGTGATTACAGTAGAAAACGAGGAAGCGTATGCAGCTTCCAGAAATCTTACAAAGACCGAAGGGATTTTAACAGGGATTTCTTCCGGGGCTGCGCTTCATGCAGGAATACTTCTTGCAAAAAGACCGGAGAATGCCGGAAAAACAATCGTTGTCCTTCTGCCGGACAGCGGAGACCGTTATTACTCCACTCCACTTTTTCAGGAATAAGAAAGCAGGAGCCGGAAAATGAAAATATCTACAAAAGGAAGATACGCAGTGCGCCTTATGCTGGATCTTGCTCTTGAAGAGCGGGAAAGTCCTGTGCGGTTAAAGGAAATTGCGGCGCGTCAGGGAATTTCAGACAAATATCTGGAACAGATTATTTCCATATTAAATAAAGCAGGATATGTAAAAAGTGTACGCGGACCGATGGGCGGTTATCGCCTTGTGAGAAAACCGGAGGAGTACACAGTAGGGGAAATCCTCTGTCTCACAGAGGGAAGCCTTTCCCCGGTGGAATGTGCGGGCACAGACGGAGTGTGCAAAAGACAGGAAAAATGCGCGTCCCAGATACTCTGGAAAAAATTAAATGACGCTATTTATCAGGTGGTGGACGGCGTGACTTTAAAAGATTTGGTACTGTGGCAGAAAGAACTCAATAGCGAAGAAATGTAAAAAAAGTTAAAAGAACTGGTATTTTTTCCAGTTCTTTTTTACATTTATTTTACAGAAGAATGATTTTATATTTTACCTTCCCCTCCTATAATAATACTTGTAAATGAGGCAACAAGAAAATTTAAAATAAAGAGGAGAAATGAAATTATGAAGAAAAAAATCGCAAGCATTTTAACAGCAGCAGTAATCGGAGCAACAGCATTTGCAACAGTAGTAAGTGCAGCGCCAAGCGGAGCAATCACAGTAGTATCCCGTGAAGATGGATCTGGAACAAGAGGCGCATTCGTAGAGCTTTTTGGTATTGAGGAAGAAGTAGATGGTGAAAAAGTAGATAAGACAACACTGGATGCAAGCATTACAAACAGCACTTCCGTTATGATGACAACTGTAGCTGGAGATGAGAATGCGATTGGATATATTTCCCTTGGTTCTCTTAATGATACTGTAAAGGCTGTAAAGATTGATGGTGCAGAAGCTTCAGCAGAAAACGTAGCAAATGATACATATAAAGTATCTCGTCCTTTTAACATTGTAACAAGCAAAGATGCAAGTGACGCTGCAAAAGATTTCGAAAGTTACATTATGAGTGCAGAAGGACAGCAGATTGTAGAAGACAACGGCTATATCAAAGAAGATGCAGAGGCAGCAGCATATGAAGCAGGTAAAGTTTCCGGTAAAGTGGTAGTTGCAGGTTCTTCCTCTATCTCTCCGGTAATGGAAAAACTGAAAGAAGCTTATGAGGAAGTAAATAAAGACGTGACAATCGAAATCCAGACAAGCGATTCTACAACAGGAATCAACTCTGCAAACGAAGGAATCTGCGATATTGGAATGGCTTCCCGTGAACTGAAAGACGAAGAAAAAGAGTTTGGTCTTGAGGCACAGGTAATTGCAAGAGATGGAATTGCAGTAGTTGTAAACAACGAAAATGATATAGATGAGCTTACAAGCGAGCAGGTAAAATCTGTTTTCACAGGCGAGACAACAGAATGGGAAGATCTTGCAAAATAAGAAACCTGCAAAGCAGAAACATTTAGATAGAAAATGATGAGAGCGGCTCAGATTACTTACGGTAATCCAGGAGTCGCTCCTGTTAAGTAAAGAGGTGTGTTATGAATCACATAAAAGAAAAAGGCATGAAGGCAGTATTTCTTATTGCAGCCTGTGCGTCTGTTCTGGCAGTATTTTTAATATGTATTTTTTTGTTTGCCAGTGGTGTTCCTGCAATCGGGAAAATCGGTCCTTTTAAATTTCTTTTTGGAACAACATGGAGACCTTCAAATGAAATATTTGGGATTCTGCCCATGATTGTGGCAAGCATATATGTAACAGGAGGTGCGATACTCTTTGGTGTTCCCATTGCGCTTTTTACTTCTGTATTCATGGCGCGCTACTGTCCGAAAAAAATTTACGGACCTTTAAAATCTGGTATTGAGCTTATGGCAGGAGTACCTTCCATTGTATATGGATTTTTTGGACTTGTATTAATTGTTCCCCTTATTCGTGAAACTTTTGGAGGAACAGGAAGTAGTATGCTGGCTGCATCCCTCCTTCTCGGACTTATGATATTACCGACTATTATCGGAGTTACCGAATCTGCGATCCGCAGTGTTCCGGAAAGCTATTACGAAGGTTCTCTTGCCCTTGGAGCAACAAAGGAAAGAAGTATTTTCAGGGTCATTCTTCCGGCGGCGAAGTCAGGAATTCTGGCAGGTGTTGTTCTTGGAATCGGAAGAGCCATCGGAGAGACAATGGCAGTTGTAATGGTAGCAGGAAACCAGCCCAGAATGCCAGAGGGAATTTTAAAAGGTGTTCGTACTATGACAGCAAACATTGTAACAGAAATGGGCTATGCAACAGGCCTCCACAGAGAAGCTCTGATTGCAACAGCGGTTGTTTTGTTTGTGTTTATTTTGATTATTAATGTAAGTCTTTCGTTATTGAACAGGAGGGCGGAACATGCAGATTGATACGACTGCTATGGTAGAGCAGACAGAAAATAAAAAGAAGCGGAACAGTGTCTCCTTTGGAGGACAGATGAAATCTTATGTTCTTCACCCTGGTTCCGGAATCCTGGCGTTTCTTACAACGTTAGCGGCAATCGTTACTTTTGCTCTTCTGTTTTTCTTAATTGGTTACATTCTGGTAAAGGGTATTCCTTATCTGAGTGCAGATTTATTTAGCCCTGAATATACTTCGGAGAACGTATCTCTTGTACCTTCTCTGATTAATACATTTATAATGACAGTTATTTCTCTTGCTATTGCAGCGCCTCTTGGGATTTTCGCAGCAATTTATCTTGTGGAATATGCAAAAAAGGGAAGTAAGTTTGTAAATGTAATTCGTTTGACAGCAGAGACACTTTCCGGTATTCCTTCTATTGTATACGGACTTTTCGGTATGTTGTTTTTTGTTACAACCCTGAAATGGGGAATGTCCATTTTGTCTGGTGCGTTTACTATGGTGATTATGATTCTTCCCCTTATTATGCGTACAGCGGAAGAAGCCTTAAAATCTGTTCCGGATTCTTACAGAGAGGCTAGTTTTGGTCTTGGGGCAGGAAAACTTCGTACTATTTTTAAGGTTGTTCTTCCTTCTGCTGTACCGGGAATTTTAGCAGGTATCATTCTTGCCATTGGACGTGTAGTAGGAGAGACAGCAGCCCTTATTTATACAGCAGGTACAGTTGCGGCAGTGCCGGACAGCATCATGGGTTCCGGACGTACATTAGCCCTTCATATGTATGTGCTTTCCAGTGAAGGACTTCATATGAATCAGGCTTCTGCAACAGCAGTTGTGATTCTTGTGTTTGTACTTGTGATTAACGCGCTGTCCAGTTTTGTGGCAAAAAGAATCGCGAAAGGATAAGAAAAGGATAAAAATATGAGTGAAAATACAAAGATTCTTGTGGAAAATATGGACCTTTATTACGGTTCCTTTCATGCTCTGAAAAACATAAATATGGAGATTCCGGAAAAGCAGATTACTGCGTTTATCGGTCCCAGCGGCTGCGGAAAATCCACGCTTTTAAAGTCTTTAAACAGAATGAATGACCTTGTGGAGGGCTGTACTATTACAGGAAAAGTGCAGCTTGACGGAGAAGATATTTACGGAGATATGGACGTAAATCTTTTAAGAAAACGTGTGGGAATGGTGTTCCAGAAGCCGAATCCTTTCCCAATGAGTATTTACGATAATATTGCATATGGACCGCGGACACATGGAATTCGTTCCAAAGCAAAGCTTGATGATATTGTGGAAAAATCTTTAAGAGATGCAGCTATCTGGGACGAGGTAAAAGACCGTCTGAAAAAAAGCGCCCTTGGAATGTCAGGCGGACAGCAGCAGCGCCTCTGCATAGCAAGAGCGCTCGCAGTACAGCCGGAAGTTCTTCTTATGGATGAGCCAACTTCTGCTCTTGACCCGATTTCCACATCAAAAATTGAGGAGCTGGCAGCAGAGCTTAAAAAAGATTATACTATTGTTATGGTAACACACAATATGCAGCAGGCAACACGTATTTCAGACAAAACAGCATTCTTTCTTCTGGGAGAGGTCATCGAATTTGACAGTACAGATAAGCTGTTTTCCATGCCTTCTGACAAGCGTACAGAAGATTATATTACAGGGAGGTTTGGCTGATATGACAACACTTTTTGAGAGACAGCTTGAGGAGCTCCATGTGCTTCTTATTACAATGGGAGGGCTTTGCGAGAAAGCCATTTCTCTTTCAGCAAAAGCTGTGCAGGAACGGGGAGAACGGGCAATCGTAAAGGAGATCTTTGAGACAGACAAGGAAATTGATGAGAGAGAACGAGAGATAGAGGACCATTGTATGCGGTTTCTTCTTCACCAACATCCTGTAGCAAGAGATTTAAGAGAGGTGTCGGCAGCTCTTAAAATGATTTCTGATATGGAACGTATTGGGGATCAGGCAGCCGATATTGCTGATATTTCATTTTACATCGAAAAAAGTATAAAGATTCCGGAAAAAATCCAGGAAATGGCAGAGCATAGTGTTCATATGGTAACAGAGAGTGTAGATTCCTTCGTAAATACAGATCTTGAGCTTTGCAGAAAAGTAATAGAAGATGATGACTTAGTAGATGGGTGTTTTAATGAAATAAAAGAAGAGCTGGCGAAGCTGATTTACGGTGGAGAGCTTGATGCAAGAGCAGGTCTTGACCTTCTTATGACTGCAAAGTATTTTGAAAGAATCGGAGACCATGCTGTAAATATTGCAGAGTGGGTGGAGTATTCTATTACCGGAGAACACCGGAATAATGAACATCAGCCCAGGGTATAAAGTATAGGAATACGGAGGGCAGAGGGCGTGACAAAGAAAATTTTTAAATCGATTATGACAGTATGCACGGTTGTGTTTGTCATCGGGCTTGCATTTGTAATGGGAATCCTTTACCGATATTTTGGGAAACAGATTTCTGCAGAGCTTGAAAAAGAAGCTGCTTATGTGGCGCAGGGGGTAGAGAGCTCCGGAATGGAGTATCTGGAAAAATTAAATGAGAAAAACGCCAGAATTACTTTAATTGACCAGGATGGAAGCGTACTTTATGACAGCCAGGCAGAGGCATCATCTATGGAAAATCATGAAGACAGAGAAGAGGTAAAAGAGGCGGCAGAAACAGGAAAGGGCAAAGCAGTGCGTATGTCCGAGACTCTTTCGGAAAAGACAATTTACTATGCGTTAAGGCTTGAAGACGGAAGGATCCTCCGTGTATCCAGCACACAGTATTCTGCTCTTGCACTTGTTTATCAGTTGATTGTTCCTGTGCTTTGGATTCTTCTTCTTATGATTATTCTGTCTGGTGTATTTGCATCAAGACTGTCAAAAAAAGTAGTGGAACCTGTGAATAATCTTGATCTTGAACATCCTGAAGAAAATGAAATTTATGAAGAGGTGGCGCCTCTTCTTAGCAGGATGTATAAGCAGAACAGGGAAATCAAAAATCAGATTGACACAGCCAGAAGGCAGCAGGAAGAGTTCTCTATTATTACGGAAAATATGCAGGAGGGACTTGTAGTCATAGACCGATATACAATGATTCTTTCCGGAAATTCCAGTGTGTGGAAGCTTTTCCATGTAAGCGAGCCAAAAAGCGGGGAAAGCGTTTATGTGTTAAACAGAAGTGAGGAATTCCAGAACATTATTGACAAAGCCCTTGACGGAAAGCATAACGAGGCTGTGTTAAAGGTTGACGGAAGCGATATTCATGTGATTGCGAACCCGGTTATGCGGGACAATCAGGTGGAAGGCGCAGTTCTTCTCCTTGTAAATGTAACAGAAAAACTGGAAAGGGAAAAGCTTCGGAGAGAGTTTTCCGCGAATGTATCTCACGAGCTGAAAACGCCTCTCACTTCGATCTCCGGATTTGCAGAGATTATTCAGGACGGGTATGTAAAAGAAGAGGATATTCGTGCCTTTGCAGGACGGATTTATAAAGAAGCGCAGCGCCTTATCACGCTTGTAGAAGATGTGATCCGTATCTCTCAGCTTGACGAGGGGGAAGTCCCCTATGAGTGGACAGATGTAGACTTATATCAGACAGCCAAAAATGTATTTGGAACTTTAAGTGAAGCTGCAAAAAAACATAATGTTCATCTTTACATTGAAGGAGACAGAGTGCATTTGCATACGGTTTCCGGTATTCTGGAAGAAGTATTATTTAACCTTTGTGACAATGCGATCAAGTACAATAAACAAGATGGAAGTGTTTGTGTCCGTCTTACAGAAAATGAGGAAAATGTTTGTATTTCTGTAAAGGACAACGGAGTTGGAATTCCGAAGGAGGATCAGAGCCGTGTGTTCGAGCGATTCTACCGGGTAGATAAAAGCCATTCAAAAGAAATAGGAGGCACGGGACTGGGGCTTTCTATTGTAAAACATGGCGTAAGCTTCCTGGGGGGAGAGGTAGGACTGGAAAGTATACCTGGACAGGGAACAGAGATTACAGTGAAATTTCCAAAAGAATAAAGGGCTGTCTGCGATTCACAGCAAACGTGACGGATTTGCAAAATTTCAGAAATCTGTCAAAGGTTTGTATGTGAAAACGCAGACAGCTTTATTTTGCGTTTTTATTCCTGCAAAAATAACTTGTTTTCTCCACTGACAAGTATTAAAGTATTTGTATATATACAGAAAGGACGGACAAAAATGCTGCGTACTTTTTTAGTGGAAGATGAAGTGATCATCAGGGAGAACATCAAGAGAATGGTTCCTTGGGAAAAATATGGATTTGAATTGGTAGGGGAGGCTGCGGACGGTGAAATGGCGCTTCCTCTGATTCGGAAAAGTCGCCCGGATATTTTAATTACAGATATAAAAATGCCGTTCATGGACGGTCTTACTCTGAGCAAACTTGTAAAAAAAGAAATACCAAATATAAAAATCGTGATACTGAGCGGATATGATGATTTCAATTATGCAAAACAGGCAATCAGCATAGGAGTGGAGGATTATCTTTTAAAACCGATTACCAAAAATGCTCTTCTTGAGAGGTTGGAAGAAATCAGGAATCACTGCGAGGACGAAAGAACGCAGCAGGAATATTATGAAAAATTCCGCATGGAAATGCAGGAATATGAGCAGTATGCAAGCAGGGATTTTTTTGAAAATCTTGTGCGGGGAAATATGAATGTGGAAGAAATATACCGCCGTGCAGATAAGCTGAATATTGATATTGTATCTGAAGCATATAATATTCTCATTTTTACCCCGGATATTAATGACAATCCTTATGATTCTGCAGAATATTCTGACCGGGAAGCAGAGGTACATAAAAAAATAGGGAACTATTTTATCAATCATCAATATGCGCTTTTATTCCGTCATCAGGTGTTCAGTTATGCAGTTCTTATAAAAGGCGCTGTGGACAATATTGAAGAGCATACAGAAGCCTGCGTGGAAGCCTTACAGAATATTATGGAAGAAACCGGTCGGAGTATGGAGTGGATTGTTGCAATCGGTGAATCGGCAAGCCGGCTGAGCCTGATTAAGAAGTGCTATTATTCTGCAATGAGAGCGTATTCGTTCCGCTATCTCTGCGATGGGAAACATATTTTAAGATACAGTAATCTTGAGAGAAAGCGGGACAACTCCGCCAGAAAAGACGGAGAATGTCTGAAAAATGTAGATGTGAATGCCCTGAATCCGGCAATTCTGCAGAAGTTTCTTGGAAACGGTCTGATGGAAGAGGTGGAAGGGTTTGTCAGGGATTATTTTTATGCCATAGGAAAAGAACCGATGGAATCTCTTGTTTTTCGAAATTATGTGGTTTTAAATGTGAGGTTTTCTGTGATTTCCTTTTTGAAAAAACTGGGCTGCAGTTATACAGATACAGACGATAAGGAAACAGAGGCAGTTATGGAGAAAACGAGTAAATCCACAGAGGCAGCCATTTCCTATGCTCAGGAGCTCATTAAAAAAGCCATTGAAATCCGGGATGAAAATGCAGGAAATCAGGCGAAAAACGTTCTGCAGGGAGCAGTGGAATTTATTAACAGCCACTATATGGACGAGGAGCTTTCCTTAAATATAGCAGCCCATGTGGCAAATGTGAGCGCAAATCATTTCAGCGCTCTTTTCAGCCAGAATATGGGGCAGACCTTTATTGAGTATCTTACATCACTTCGTATGAGCAAGGCGAGGGAGCTTCTCCGCTGTACAGCAAAGCGTTCCAGTGAGGTTGCAGGCGAGGTGGGATATAAGGACGCTCATTATTTCAGCTATCTTTTTAAGAAAACACAGGGCATGACTCCAAGTGAGTACAGGAAGCTGAAACGGGAAGAAGGAAATTAAAATGTGGAAAAATGAAAAAAAGAAGAGACGACTTGAGGATAAAATGCGGGCGCTTCTTCTTACTACTATGATTCCGGTTATTCTCATTATGGCAGTTCTTTTGTTTATGTTCTGGCAATATACAAAAAGATACAGCGAGCTTTCCTATAATCTGGCAGTAAGCAGTGAATTTAATTTAAGCTTTAAGGATGATATAGACGAGCGGATTTATTATGTGGCAATCGGAAGCAAGGGAGAGGAAACTCTTCCTTATTATCTTGTTCTTGAAGCGGTAGATACGGTAGAACGTTTGGAAAAAACAACAAACAGGAGAGAAAGTAAGAGGAGTATCTATAATCTGAAATCTTATCTTTCCAATCTTGAAGACTATATGAACCAGCTTATGGAAACAGAGAAATATGACGACCGTATCAGTCTTCTGGAGAATTATATTTATATGTGTACTTCCCTTATTGTGGAGGAAATGCAGAATTATATTTATGAGGAATCCATGAATCTTGTGGAGGTGGAGGCAGAGCTTACTAATACAGGAAAAATGCTTGTGATGGGAATGGCAGTCCTTGTACTTCTCACAGTTTTGATTCTGATGCGGCGGTTTTTCTGGTTTTCCCGTAAGATCACAGAGCCGGTTACGGAAATTTTAAACAACGTAAAGGCTGTAGGAAAAGGAAACTTTAATATGAGAGAAGTGGAGACGGACAGTCTGGAGATCCAGGAGCTTGATGCAGGAACGAGAAAGATGGCAGAGCGTATTCAACTTCTTCTTGAAAATGTGAAAAAAGAACAGGAAATGCAGCACTTGACAGAACTTCAGCTGATTCAGGCGCAGGTAAATCCACATTTTCTTTATAATACCCTTGACACGATTGTGTGGCTCATAGAGGGCGGGCAGGACGAAGACGCATTGAATATGATAACAAGCCTTTCCGTATTTTTCAGAACCTCTCTTTCCAAGGGAAAAGACATTATTACTCTGGAAGAGGAGGAACGCCATACCTTAAGCTATCTGGAAATCCAGAAGTTTCGTTACCGGGATATTCTGGATTTTGAGATTCGGATTCCGGACAGCCTGAAAAAGATTCTTGTGCCGAAACTGACCCTCCAGCCATTGGCGGAAAATGCTCTTTATCACGGAATTAAAAATAAAAGGGGAAAAGGAAAAATTCTCATAGAAGGAATAGATTCTGGCGAGGATCTGATTCTTCGGGTAACAGATACGGGTCAGGGAATGACAGAGGAACGTCTCAGGGAAGTTCAAAATGCCATAAAAACAGGGGAGAGGACAGGGTTTGGACTTGCGGCTGTATCTGAAAGAATCCGTCTTTATTACGGGTCCGGATACGGTCTTAAAATTTCTTCAAAAGAGGGAGAGGGTACAGTGATGGAGGTTTATCTGGCGAAAAAAATGCAGAATGGGGATGCTTCTTAAAAAATTAAACTTCTATAATAAAAAAATAAACCTTTTCAAAAACTCCGTAGATTTTTCATAGAAGATTAAACTTTTTCGTGAAAAAATTCTATGGAGTTTTTGTGCAAATTTACTATAATAAAAGCATCTTAAATGAATCGGGAGGAAACAAAATGAAGAAAAAATTAGTTGCAACATTATTAACAGCTGCTATGGTATGCAGCA
>JAUNAX010000001.1 GCA_030527365.1 Eubacteriales bacterium | reverse complement strand
TTCCGCTCTGCCTGGGAATCCCGAATTTTACAGGAAAATCACTTTTTACACGGGCAATTATTTTCATAGCCGCTTTTTCTCCTTTTCACTTTTTTATATACTTTTTCCATAAATCATGGTATGATTATAACACGTTATTGCTCTAAAGGAGAAAAAATATGTTAGAACTGATAAAAAATATTAACGGCGCAGTGAATAGTTTTATCTGGGGTGTTCCTGCCATGATCTGTATTATCGGCGTTGGTCTTTATTTAAGTATCGGCACACGCTTTATTCAAATTCGAAAATTCCCCTATGCAATTAAAACAACGATTGGAAGGATCTTCAGCAAAAAAGATTCCTCAGACGGCACTATGACGCCATTTCAGGCAGTCTGTACTGCCCTTGCCGCAACTGTAGGCACAGGAAACATTGCCGGAGTTGCAGGAGCCATTGCCATCGGAGGACCGGGAGCTGTATTCTGGATGTGGATTTCCGCCTTTCTGGGAATGTGTACCAAATTTTCAGAGGTCACTCTTGCAGTCCATTTCCGTGAGCGAAATGCCCACGGCGATTATGTAGGCGGTCCTATGTACTACATAAAAAACGGACTTTCCAAAAACTGGCACTGGCTGGCTGTTCTCTTTTCCGTTTTCGGTATTCTCACCGTTTTCGGAACAGGCAATGCCACACAGGTCAATACCATTACAACTGCCATTAACACCGCACTTTTAAATTATCATTTAATTTCGCCGGATTCTGTCAAAACAGTAAATCTGGTGCTTGGAATCGCTATCGCCATAATCGTAGGGCTTGTCCTTTTAGGCGGCGTCAAACGAATTGGCAAAGTGACAGAAAAGCTTGTACCTTTTATGGCTGTCCTTTACATCGGGCTTTCTCTTGGTGTTGTCCTTTTCAATATTGAAAAGGTTCCTTCTGTATTCGCCTCCATTATCCACGGAGCCTTCAATCCCTCCGCAGTAACCGGCGGCATTGTGGGAAGTTTCTTCCTCAGTATGAAAAAAGGCGTCTCAAGAGGTATTTTTTCAAATGAGGCAGGTCTTGGTACCGGATCCATCGCCCACGCCTGCGCAGATACAAACGAACCGGTAAAACAGGGACTTTTTGGTATCTTTGAAGTATTCGCAGATACCATTGTTATCTGTACTCTGACCGCTCTTGTAATTCTTGTAAGCGGCGTTTCTGTTCCATATGGAACAGACGCAGGCGCAGAGCTTACTATCTCCGGCTTTACTGCCACATACGGAAACTGGGTATCTGTTTTCACAGCAGTGGCAATGTGCTGCTTCGCCTTTTCCACAATTATCGGCTGGGGACTTTATGGGGCAAGATGTATTGAATTTCTCTTCTCTGTAAAAGTACTTCGCCCGTTTATGATCGTGTATTCTCTTGTTGCCATTCTTGGTGCAACTATGGATCTTGGACTTCTCTGGAGCATTGCAGAGACCTTTAACGGACTTATGGCAATTCCAAACCTGATCGCCCTGTTCCTTCTGTCCGGAACCGTCGTAAAGCTTGTAAAAGAATATTTTCATAAATAGCAAAAAAAGAAGAATCCTTCCGCTATCCAGAAGTGATTCTTCTTTTTTATACTGTATTCCGCAGCTTCTTACTCAAGAGATAAAATCCATTTGGCTGCATTCTCCTGATTCAGAGAATTTTTCAACACACATATGTAAGCCTCACCATATACAAGACCGTAATCCTCTATAAACTCTTTATCCTTGATGATAACGCAGTCTCCGTTTTCATATCCGTCAAATTTTTTATAATCCTCTCCCAGAACGGTTCCCATATTTTCCAGAATCCCCTTCTTACTTTCCGTCCTGTACATGGATTCCGGCATAATCATAACATCAAGAGCGCCTGCCTGCATCTGTGCCATAAATGCCATCTGAGACCGGTACTCAAAATCTTTTCCTTCCGGATCCGTAGCAAAATTACTGAGAATGGAAACGGAATCATACTTTCCTTCTTTTCCGATCGTTTTTCGGATTTCTTCCTGTCTTTCCGTAAAATCCTGCGTCATGGTATTTACCGCTACTACAGAAAGCACATTTTCTATTTTCGCGTGTTCATACCAGCTATAACCGCCTACTGCCGCAATAATCACACCGATAATCAGAATGGGAACCCACTTGTAATACATAAAAAAGTACTCCATTCTTTTCTTAAAGCTCATTTCCTTTATCTTCTCTTTTTCCAGAAGACGCTTTTCTTTTGCCGTCATATCCACAAGGCTTTTCTTATGTTCTTTCTTCTCTTCTTTGCGCTCTTCCTCGTTCAGATACATTCTGGCAATACTGTTCTGCGGCACTGCATTTTTTTCTTTTTCCTCTTCCCCCGTTTTTTTCTGCTTTTCCTCTGCCATATGCTTCTCCTACTTTAAAAATCCGCTGATAATCTGTTCTTCCGCCTCTGCCTCTGTAAGACCGAGTGTCATAAGTTTAATCAGCTGCTCTCCTGCAATTTTTCCGATGGCAGCTTCATGGATCAGGGCAGCATCTACATGGTTCGCAGAAAGCTCCGGTATTGCGCTTATTTTTGCATCGTCCATAATGATGGCGTCACACTCTGTATGTCCATTACATCTGTTATTTCCACAGATATGAGATTCAAAAAGCTGATAGGAGCTGTCTCTTGCAACAGAGCGGGACACTACGTTTGCTGAACAGTCCTCCCCGTCAAGCTGCACATCAAAATGACTCTCTGCTCTTTGTGTTCCGTGGGTCATGAGGCGTTCCATTACTACGAGCTTTGCGCCGTCCTTTAAATGCGCCTTGTTTCCCCTGTTTGTAGAATCCACGCCACGGATCTGTGCAGTATCCATCTCCATGAAGCTGTCTTCTCCAAGGTAGATTTCTGTTACAGGGTTCATAATGCGCTCCCCTTTTCCATCACCGCTCCCATAATGTTTTTCTACATATTTAATATGTGCATTTTTCTCCACAAAAAAACGGTGGATCCCATCATGGCGGCTCGCCGCATCTCCGCTGTTATGGATTCCACAGCCTGCTATAATGGTAACGTCTGCGCCCTCTCCGATATAAAAGTCGTTGTATACAACCTCCTCAAGACCGGACTGGCTTAAAATAACGGGAATGTGAACGCTCTCATGCTTCGTTCCCTGTTTAATGTGGATTTCTATTCCGCTTTTATCTTCCTTTGTGACAATCTGAATATTTTCTGTGCAGCCTCTCTCCACGCTTGCCCCGTTTGCTCTTATGTTATATGCTCCTGCCGGAATTTCATGCAGTCCGGATACTGCCTCCAGTAAATCTTTCTGTATTGTGTCCATCCTGCTCCTCCTATTTCTCCCCGGTTAATTTTTTGCAGCCCATTGCCGCTGCGTTTGCAGTTCCAAGAAGTTTTGGCATCATTTCTTCCTTTGTACCTTTTTCTCTCAGCTCTCCGTCTGCAATTAAAAGGATTTCATCTGCAATGTCCAGAATGCGCTCCTGGTGAGAAATAATTAAAATAGAGCCGTGAAGCTGACTGTGCATTTCTTCAAACACCTGGATCAGATTCTGGAAGCTCCATAAATCTATTCCAGCCTCCGGTTCATCAAAAACAGAGACTCTTGTTTTTCTTGCCATGATCGTTGCAATCTCAATTCGTTTGATTTCTCCTCCGGAAAGGCTTCCATTTACTTCTCTCTTTATATAATCCTTTGCACAGAGCCCTACCTTTGAAAGGTACTGACAGGCGTCTGTCACGGAAATGTCTTTTCCTGCCGCAAGACGGATCAGATCAAATACTGTCACTCCCTTAAAACGGACCGGCTGCTGGAACGCGTAACTGATTCCAAGCTTCGCCCTGTCTGTAATACTCATATCTGTAATATCCTGTCCATCCCATAGAAGCTGACCTGAGGTTGGCTTCTCAATACCTGCAATAATTTTTGCAAGTGTGGATTTTCCTCCTCCATTTGGCCCTGTGATAACTACAAATTTATTATCCTCCAGTGTCATACTTACATCTTTTAAGATTCCCTTTTCCTTCTGATTCCTGGACCTCTCGTCCGGAACCTGAAAAGAAATATTCCTTAATTCCAGCATGATGTAACCTCCATCTATTGTATACTCATTGAATCATAATGCGGGAATCGCCCGCTCCGGCAATCCCTGCATTATCATAGCACATTTTTCCTTTTATGAACAGGGGATTACCCCTGTTTTTCTGTGCAAAACCTGTGAACGCCCCTTCTCTGCACTCCTTTTATCAGTACTGCAAGAGCCGTTGTCAAAAACGCTGTAAGAAGAGGATACAGCCACAGATAAATCGTATTCTTTTCAATTCCTGCAAAAACCGCCACATCTTTTATAACATCTGCCACCGCCAGATGAAAGAGATAGATAAAAAAGGAATATTTGACGCCAATTTCCGCAAGAAAGGACGGCGCTTTTCCCCTTTCTTTTATAACTCCCAGGAAAAACAGGCTGAACGTGAGAATAACCGAGCCTGTAAAAAGCTCCATCTGTCCCAGGAAGAAATATTCCCCTACAGAAAGAACGATTCCCAGGGCAATTCCCAGATATATCATACTGTTTTTCAGATATTTTTTCAGAGTTTCCTGATGCCTGTGTACCCAGTATCCAGCCATAAAGAAGGGAAAACCTGTGTATAAGTAATTTCGAAATTCCATTACCCGGTATTCCTTTCCCATAAATACGGCTGCTTCTTCCATATAAAAATGCCGGAGCAGTAGAACAGGAATCAAAAATTCTGCCAGTTTTTGCACACGAAGCTTTTCCGCCGCCAAGAATAATATATAACAGTACAGAAGCGCAGGCAGAAACCAGAGATGCCACTTTATATCCGTTGTATTGTTGTAGTATAAAAAATTCCTGATATTTTCTTTTTCAAAAAGTTCCTGAAACCATAAAACCAGCGATTTTCCTTCTATTATGTGCAAAATCCCCTCCCACACAATATAAAAGCCAAAAGAAGTGACGCATAAGAAAAACGTATGCCTGATTTTTCCTGGAATACGCATTCCTGCATTTCCATCTTTTCTCCAGCAAAAATATCCTGAAATCATAAAGAAAAAAGGAACTGCAAATCTCGCAGCCGCATTAAAAATCTCCCCTGTCATTCCCGGAAAGTGAAGATGAAGAAATACTACCATATAGGCTGCCACTGCTTTTTCTGCATCTAATACGTGATTTCTCATAAAATCCTGAAACTTCCTCCCTGTTTTTCAGGGTAGTATAGCAAAGGATTTTTTTCATGTCAATATTCAGGACGCCTGGGGCTTTAACCAGGAACTGTCAAGGCGTGCAAGAAGCCGCGCATTGTGATACGCCATTTTTAAGGTCAGACAGGTTCTTCCAAGATACCTGGAACCGTCTGCCGTTTTCATACATGCCAGCGCAAGATCCGGCTTTCCCGGACTTTGCAGGCAGATGGGAAGCAAAAGCTGAATACCGTGATTGTAATATTGGGGAATGGCAGTTTTATAATCCGCCTCCAGCATACGTCTCGTCTGCTTTAGCGCCCCATCAAAAAGCTGTACTCTCATGGTGCTTTTTCGCACACGCTCCGGCAGACGTCCTGCATTTTCTTCTTCCCCGAATATATGCTCATACTGCGGTACCACAGGAATGGAAGTATCAAAGACAAGATCGGACGGGTCTTTTACATACTGGGCTTTTTCCGGAAGCTTTACCGCTTTTATTTTCAGAAGATGATACTCCGTATAAAACCCTTCCAGAAACCACTTCTGTCTCCCTGGTATGAGGTTTGGCACAAAATAAGCATAAATAGGCTGATAATAATAATTAAATAATCCTGTATTAAAAACTGCGTATTTTTCTTCTTCCAGAACTTTTTTCTCCTCATGCAGCCTTCGAAAAGTCTGTTCCAGATACCCTTTTAATATTCCGTTATCCTCCGCGTCTCCAAAGCTCCATTTTTCCGGCGCCATTCTTGCAAGGCACTGAATCTGACGATTATAATTTCCGCAATATGTGAAATCAAATAAATTCATGGGAAACCTCCTGTTTTCCGTATCTTTGAGACAAGTGTCCCTTCTATATTATTGTATTGTTTTCTTTGCCGGAAAGAACCTTCAATTTCTCTGTTGCTTCTTCTTTCTGTTCCTTCTATAATAAAAAAAGAAGTTTTCAGAAACGGAGTTTTATTATGAAAAAAGACGGTTATTATTCTTCCGGCGAATTTGCCAGAATGGCACATGTTACCCTGCGGACCATTCGCTATTATGACAAGCAGGATATTTTGAAGCCCTCCTTTGTGACAGAGGCAGGCGCACGGTTTTATACAGATGAGGACTTTGCCCGGCTTCAGCAGATCCTTCTCCTGAAATATCTTGGCTTTTCCCTTGATGACATACGGGAAATGACCATTGACGATTCCGATTATCACTTTATGCTCAATTCCCTGAATATTCAGCTTAAACTTGTAAAAGATAAAATCGAGCAGATGCAGCTTGTGGAAAAAGCTATTGAAGATACTGCCAGCGCCATACAGACAGAACACACCATTGACTGGAGCAATATGCTGAACCTGATTCATCTTACAAATATGGAAAAAAGCATGAAAAACCAGTATCAGAATGCTTCCAATATCTCCGCAAGGATTAGCCTTCACAGCCTGTATTCTCAAAATAAGGAGGGGTGGTTTCCCTGGATTTACAGGCAGTGCAAAATCAGACCTTCCATGAAAGTTCTGGAGGTTGGCTGCGGAGA
Organism: Eubacteriales bacterium; assembly: GCA_030527365.1. Lineage (GTDB taxonomy): Bacteria > Bacillota > Clostridia > Lachnospirales > Lachnospiraceae > Blautia_A. Next base: position 54,188 of record JAUNAX010000001.1, on the reverse strand, counting down.
CGGCGCTTTGTGGACAGAAAATCTTGCCCGGCTTCCACAAAACATTTCCGTTACACTTTCTGACATCTCAGAGGGAATGCTCCGCGATGCCAGAAGAGCGACAGGCGCTTCTGACAGACGTTTTTCCTACCGGAGATTTGACTGTAGGAAAATTCCTTTTGAAGCTTCCTCCTTTGACCTTGTAATCGCCAATCATGTACTTTTTTACTGTGAAAATCTCCCTTCTGTGTGCAGGGAAATCAAACGGGTTCTAAAACCCGGCGGACGTTTTATCTGCAGCACCTACGGAAAAAAACATATGCAGGAGGTCAGCAGTCTTGTTCAGAGCTTTGACGAACGGATTGTGTTATCTGCCGATAAGCTATATGAAAAATTTGGCAGGGAAAACGGAGCGGAAATCCTCTCCCCTTTCTTTTCAGAAGTAAGCTGGATTTCTTACGAGGATTCTCTTTTTATTCCCGAAGCAGAGCCTCTGATTTCCTATATTCTCTCCTGCCACGGAAATCAGAATCAGTATATTCTGGAGCATTATAAGGAATTTCGCTCTTTTGTATCTAAAAAAACAAAAAATGGCTTTTCTGTTACAAAGGACGCCGGTATTTTTGTTTGTGCAAATTAACCAAATTTTACAAATTTATTAAAAAGCGCTTGAAGGTAACCTTAGGTTACCTTTTATAATACAATTACAACATAAGGAATCGCAAAAAGACAAATATGATTGTGAAAGGAGTTATTATGAAAGGAATCATTTTAGCGGGAGGCTCCGGAACACGCCTTTATCCACTGACTATGGTAACATCAAAGCAGCTTCTCCCCATCTACGACAAACCAATGATTTATTACCCCATGTCCGTTCTCATGAACGCAGGTATCCGTGACATTCTCATCATTTCCACACCTCAGGATACCCCTCGTTTCCAGGAACTTTTAGGAGACGGTCATCAGTTTGGCGTAAACCTTACCTACGCAGTACAGCCAAGCCCGGACGGACTTGCACAGGCATTTATTATCGGAGAGGATTTTATCGGAGACGACACAGTGGCTATGGTTCTTGGCGACAATATTTTCGCAGGACACGGTCTGCAAAAGCGTTTGAAAACAGCAGTGGAAAATGCAGAATCCGGAAAAGGCGCAACTGTATTCGGCTACTACGTGGATGACCCGGAGCGTTTTGGAATTGTGGAATTTGACAAAGCAGGCAAGGCTGTCTCTATCGAGGAAAAACCGGAGCAGCCAAAAAGCAACTACTGCGTCACAGGTCTTTATTTCTACGATAACCGCGTAGTAGAATATGCCAAAAACTTAAAGCCAAGCGCAAGAGGCGAGCTTGAGATCACAGACTTAAACAGAATTTATCTGGAAAACAACGAGCTGAACGTGGAGCTTTTAGGTCAGGGCTTTACCTGGCTTGACACAGGTACACACGAAAGCCTTGTAGAGGCTACAAACTTTGTAAAGACAATGGAAAGCCACCAGCACAGAAAAATTGCCTGCCTTGAAGAAATTGCCTACTTAAACGGCTGGATTACAAAAGAAGACGTATTAAAAGTATATGAAGTTCTGAAAAAGAATCAGTACGGACAGTATTTAAAAGACGTTCTTGACGGAAAATATCTGGACATTTTACATTGAACACACCACAAATAAAAGGAGATTTTTACATGAATATTATTGTAACCGGCGGCGCCGGATTTATCGGAAGCAACTTTATTTTTCATATGTTAAACAAGTACCCGGATTATCGCATTGTGTGCCTTGACTGCCTCACATACGCAGGAAATCTCTCCACACTTGCCCCTGTTATGGATAATCCAAATTTCCGCTTTGTAAAAGAAAGCATTACAGACAGAGAAGCTGTTTATCGCCTCTTTGAAGAGGAACATCCAGATATGGTTGTAAACTTTGCTGCAGAGAGCCACGTTGACCGTTCCATAGAAGATCCGGAGGTTTTCCTTGATACAAATATCAAAGGTACGGCTGTTCTTATGGACGCCTGCCGCAAATACGGAATCCAGCGTTACCATCAGGTTTCCACAGACGAGGTTTACGGTGATCTTCCTCTTGACCGCCCTGACCTGTTCTTTACAGAGGAAACACCAATCCACACAAGCAGCCCATACAGCTCCTCAAAAGCAAGTGCTGACCTTCTTGTTCTCGCTTACCACAGAACATACGGACTTCCTGTTACCATCAGCCGTTGCTCCAACAACTACGGTCCGTATCATTTCCCGGAAAAACTGATTCCGCTTATGATTGCAAACGCACTCAATGACAAACCACTTCCTGTATACGGAAAAGGGGAAAATGTCCGCGACTGGCTGTATGTGGAGGATCACTGCAAGGCAATCGATCTTATCATTCATAAGGGACGCGTAGGCGAAGTTTACAACATCGGCGGACATAATGAGATGAAGAATATCGACATTGTAAAAATCATCTGTAAAGAACTTGGAAAACCGGAAAGTCTGATCACTTATGTAACAGACAGAAAAGGTCACGATATGCGCTACGCCATTGATCCGACAAAGATCCACAGCGAGCTTGGCTGGCTTCCGGAGACAAAATTTGCCGATGGTATCAAAAAAACGATTCAGTGGTATCTTGACAATAAGGAATGGTGGGAAACTATTATTTCCGGAGAATACCAGAATTACTATGAAAAAATGTACGGAGACCGCTAAGGGGGATTTTGTATGAAAGTATTTGTAACAGGCGTTGCTGGACAGCTCGGTCATGATGTTATGAACGAACTGGCTGCCCGCGGCTATGAGGGAATCGGAAGCGATCTTGCACCTTCTTACAATGGTATCATGGACGGTACTGCTGTCACAGAAATGCCATATGTATCACTTGATATTACAGATGCTTCTGCTGTGGAAAAAGCGCTTCTGTCAGTGAAGCCGGACGTAGTAATCCACTGCGCTGCATGGACTGCCGTTGACCTTGCAGAAGACGATGACAAAAGAGAAAAAGTCCGTGCCATCAATGCAGACGGTACAAAGCATATCGCAGATGTATGTAAGCTCTTAAACTGCAAGATGGTTTATCTCAGTACAGATTATGTATTCGACGGTCAGGGTACAGAGCCCTGGGATCCGGACTGCAAAGACTATCGTCCTCTGAGTGTATATGGACAGACAAAACTTGAAGGTGAGCTTGCTGTTTCTGAAACTCTGGAGAAATTCTTCATTGTACGAATTGCATGGGTATTTGGAAAAAATGGAAATAATTTTATTAAAACCATGCTGAAGGTAGGAAAAAATCACGATCGTTTGACTGTCGTAAACGACCAGATCGGAACACCTACTTATACTCTTGACCTTGCCATTCTTCTCGTTGACATGATAGAGACAGAAAAATACGGTTACTACCACGCAACAAACGAGGGCGGATATATCAGCTGGTATGACTTCGCCTGTGAAATCTTCCGTCAGGCAGCAGAACTGGGATATACAGATTATGACAGCGATCATTTAACTGTTGTACCTGTTACAACAGCAGAATACGGCATTTCCAAGGCAGCAAGACCGTTTAACAGCCGTTTGGATAAGAGTAAGCTTACAAAAAATGGCTTCTCTCTTCTCCCTTCCTGGCAGGACGCACTGACACGTTATCTAAAAGAAATCGAATTTTAAGCATATAATTTTTCAAAACAAAAAGTACCGGAAATCAGATGAATGTGTATCTGATTTCCGGTACTTTATTTTACCTGAATTGCTTTTTATCCCTGCGGCTGTGCAATGGTCTGACCATTCTTTACCTGCTGTATCATTTCTTTTGCCGTATCAACCGTATTATAATCAGGAATCATAACGTATGCCGGCTGACTCATGGAATACGGTTTCTGTTTATCTCCTGTTCCATCTACACTGTAGCTTACGATGTTCCATGCTCCACCCTCTGTAAGCTGCTGCTGAAGAAGACGGGCAATCTCTTCGTAGGAAATATTTGTTTCAAAGCTTCCCTGAAGACTGGAAAGAATTGAAGAGTAGTTCTTCAAAAGTTCCGGAGAAAGCGCTTTATTGATGACTCCCTGAATAACTGCCATCTGATTTTTGCCTCTCTGTCTATCTCCACCTGAGAAGGAATATCGCTCTCGTGCAAAAGCAAGAGCCTGTTCTCCATTGACGTAATTACTTCCTTTATTGTAATGGAAACCAGAAGTTGAAAAATCGTAGTCAGATTCTACTGTGATACCGCCGAGTGCATCAATAATATTTATAAATCCTCCAAAGTTGATCCTGAAATAATTATTAATATCTATTCCATACAGCATACCAAGAGTATCCATACTTACGCTGATTCCATAAATGCCGGCGTGTGTCAGTTTATCTGGTACTCCTCCTGAAATAGAAAGAGGAACAAAATAATCTCTGGGCGTAGATACAAGAAGAAGCTGACGAGTTTTTGTATTTGCTACTGCAATAATATTTACATCACTTCTGCTCTTTGCAACAAGACCTCCCCTGTTATCGATTCCGCTGATGTATACAGTATATATCTCTCCTGTTGTTTCTGTCTCTGCCTGAACCTGAGTTCCTGCATTTTCATTTTCTGACGGCTTATTGACTGTCTCAATCACTGTCTCAACATTTTTCACACTGATTTCCCGTATCTGTGATCCTATGTCTCCATAACCGTCAATCTCCTCAAGAACAGGAATATATGCCTGATTCAGAATGATTGCTCCTGTTTCCTCATGTCGCAGACCATCTATCAGCTCTGTAAGCCCTCTATATTCCTGAACCTGGATTTCAGTTCCAAGCTCGGATTTAATCTCCTCCAGAGTCTTGTCTGTATTTTCTCTGTCAAGGTCTGTAATAATTCCATATTTGTATCCTGACGTTGCGTTCAGTGAGTCTGCACTGTCCTGTGCTCTCACGTAAATTCCTACCTGGGCAATTTCTGTCTCCACACCTGAAATTTTTGATAATGTGGAAGTTGTCTTATAAAGGTATACGCCCCCAGCTATAAAAAGACCACTGAATAAAACTGCAAGTATCGTTCCTATAACAAATCGGACAATATTATGCTGATTCCAGGTAAGAATAGTAATCAGAATCACAAAAATCAATAAAACCACTGCGACAACTGCCACAATAACTGTTGGTATCAGTTTCGTGTAAACAAGCAATCCCACAAACGTTGCTGATACAAGCAGAAAAACTGCAGCAATAATCTTTCCTGCTATACCTCCACTTTCTCTCTCCATGTAACATTCTCCTTTTCCGTATCTCTCGCTTAATGTCAGAAGACAGGACAATTTCTATATCCTGCCTTCTGTTTTCTTTGCTTTATTCACATGGTTTCTTCAGATTACTGCACTACAATCGTAAGAACAGCTCTGTTTGATTCATTTCCATTGGAATCTACTACATAATATGTAAGCTCGTATGTTCCCGGTGTATTAGAATCCACATTACCCTCAATCTGAATTTGACGGTACAATGTATTTGTTGCATCTACGTCGTCCTGAATATCTGATACATAGCTTAGCTGATCGACCGGTGTTCCTACTGGTATTTCCAGATAATATGTTGTGAGATAGAATTTCGGAGCTCCCGGAGCCATAGCATCAATTTTTTCCTGCTCTCTCTTTGCAGCCTCTTCTGCCGGTGTCAGCTCTTCCACCTTTTCCGTATCTGAGCTTTCCTCTTCCGGTGCTTCCGCCTCTGTTCCCTCAGCTTCTCCTGCCTCTTCTTTTTCTGTCTCTTCTTCCTTCTTTTTCTCCTCGTCCCTTTCATCGGACTCCATTATAAACTGTCTCTTTGTTACATTGTTGCTGCTGTCTTTTGCTACGAAGGAAACATATACCTGATTTTCTTCTTTTGTGAAAACGCCTTCTACTCTAAGAGAACTGCTTACATCTCCGTCTTTGTCGTCCCTTGCAGTAACTCCCTCCAACAGTTCTTCATCTGTCATATTGCTGCTGTAAATATTCTTTTTATCTCCTGCAAAACTTATCTCAGGACCCTTTCTATCTGCCATAAAACGAATACCTATCACAGTACCGCCAAGCGCCACACTAAGCACTATCATTAACGCCACAAGCCATTTTCGCATTGTACTTTACTCCCTTAATCTACTATACACTTTTTCCACAGATTATCTGCGGTGTTTCTTTGCTTTTCCTCTCTTTTGCTTTTTGGATTTTTTCTCTTTATCCATGAGAGGAATATTTCCAAGTACACTAAGCTGTAAGTAACGCTCTACATCTTCTGGAGTTTTTACTGTATCATTGGAAAGATACACTGCCAGAATAATAATTACAGAAAGAATAACGCCAAGCATACCGCCAAGAATTCCGTTTTTCACAAGACTGGGGCTTGCCGGTTCACTTGGAATGTTTGCAGTTTCCACTACATTTACTGCATCTACGTCCATAACCTCCTGAATGTGTACAGATGCAACGTCACGGATTGCATTTGCAATCTGGCTTGCCATATATGGATCCTCGTCCCTTACACTGATCGCTACAATACGTGTATCTGTCTGATTTTCCACGCTGATCTTTTTCAGCAGTTCCTCGTGATCCAAGTCCAAATTCAGCTCTGCTATTACGCCCTCGGTTACTGTACGGCTCTTAATTAGCTCCGCATAGTCCTTTGTAAGAAGGGTACTTGTCTGCATATCCTGGTTTGTTAATGTGTTATTGTCCTGTTTACTTAATACAACAATTTTCGTTGTGGATTCATACTGTGGGTCAACAAACAGCATGGTTCCCACAATCGAGATAAGGCCTAATACAATCCCGGAAAGGATGATAATTCCAAGCCTGCCAAGCAGCACATGGAAAATTTCGCCTAAATCAATTTCCACTTCCTGATTTTCTTTTATCTGATTTTCCATCTTTTTCTCTCCATTACCCTGTGATTTTTCTTGGATTTTTTATCAGTATCTCTCTGGTATAATCCTCTCCCATGGTTTTTACCATCTGGAGATAGCATTTTCCCATATCCGGTGTTCTTTCTGTTTTTCTGTGTCCGTCCGTTCCCACAAAATCTAAAAGATCCTGTTTCATAAGCTTTTTAGCAAAACGTTTTACACCGAATCCGTCTTTACCACTTATGGTATCTGCATTTACCTGAATATAAGCGCCAAGATCTTTCAGCTCATCTACGAAATGAAGGTCACCTCTTGTAGCTTTATAGCGTTCCACATGAGCTACTATGGGATTATAGCCATTCAGCTTGAGCTGCTGTACACGCTCTTTTATGTATGTTTTCTCATCGCCGTAGCTAAATTCTACAAGCACGAATCTGCTTCCAGCCATCGTGAGACGTTCTCCTTTTTTCAGGCAGGAAACCATATCCATGCTGCTGTGAAGCTCACAGCCAAGATACAGCTTTAAATCACCGGCAACTTCCTCTGCCGCCTCCTGAAGTCTTAAAAACTGCCTTTTTACAGCTTCAAGAGGGGGTTCAAACATTTTATACCGAAAATGAGGCGTTACTATAATATTTCTTACTCCATCTTCGTATTCCTTCCGAAGCAGCCATTTGGATTCTTCCAGACTTTTTGCCCCATCATCTACGCCAGGAAGGATATGGCAGTGAATGTCATATAATCCTGTCATTCTCCCACTTCTCCATAACTTCCATACTTACCATACTTACCGTATTTACCGTATTTACCGTATTTTCCATAAGTATCTTTTGTATAATCCACCTTATTCAGAACTGTTCCAAGGATCGGACAATTTGTCTTCTCCAGCTGAGATTTTACATCCTGAACAAAACGGTAACTGATCGCACCTGATTCAATTACAATTACAACTCCATCGCAGGCATCTGCAATAACCGCGCTGTCAATTACCCTTCCAAGAGGAGGCGTATCAATGATCACGTAATCATACACTTCTCTCACAGAACGAACCATATCCTTAAATAATCTGCTTCCCAGAAGCTCCGCCGGATTAGGAGGCACAATTCCAGAGAAAATAATATGAAATTTAGGCTGTGATGTTGCACAAATAACATCTGCAAGCTTCGCCTGCTTTGACAGATAGTGAGTAAGCCCCCTCACTTCTCCGTCTACCTCCACACGTCCAAGAAGAACGGATTTACGCAAATCTGCATCAATTAAAAGAACGGACTTTCCACTCTCTGCCAGAGATGCGGCCAGATGAGCGGTCACATTACTCTTACCTTCATTTGGCGTACAGCTTGTAAATGCAATGACCTTTTTGTCCGCCCCACAGAACTGAAGATTTGTACGAAGAGCTTTATAAGCTTCATCCATCTGATAATCCTGTTTCCAATCATTAAGATTTACTTTCACCATAATTTTTATTCACCTTTGTCCTTTTATCGCCCCGGACTCCATTTTATCTTTTAGCCGGGTTTCTCAATTATTCATTATACAGCCCAATTCTCTTTTAATCAAGCTCTTTATACAAAGGATATACGGTAAAATATGCACAAAAATTTTTCATTTTATCTGAATTGCTTTTTCGGGGCACATTTCCTGACAACAGAAACAGCGGATACATTTTTTATAATCGTATACAGGCGGCTTTCCCTTTCCATTTTTAAAGTCTACTGCTTTTCCGGGCACAGGACAGCTCTTTACGCAGATTCCGCAGGAAATACACCTACTTTCCACAATATACGGTTTTTTCTGAAAAATACGGAGCGTTTTGGCAAGCTTCGTCCACTTATTCCGTCTTACCTGTGTTCTGTCCACCTGAAAATCCGGTTTTCCGTATTCTTTCGCCGCCTGGGAGCAGGTCATCTCTCCGTCTGGAGTTAAAATCCTGATATTTTCTTCCCGGCACGTACCAAGTCCCATTTTTTCTCCGTGATAATTTGTAGGGACAAGCGACGGATCAAGGAAAACAAGATGGCAGAATACGCTGTCAAGAGCCACCGGATCATCAGATAACAGCATTACCTTCATGGATACCGGATCTCCGGAGCCCGGACCATTTCCTTCCATTGCAGTAATTCCGTCCATAATGTAAAGCTTTGGCTTCACACATTTATTCAGATCAACGAGCATTCTTGCAAAACTGTCTGCACTTGGATACTGAGTATGACCTTTTGCCTTATGGAGACCGTACACAAATCCATAGCTGTTTTTTACAGCTCCCGTAATCCGCTCCAGCGCATGCGTTTTCATTTTACTTATGGAAATAACACTATCCGCCTCCAAAAGCTCAGGTGGAAGGATAAATTCCTTTGCCTGGGTTCCCTCTGGAAACGGAACGCACACACCCTCTTTATAATCAATCACAGGAACGCCATATTTTTCCAGCACTTCGTCCATACCAGTGCCTTTTATCACTTTACTGGCAGTCCCTGTTCCGCAGGAATCAGAAAGAACAAGATTTTTATATCCCTCTTCCCTTAAAATGCGGACCAGTCCTCCCACCACAGAAGGGTGGGTAATGACAGCCCGCTCTATCTCTGCTTTTTTCAGAAGATTCGGTTTTAACAGTATTTTCTCTTCTTTTGAAATAAATTTGTCTACTCCGCCAAGAAGAGCCAGCCCTTCTTTCAGCTTTTCATATACAGCTTCTTCTCTGTAATCTTCGCAGGTCAGAAGAACCACTGTACTTTTTTTATTTTTTTCTTCTTTCATTTCTTTTCTCTCCGGCTTTTTCTCACTGCCTTTCTCACTGGAAGAATGCAGGCTGGCACGACAGAAAGACCATCTACTCCCATTCTAAGGAAAATCTCTGTAAGATCAGTATCTGCTGCCAGCTCTCCGCAGATAAATACCTTTTTCTTTTCTTCGTGGGCTTCCTCTATCACCATCTGGATCATTTTTAAAATGGCAGGATTATGGTCATTGTATTTTTCTTTTAAAAGCGGGTTCTGCCTGTCCATTGCCAGAGTGTACTGCGCCAGATCGTTTGTTCCAAGGCTTAAAAAATCCACTCTTTGTGCAATTTCCCTGCTCATCATCACAGCGGCAGGCGTCTCGATCATCACACTTACAGGAATATCTTTATAAGCAATTCCTTTTTCACGAAGTCCTGCTTTTACCTGCTCTGTAATCCGCTCAATTTCGTCCAGCTCCTCAAGAGAACTAATCATAGGATACATCACCGCCAGATTTCCATAAGCACTTGCTCTGTAGATAGCACGAAGCTGCGCCTTGAACATTCTCTTTCTGTCAAGGCAGAGACGGATTCCCCTGTTTCCCATAATGGGATTTTCCTCCTCCGGAATATCCATATAGGCAGCCTGTTTATCTGCCCCCAAATCTACGGTACGAATTACGGCAAGACGCTCTCCCATTGTCTCCGCCACTTTTTTATAAGCGCGGAACAACTCGTTTTCTCTTGGGTAATTCTCTCTTCCAAGATATTGAAACTCACTTCTTAAAAGTCCAATTCCCTCTGCTCCATAAAAAAGCACGCTATTTAGGTCGTCCAGGTTGGCAATATTGGCATAAAGGGAAATCCTGTGCCCGTCAAGAGTGACCGCCTCTTTGTTTTTCAGCTTTAAAAGCTCTTCCTTTTCTTCCTGCTCTGCCTTCAGCCGTTTTTCGTATTCCTTTAAAAGCTCTCCGTCCGGCTCTAAGTAAAGCGTCCCTGTATAACCGTCTACAACTGCAAGAAGCCCGTCCCAGTCTTCCTCTATTTCCACATCTACAAGAGCGGGAATCCCGATTGTTTTTGCCATAATGGAAGCATGAGAAATTTCCGAGCCCTGACGGGTAACGACCGCAAGGAGCTTTTCCTTTTCCATTTCCAGGATTTCTCCGGGACTTAAAGTTTCTGCAACAAAAATGACCGGCTTTTCCCCAAGAAAGATAGTTGTGGAAAGTCCTCCCAAAACAGCGATCAACCGTTCGGAAAGCTCTCTCACATCTTCAATTCTTTCTTTTACTGCCGGTTCTTCCAGATTCCGGAAAGTCTGAGAAAGCTCGTCTCTTGTTGTTGCAACTGCGTAAGCTGCACTGACCTTTTCTGTCTCTATCATGCTTTTTACTGCCCGAACAAAACTTCCCTTTTCCAGAAGAGCCGTCTGTCTCCTTTTTATATTGCTCTCTTCTCCATATAAAACCTGAAGTTCCTCTGCCACTTTCTGCTGTGCTTTTTCAAAATCCGCAAGCTCCTTTTTCACATTGCCTGCAAAGCATTGTCTTACCTGGCTGCTCTCTCTGTGATAATACAGGATTCTGCCAATGGCAATTCCTGAAAAAATTGCGCTTCCTTTAAAAATCTTCATTTGTTCTCCCCTGTACCTTCTCCTATATTCCTTAATCGCAGGCTGCTTTAAATTCTGTCCACGCCTTGCTGTACGCGTCTTCTGCCTCCTGACTTACATTCTGTACAATTTCGCCCTTTGTTACATTTTCCGGAACAACAAGGTTGGGATTTACCAGCTCATCTGCTGCCTTATTTGTGCTGTAATATCCAATATGATTGAAGCACTCTGCCGCATTTTCCGGTTCCAGAATGTAATCAATAAATTTATATGCTGCATCCTCAGACGGTGCATTGCTGGGAATAAACATATTCATAATTCCGAATCCAAGACCTTCCTCCGGATAAACTACTTTTAAATCCGGATTTTCTGCGAGGGCTGCCGTTACCTGGGATGTGTAAAGGAATCCAACACTTGCCTCTCCATTTAAAAGAGCATTCTGTGTATTGTCGTCCTGAATCATACGGACATTCGGAGCAAGCTCTTTTAATCTCTCTCCTGTTTTCGCGATTACTTCCGGGTCTTCCTCGTTCATGCTCTCTCCCATAGAAAGCTGTGTGATTCCGCAGATCACACGGTAATTTGCCACAAGCGCAATGCTGTCCTCAAGGGACGGATCCCACAGATCGCTGTACCCTTTAATTTCTATATCAACCTGGGAGGGGTCGTATACAATAAGAGGGATTCCGGAACCATAGGGAACGGTATACTCATTGTTTTTATCATAAAACTGTCCCTGATATAAAGGATTGATGTTGTCAAAGTTTTTGATTTTCTCTTTGTCCAGCTTCTTTACAAGCTGCTGTTCCACCGCCTTTTCAATGATATAATCATCTGCGATCACCACATCGTAATCTCCGCCTTTTGCCTGGGAAAGCTTCTCCAGCATAGTTTCATCTGTATCAAAATTAGAGTACACGACTTTAATTCCTGTTTCTTTTTCAAATCCATCTAAAATTTCCTGGGGGAACATTCCTTCCCAGGTAAAAAGCACAAGCTCCTCTGCTTTCTTTCCTCCGCAGCCTGCCAGAAGAGATACGCCAAGAGCCGTTGTTGTTAAAACTGCTGCTATTTTCTTCATCTTCATTTTTTTATTCTCCTTTTTCCATGTTTTTTTATCATAGCATATATAAAAAGCACAAGAAGGGTCACTGCCAGCATCAACGTACAGAGCGCATTGATTTCAGGTGTTACTCCTGTTTTCATCTGTGTGTACACCTTGATGGGCAGAGTAGAAATACGCGGACCATTGACAAAAATACTGATTACCACATCGTCCATTGACATGGCAAAGGCAAGTAAAGAACCGGATACCACAGCCGGCATTACAAGCGGAAGGGTAATATCCCAAAATGCCCGGAAGGGACTTGCTCCCAGGTCACGGGCAGCCTCCTCAAGAGACGGGTCCATTCCCACAAGACGAGCTTTTACCTGCATTAATATATAAGGAACACAGAATACCGTATGTCCGATTAAAAGAGTGAGCATTCCAAAAGGAAGCCCCAGCATATAGAAAAATGCCATAAGCACCATTCCCAGAATGATTTCCGGAATCATAAGCGGAAGGATTGATACATATTCCAGAGTCCCTTTTGTTTTCCAGTTAATTTTAAAAAGCCCCACTGCTCCAAGGGTTCCGATCACGGCTGCACAAAAACAGCTTAAAACTCCCAGGATCAGACTGTTTCCAAGCGCCTCCATCATGGCGCTGTCCCGAAACAGCTCCTCATACCATTTCAGGGAAAAACCGGTAAATGCTACAGGAAGCTTTGATTCGTTAAAAGAAAAAATCACTACAACTGCAACCGGCAGATACATGAGAAAAAAGATAAGCCCCAGGTAAAAGCCTGAAAATTTTGAATTTTTTTTCATCCGATTCCCTCCAGTTCCTTTGCATTTGTAATCTTTCGGTATGCCATGATCATGGCAGTTGTAAGAAGCATAAGAATCACAGCAAGAGCTGCCGCAAACGGCCAGTTATTTCCCCTTGTCATCTGTTCCTGAATCAGGCTTCCCACAAGAACAATCTTATTTCCTCCCAGAATGTCTGCAATGAAAAACAGTCCCATAGAAGGAATAAATGTTAAAATAATTCCGGACAGCAATCCCGGGAACGTAAGCTTTAATATAATATGAAAAAATGCCTGGGTTTTTGATGCTCCAAGATCGCGGGCGGCTTCCACAAGAGACCAGTCCAGCTTTTCCGCACTGGAATATACAGACATTGCCATAAATGGAAGGAGCACATACACCATGCCGATCACAATAGCAGGATAACTGTACAAGATTTTCAAAGGCTCATCTATGATTCCCAGTTTTTCCAGAATATAATTCAGGATTCCCTTTTTCTGAAGAATGATGATCCACCCGTAAAGACGAATCAGAGAATTGACCCAGAAAGGCAGCATAAGAAACAGCATTGCCTTTTCTTTCTTCTCTTTTGGAAGCCTTGCCATGAAATAGCCGAATGGATAACCGACCACACAGATAATCAACGTACTTGTTATAGCAAGCTGAAAAGACTGCACAAAAGTGTCAAGATACACCGGCTCTAAAATCCTTCTGTAGTTTTCCAGCGTAAAAGCAAAGCCGCCCTCCTGTGGCGTAAAGCTTAATATCAGCACATAAATAAGAGGACAGGCAACAAATACAATGGTAAACAGGTACAGAGGCAGTATCATAAAAACAGAAGTCCGTTTTTTCCCTGCTTTACTTTTCATGGATCCCCTCCTCCCGGTCTACAAGAACCGCGTCTGAAGATTCAAATCTCCAGCACACCTTCTGTCCTACTTTTACATTCGCGTCAATTCCATATCTGCTCGCCACTACTTTTTCTCCGCCCGGAAGAGAAAGCACCATACGGAGCTGACCTCCTGCAAATGTTTTTTCTTCTACTTCTGCTTCCATGCCACAGCCACATTCTTCGTCAAGAAGAATATTTTCGCTTCTCACAGCAAGGGTGACCTCCTCTCCTTTCGAAAGTTTTTCTCCCTCTGTATGAACAAGGACTTTTCCCCCTCCCAGGGAAAGAAGCGCCTGATCTCCTGTCTGGCTTTCCACTTTTCCCTTTAAAATATTTGCATTGCCCACAAAGGTTGCCACATAACTTGTTTTCGGGTGATTATAAATTTCATCAGGAGTTCCGATCTGTTCAAATCTTCCCGCATTCATAACAGCAATGCGGTCCGACATATTAATTGCCTCCTCCTGGTCGTGGGTAATATACACAAAGGTAATCCCCAGTTTTTTCTGAAGTCGTTTCAGCTCATGCTGCATGGCACGGCGAAGCTGAAGATCAAGGGCTCCCAGCGGCTCGTCCAGGAGAAGCACCTTTGGATTATTTACAAGAGCTCTTGCAATGGCAACTCTCTGTCTCTGTCCTCCGGAAAGCTCAGACGGTTTACGTTTTTCATACCCGGAAAGCTGTACAAGTTCCAGCATATGAGAAACCTTTTTCTTAATTTCTCCTTTGGAAACCTTTTTCAGCTTCAGTCCGTATCCTACATTTTCTTCCACATTCATATGAGGAAACAGAGCGTAATTCTGAAAAACCGTATTCACATCCCTGTCATTCGGCTCAAGAGCCGTCACATCTTTCCCGTCAAGGAAAACCTGTCCCTCATCTGGAGATTCCAGTCCTGCAATAATGCGGAGAGTAGTTGTCTTTCCGCAGCCGGAAGAACCAAGAAGGGTAATAAACTCTCCTCCTGAAATAGAAAGGCTGATTCCCTGAAGCACACTTTCTTCCCCTGTAAAACTTTTCTTTATATTTTTTAATTCCAATGAATAGTCGCCCATTTCTGCCTCCTTTATATGTGATAATGTTCCTTTATATATGCACAGTAGCTTTCTCTGTCAAAAACAGGCGCATACTCTTTTATGATTTTTTCCGCTTCTTCTCCCTTGTTTCTTAAAAGACGGTATACAGTAAGCGCCAAAAGCTTTCCTGATTCTATATAGGCAAGATCCGTATCTGTAATACGAAAATCCTGGCTGTGAAGCGCTCCCTCAAATCCCCCAAAGGTAAAATTCAAAACAGGGAAGAGATGACTCATATCTCCCACATCTGTACAGGCGTTATTAAAATCCTCTCTCCGTACAGTTCGAAAAGAATGACCCAGGCTTTTTGCCGCCTCCATCATTACCGTATCAGCCTCCCTGTACCGTACTGGCATATATCCCTGTAAAAGCTCTTTCTCTGCCTTTCCTCCAAACGCGTAGGCAGCGCCATCATATGCCCTGTTTACCATTTCCTGAATTTCCCGGATTTTCTCAAGAGAGGCAGCGCGCACCTTCGTCTCTACCACAGCTTCATCAGGCACACTGTTAATTACATCTCCTGCTTTTCGAATCACATTATGGAGACGCACATGATCTTCCTCACGAAAGTTTTCCCTCATAAGCCCCATCATGGAAATGGCGCTTGTGGTAATGCTTAAAGCATTCACTCCATCCCAGGGCGCGATCGCAGCATGAGCCGCTTTCCCCCGGACTGTAACCTGTTCTGCTGCAAACCCGTTACAGGCGGGATTTCCAAGATAAAAATCTTCTTTTACAGGAACCATATGTACATGTGTGGTAAGCACAATATCTGTATTGTCAAACTCCCCTGTGCGAATGAGTTCGCTTTTTCCGGAAGCAGGAAAACCTACCCCTTCTTTTTGAAGCTGCTTTCGTTTTTTGCTGTCTATATATTCTTCTGCCGGAACTGCAAAAAAGGAAACGTTTCCGTGAAGAGAATCTCTTACTTCCTCATCAGAAAGAGCAATGGCTGCTCCCAGCATCGCAGCAAGCTGGGCATGATGTCCGCAGGCATGTGCCGTTCCGTTGTCTTTATCTGCTTTTTGATGATTCCTGCAGCCGATGGCGTCCATTTCACCCAAAATGGTGACTTCTGCCCCCTCTTTTCTTGAAAGGGAACCGCAGACACCAGTCACTGCAAGCTTCTCTTTCGCATGAAGCCCAAGTCCCCGAAATGCCTTTGCCACCTGTGCGGCTGTCCTTTTTTCACAGAATCCCGGCTCCGGATGTGCCTCTATATCACTGGCAAAGGCTTTGATTTTTTCTCTGTGCTCTTCTATTATTTTTATGATTTTTTCTTCAATTTTGTCCATTTTTTCCTCCGGGAATTATTCCGGGTATTTTAGTCAAGTATCTTGCTTTATAATAGCATAAAAGAGTGATTTTGCAAATATTATTTTTTTGCTTGCATTTTTTCCAAAATAAGATATAATATTATTTGTGTCTGACACAGGCTGAAATAGCTCAGTTGGTAGAGCACTTCACTCGTAATGAAGGGGTCGTGGGTTCGAGTCCCATTTTCAGCTTTCCATAAAAAAAGACGCTGTTTTCAGCGTCTTTTTTTATTTCCTCTATTTTTCTGTATCTCCAAACTGTATGGTCTTATGATATTTCGCATTTGCCGCAAGAAGGGTACTCCACTTCTCTTCCTCCGGTTTATTTTCATTATTATTGTACCGTTCCGGTCCTTTCAGTTCGTCCATATACTGCACATAATCCAGAATGTAAACATCGATTGTGGAAATATCTCTGTCCTGAATGGCAAAACGGTCTGTTCTTCCATCAGAAGTAATGTATGGAAGCTTGTTTCCATTTGCGTCAAGAGCTACCATGAAGCAGTCCGAGTTGGAGCCTTCCTCATAAAGAGTTTCCACGGAAAGTTCATATGGTGTCTTTGTCACCGATTTCAGTCCGATTCCGTTTTCATTTGTCTCATTAATTTCCATAACTTCTGTCTCACTGTCATCAATGGTAACAGGAATATCAAACTCCCAGTCTCCTTCATACCAGAAATTCATGTGCTCATTTGGATATTCATGATATTCCTGAGGTTCCTTTGACATCACTTCCCGCCACTCTTCTTCTGGCATAGCCGCAAGCTCTTCTCCTGTATATCCGCTGTCCCAGTATTCCGGCTCTGCCTTCTCTCCAATGAATTTTTCAATATTTAAGTGAAGGGTAAAGCTATCTGGAACAGGAATCTCTTTTCTTTCACTTTCCAGACTTCCTGCACGGGAACTTACCTTTTCGCTAAATTCTGTAAGAAGCGCATATCCTTCGTCTGTCTCATCATTTAAGTTGTCCATAGAAACTCCCATTTCGTCCAGCACCCCCTGAACCATCTCGTCATACTTTTTCATATACTGAGAATCGTCTATCATATCGTTTTTAAGGTCAATACGGAGAATGCAGACATATGTATTTTCGTCCAGATATTTGCCTTCCAGCTGTGCAGAATTCACTTCTTTTAACATTTGCGGATATTCATATCCCTCAGGCAGTTCTTTTAAAAAGTCATAATCTCTTGTATAATCTATAGATAATGCAGGCATCTCCCCATTTTCATCCTGAGACATCATTGTACCTGGGAATGGTTCTTCGCTTTTTGCTTCCATTGTGAGATAAATTGACTGACTGTCTGCGTATACCTCTGAAAAACGGATTGTCAGACCATCACTTGTCTTTGTATAAACCCCTTCTGCTTTTCCCGGTTCTTTCGCATCTACTGTTTCACTGACTTCTAATACCTTTTCTTTTGTCTCCGGCTCTGCCAGCGTCTCTGCTTTATCTGCAAAATTGCCGAAAAAGCTTACTTTATCCTGCAGTTCTGCAAAAATTCCTCCTACAACCGGAAGCTCTCTTGCCATAACAGGATTTGCAGCACATACTACAAAACCTACTGCAAGAACTGCTGCCGTACTTCCTGCTGCTTTTGCTGCTATGGACATCCATCTATATGGATTTTTCTCTTTTTTCTCCTGGTTGATTTCATTGTTTTTAATCATGCCATATGCCTCCTGTGCTTTATTTTTTACAACCTCCGGAATTTCCACTTCTTTTTTTAATTCTCTTCGGATTTCTTTTTCCCTGTCGTCTAATCTCATTTCTGCCTCCTGCTTCCTGCATCTGCCACTGCTTTTACAAAAGCAGGCTCTGCATAAGAATCCTTTACCTTGTACTGATACTGTTCTGCAATCTTTTGTCTGCCTCTTGCAAGCCTTGTTTTTACTGTTCCTTCTTTCATGTTGAGGATTTCCCCAATTTCTCTTGTGTTAAACCCTTCCATATAATATAGAAGAAGAACAGTTCTGTACTTTTCATCCAGCGGTGCAAGTACATGATTCCACTCCACCATCTCAAAATTTTCTTCATACACCGGCGTTTCCGGCAGACTGTCTGTATACAGCATAAGACTTTTCGTCTGAAGCATATCTTTACATTTATTTATCAGGATCCGAATCAGCCACGTTTTAAAATAACGGTTTTGTTCCAGCGTTCCTATTTTCTGGAAGCAGGATAAAATCGTTTCCTGTATTGCATCTGCAGCATCTTCATCATTTTTCAAATAGGCTCTGGCAACCTTATACATACTCTGCATCTGAAGATCCATCAGACGGCAGAACGCGTCTTTATCGCCCTTTTTTGCCTTTCGTATTAATAACTCTGTCATAGGGTACTCCCTTCTTTTCGACCGGTCTAAAGCTTTTTTATCTGCGCTTCTAACTATTAGACACTGCAGATTCCAAAATGGTTTCATTTTATTTTAACATTTTAAAAGAAAAATCCGGTATATCAGACATCCTCTGCCTGATATACCGGATTAAATCCGTTTTCACCTATTTTACAGATATTTATTCACCAAATTTTGAAGCTGCGTTTTCAAGCATTTTCCGAATGGGAAGATGGTAAGGACATCTTGTCTCACACTCTCCACATTTTACGCAGGCGGAAGCTTTCACAGAAAGAGTAGAGTACCTCTCTCTTGCCCAGTCTCCCAAATCGTATCTTTCCAGGTAGCCGGCAAAAAGAAATACGCTTGGGATATTAATACCAACTGTACATGGCGCACAGTAATTGCAGCGGCGACAGAAATTTGTTCCAAGCGCCTTTCTTATTGCGTGCATTTCCTCCATTTCTTCGCTGCTTAACGGAGAAACGTCACAGCAGGCTCGTAAGTTTTCTTCCAGTTCCCGCTCCTCTGCCATTCCCGGAATTACCACTGTCACATTGGGATTTGCACATACATAGCGAAGGGCAAGCCCTGCATTTTCAATTGCGCCTCCTGCAAGGGGCTTCATATCAATAAATCCGATATTTTTTTCTTTGCATTTGGAAATCAAATCTTCTCCCTGGCTTTCCACAATGTTATATGGAAACATAATGGTTTCCACCCAGTCAAGAGAAAGAGCACGCTCAAATACTGCCGTGGAATGTGCAGTCAGACCGATGTGTCCAATTTTTCCGGCTTCTTTCGCCTCCATAAGCGCCTCCAGCGCGCCGCCTTCTCCAATTACCTGATCCAGCTGTTCCATACTCGGATTGTGAACCTGGTATAAATCAATATAATCCGTTCTTAAATTCTGAAGGCTTTTTTCTATATCTGCAGACATAGCATCTTTTGTACGCGCCATGCTCTTCGTTGCGAGAACAAATTTATCGCGGATTCCCTCAAGTGCATAGCCCAGATATTCTTCACTGACTGTATAGCCTCTTGCTGTATCAATATAATTCACACCCTCTTCTACAAGACGCGCCATTAATTTTTTTGTGCCTTCTGCATCAATTTTCTGGATTGGAATTCCGCCAAATCCCATACGGGAAATTTTAAGCCCCGTTTTTCCTAATACCCTGTACTCCATAATATTCCTCCAATAAAAAAACTGCCACCGGCGCAATGCCGATGACAGCTCTGATCCCCATTATACACGGGAAAGATATTCGCCTGTTCTTGTATCAATTTTCAGTTTGTCACCCTGATTTACAAATAACGGAACCTGAACCTGTGCTCCTGTCTCAACAATAGCCGGTTTTGTTGCGCCCTGTGCAGTATTTCCTGCAAATCCTGGCTCTGTCTCAACTACCTCAAGCTCTACGAACAGAGGCGGCTCAATCGCAAATACGTTTCCGTTGTGAGAACAGATTTTTACAACCTCGTTCTCTTTTACAAATTTCAGAGAATCTCCAACCTGATCTTTTGTAAGAGCAACCTGATCGTAAGTTTCTGTATTCATGAAGTTGTATAACTCTCCATCATTGTACAGATAGCTCATGTCTACACGCTCGATACGTGCCTGCGGGAATTTCTCTGTAGGACGGAAGGATTTCTCCAGAACTGATCCTGTGATGATGTTTTTATATTTTGTTCTGACAAATGCAGCTCCCTTTCCAGGTTTTACATGCTGGAATTCAACAATCTGACATACATTTCCGTCAATTTCGAGTGTGATACCGTTTTTGAAATCACCTGCTGAAATCATAATTATATTTCCTCCTTATTGTACACTTCACTATGAGTTATTCTATAATACCCGGGAAGATTTTTCAACTATTTTTTTGTATATGCCGCTAATTTTTCTTCAATTTCTTCAATAAGCCCCTCAAAAGGCTTCACACCAGTCTCCACCTGAATGTCTGCAAAGCGGGCATACACCGGATCGCGCTGCTTTAAAAGCTTCTTAATCTTATCTTCCTGGTCGCTTCCTTCAATAAGAGGATTGTTGCTGCCCTCAAGACGTTTCTTAAGAACTGTATAGGAACCTTTCAGATAGATGACCGTCCCAAGCTCTTTTAAATATTTCTGATTCTGCTCCTGAGCTGGAAGTCCTGCTCCAAGAGAAATAACCTTTCTCTCCTTGTCTTCAATCAGATTTTTTATGGCAAGTGTCTCCAGCGCTCTGTAAAACGGTTCTCCAAATCTTTCAAAAACCTCTTTGACAGACATATTAAACTTTTTCGTAATGATTCTGTCCACATCAATAAACGGCAGATTCAGGTCTTTTGCCAGTCTTTTTCCTACTCTTGTCTTACCTGAACCCATAAAACCAATTATGACAATGTGGTTCATGAATTTCCCTCCTCTTTCCTGTAAAAGTACAGTACAATTTTTTCAAGATAACGTTTCAGAACAATCTGGATTTCTTCCTTTGGATGAATCGGCTTTACAAGAATATTTCGGATTCCTGCCCTTTTTGCTCCGTACACGTCCGTAAAAAGCTGGTCTCCTATAAAAATAGTATTGCTTCTGTCTGTTCCCAGCATTTCCATTGCCTTTATATAATTTTTCACAGAAGGCTTATGGGCATTCTCAATAAATTTCTCTCCCACTGCCTCATTAAAAGAGGACACCCTCTCTATCTGATTGTTTGACAAAAAGCAACAGTGAAAGCCAAGCTCCTTTAAATGGGCAAAAAGAGCCTTTGCCCTGTCGTCTGCCGGGGCTCCGTGGGGTACAAGGGTATTGTCTATATCAAATAAAAGTCCCCTGTATCCTTCCTGATACAATCTGTCATAATCAATTTCATAAGCGGAATCCCTGTATTCATCTGGAAAAAAACATCTAAACATAATTTGTCAGTCCTCGTTATCCTGTTCCAGATATGTCTCCATATCTGTAATTTTTTCTTTCATAAGATCATATCCATGCTGATAAAAAGCAGCCAGCTTTTCTTCATCTCTCTCTGCTCTTCCCACAGGTTCCATCTCCGGACGGATTACAAAAATATGACCTTCTTTTTCCCATTTCTCAATTAAATCCAGTGTCCTGTTGTAATTACGATAGCGGTTTAAAAGGGTATTGAGAAGTTTGGGATATTCCCGGAATGCAGCCACATAGAGAGCCTTGCTTTTTCCTGGCTTCTGTTTGCGGTATCCATAATTTCTTGTAAGGATTACTACATTTTTCCGGTGTCCCTTTTTCATTGCATGAATCACAGGTATGGAATCTGCAATTCCTCCGTCAAGATACATTTCTCCGTCAAGCTCTACCATAGGGCTTACAACAGGAAGACTTGACGAAGCCCGGCAGATATTCATAAGTCTCTGCCGGTCTTCTTTCTCAGAAAGGTATTCCGCTTCTCCCGTATTACAGTTTGTCACAACAAGCTCACATTCTGTGTGCGACTGAAAATATGTATCAAAATCAAATGGAAAAATCTCATTGGGATATTTGTCAAAAAGCAGATCCATATCAAAAAGGCTTCTGTTTTTAATCATATTTCCCATACTGATATAGCTGTATTCCTTATCCTCCTGAATCATGCACTGTCTTGTCCGCCCTGTCTGTTTTGAGACAAAATCCACTGCATTGCATGCTCCTGCGGATACTCCTGCCACGTAGGAAAATTCCATATTCTGTTCCAGCAGATAATCCAGGACGCCGGCGGTAAACACACCTCTGTTTCCGCCTCCCTCCAGGATAAGAGCTGTCTGATTTTCCTTATTCATGTTACAAAACCCTTTCTAACGCTCATCAAGCGGCACATAAGCTGCCGGCTCCAGCACATTCTTGTATGCAGGACGGATGATCTTATCTGTGTTGATAAGCTCTTCCATACGATGTGCGCTCCAGCCTACAATACGTGCCACTGCAAACATAGGGGTAAAAAGTTCAAGAGGCAGATCCAGCATACTGTAAACGAAACCGCTGTAAAAGTCCACGTTTGCGCTTACACCTTTGTAGATTTTTCTCTCCTCTGCAATGACCTCAGGCGCCAGACGCTCTACCATTGAATAGAGACGGTAGTCCTTCATCCTGCCTTTCTCTTTTGCCAGAGTTTCCACAAATCCTTTAAAGACTTCTGCTCGCGGGTCAGATACAGAATAGACTGCATGTCCCATACCATAGATAAGCCCTCTTCTGTCAAATGCCTCTTTATGAAGCAGTTTTTTCAGATAATTTCTTACCTCGTCCTCGTCTTCCCAGTCCTTCACTTCTTTTTTCATATCCTGAACCATGCTGACTACCTTAATATTGGCGCCGCCGTGCTTTGGTCCTTTCAGTGAGCCGAGAGCTGCTGCGATCGCAGAATATGTATCGGTTCCGGAAGATGATACCACATGAGTAGTAAAAGTGGAGTTGTTTCCACCGCCATGCTCCATATGGAGGATCAGCGCAATATCCAGAATCTGAGCTTCCAGAGCTGTATATTTCTTATCTGGACGGAGCATACGCAGAATATTTTCCGCTGTGGAAAGCTCTTTTTTCGGATTGTGAATATAAAGGCTCTTGCCTCTTACAAAGTGATTGTACGCCTGGTATCCATATACGGAAAGCAACGGAAATACGCTGATAAGATTGAGACACTGACGAAGAACATTCGGCAGGGAAATATCGTCCGGATTCTTATCGTAGGAATACAGGGTAAGTACGCTTCTGGAAAGCGCATTCATAATATCACTTGACGGCGCTTTCATAATCACATCTCTTGTAAAGTTTTTCGGAAGAGAGCGCTGATTTGCCAGAAGGTCAGTGAATTCCTTCAATTCCTCTTTATCTGGCAGTTTACCGAAAAGAAGAAGGTAAGCCGTCTCCTCAAATCCGAAACGCTTGTCCTTGATAAAGCCTCCTGTAAGCTCCTTAATATCATAACCTCTGTAAGAAAGACTTCCTGCACAGGGGACTTCCTGTCCGTCTACGATTTTTGTTGCCTGCACATTGGAAACCTGGGTCAGTCCTGCAAGAACACCCTTTCCATTGATGTCACGAAGTCCTCTCTTTACATCATATTTTCCGTAAAGAGACAGATCAAGACTGCTGTGTTCCTTGCAAACCTCTGTCAGTCTTTCGATTTCCGGTGTCACTTTCATGTTAAATCCACTCATATTGTATTGCCCCTTTCTCTTTTATTCAGTCAGTCGATAAAGGTCCCTCCTCGTACCCTCTATGTATTTTCTATGTGCTTTTCATCACATCTTATAACAGTATAACATTTTTTTCCTTTTCAGTCTATCATTTCTGTTTATATGTGCTTAAGAAATCGCCAAGCTTCTTTGCCGCCTTCTCAAGCTGCAGAACATTAGGAAGATACACCACGCGGAAATGATCCGGCTGATGCCAGTTAAATCCCTTTCCAGGAACAAGAAGAACCTGCTTCTCATGAAGAAAATCAAGAGCAAACTGCTCGTCATTTTCAATATGAAATTTCTCCACATCAATTTTCGGAAAAATATAAAATGCAGCCTTTGGCTTAACTGCCGTGATTCCCGGAATATCTGTAAGGGCTTTATATATGTATTCTCTCTGCTCGTAAATACGTCCGCCCGGCTGTATATATTCATTGACACTCTGGTATCCCCCAAGGGCAGTCTGTACAATAGACTGTGCCGGAACATTGGAACAGAGACGCATGGAGGAAAGCATATTCAATCCTTCTATATATCCTTTTGCACGATTTTTCGGTCCGCTCAACACCATCCAGCCAATACGGAAGCCTGCGATCATATGAGATTTGGAAAGGCCGGAAAAAGTAATACAGAATAAGTCCGGGGCAAGAGAAGCAATAGAAGTATGCTGATACTGATCCATAACAAGACGGTCATAAATCTCATCAGAAAAAATGATCAGCTCATGCTCTCTTGCAATCTGTACAATCTGTTCCAGAACCTCTTTGGGATATACGGCTCCTGTAGGGTTATTGGGATTGATAATTACGATCGCCTTTGTCTTATCTGTAATTTTACTTCGAATATCGTCCATATCCGGATACCACTCCGACTGCTCATCGCAAATATAATGTACAACTTTTCCTCCGGAAAGAGTTGCCGTTGCCGTCCAGAGCGGATAATCCGGGGCGGGGATCAGAATTTCATCTCCATTATTTAAAAGAGCCTGCATACAGAGATTAATAAGCTCGCTTACCCCGTTTCCTGTATAAATATCGTTCATGGTCACATTTGGAATGCCACGCAACTGACAATACTGCATAATAGCTTTTCTTGCGGAAAAAATCCCCCTGGAATCAGAGTACCCCTGAGAAGTGCGTACATTACTCAGCATATCCAGAATCACTTCCTGCGGAGCGGAAAATCCAAAGGGATATGGATTTCCTATATTCAGCTTCAGGATTTCCTTGCCTTCTTCCTCCATTCTTCCTGCCTCTTCTACAACAGGTCCTCGTACATCATACAATACATTATCAAGCTTTGAAGATTTTTCAAATGTTCTCACTTTACGTTTCTCCCCTTTTACGAAATTTGTATTTCATTATAATCTCACATTTACTCTGCTTTCGCAAGCCTCTGCTGTTCATGTTTAAAAAAAATTAAAAATCTCTTTTCTTTTTTATCACTTTAGTGTATAATAACGCTCATGAAATACAACGATTGGAAGAGGAGGATTTATTATGTCTTATACTGAAGAGGTTTATGAAAGAGTCGTAGCACAGAATCCCGGAGAGCCGGAATTCCACCAGGCAGTAAAAGAAGTGCTTGATTCCCTGAAGGTTGTCATTGACCGCAACGAAGAAGAATATCGCAGACTTTCTATTCTGGAACGTATGGTAGAACCTGAAAGAATCATTTCCTTCCGTGTGCCGTGGGTAGATGATAACGGTACGGTACAGGTAAACAAAGGTTACCGCGTACAGTTTAACAGCGCTATCGGACCATATAAGGGCGGACTTCGTTTTCACCCTTCTGTAAATCAGAGTATCTTAAAATTCCTTGGTTTTGAGCAGGTTTTCAAAAATTCTCTGACAGGTCTTCCCATCGGCGGCGGAAAAGGCGGTTCCAACTTTGACCCGAAAGGCAAATCCGACAGAGAGGTTATGGCATTCTGCCAGAGCTTTATGACAGAGCTTTCCAAATATATCGGCGCAGATACAGACGTTCCTGCTGGCGACATTGGCGTAGGCGGAAGAGAAATCGGCTATCTCTTCGGACAGTATAAACGGATCCGCGGGCTTTATGAGGGCGTTTTAACAGGAAAAGGTCTTACTTACGGCGGTTCTCTTATCCGTACACAGGCTACAGGCTACGGCGTTGTATATATGCTGGACGAAATCACAAAGGCACATAACGATTCCATCAGCGGAAAAACCGTAGTTGTGACAGGCTCCGGAAATGTTGCAATCTACGCAACAGAAAAAGCACAGCAGCTCGGTGCAAAAGTCGTTGCTCTGAACGACTCCAACGGATTTATTTACGATCCGAACGGCATTCAGCTCGATGTTGTAAAAGATATTAAAGAAGTAAAACGCGGACGTATCAAAGAATACGCAGACAGAGTAGAAGGCTCTGTTTACACAGAAGGCAAAGGTATCTGGAACATTAAATGTGACGTTTACCTTCCATGTGCAACACAGAATGAACTTGATCTTGACGGTGCAAAAGCTCTTGTTGCAAACGGCTGTAAATATGTAGTGGAAGGTGCAAATATGCCGACTACTCTTGAAGCAACAAATTATATTATGGAAAACGGTCTTTACTTCATGCCAGGAAAGGCTGCAAATGCAGGCGGAGTTGCCACTTCTGCCCTTGAGATGAGCCAGAACTCCATGAGACTTTCCTGGACAGAGGAAGAAGTTGATGAAAAGCTTCACAACATCATGGTCGACATTTTCAAAAAAGTAGACGACGCTGCAAAGCGCTACGATCTCACAGATAATTATGTAGTCGGAGCAAATATTGCAGGCTTCGAAAAAGTAGTTGAGGCAATGAAAGCGCAGGGTATTGTCTGATCTCCTCAAAAAAACTTCCCGGAACAATCGCTCCGGGAAGTTTTTTTATTTATTTCTGATTTTTATTTTTCCGTACAGAATCTTACTTCTTTTCCTTCCAGAATCATATTCGTCGTTCGGACTGCACACATTTTTCCACACATGGAACAGGTATGTCTGTCAGAAGGCGGAGTACTTTCAAAATATCTTCTTGCCTTTTCCTCATCCATAGAAAGACGGAACATTTCCTCCCAGTCTACCTTATGCCTTGCCTCTGCCATTTCATTATCCCACGCTCTGGCTCCTGGCACTCCCTTTGCAATATCTGCCGCATGTGCTGCGATTTTTGATGCGATAATTCCTTCTTTTACGTCCTCTAAATCCGGAAGGCGCAAATGCTCTGCCGGTGTAACATAGCAAAGGAAATCAGCGCCGCTTGCTGCTGCTATGGCGCCTCCGATGGCAGATGTAATATGGTCGTATCCCGGTGCCACATCTGTGACGATCGGTCCCAGAACGTAAAATGGTGCATTATGGCATATTCTTTTCTGCATCTTCATATTAGCAGCAATTTCATCCATTGCCATATGTCCCGGTCCTTCTACCATTACCTGCACATCTTTCTCCCATGCGCGCTTTGTGAGATTTCCCAGCTCAATTAATTCTGAAATCTGACCTGCATCAGAGCTGTCATCAATGCAGCCCGGACGGAGCGCATCTCCAAGGCTGATGGTAACGTCGTACTCTCTTAAAATATCAAGAACCTCATCATAATATTCATAGAAAGGATTTTCCTTTCCAGTCATCATCATCCATGCAAATAAAAGAGAACCGCCTCTTGAGACAATATTCATTTTTCTTTTATCCCGCATAAAAGCTTCCACTGCTCTTCTGTTAATCCCTGCATGAATTGTCATAAAATCCACGCCTTCCTCTGCGTGTGCCCTCACTACCTTCAGAAAATCCTCCGCCGTAATTTCAAGAAGATCTTTTTCCAGGTATCCGATTGCATCATACATGGGAACCGTTCCAATCATAGCCGGCGATTTCTGAATCAGCTCTCTTCGAAACGTATTTGTTTTTCCATAATTGCTTAAATCCATAATAGCTTCCGCTCCGAATTTCACAGCCATTTCCACTTTTTGCATTTCCACATCATAGTTTTTGCAATCTCCGGAAATCCCCAGATTTACATTAATTTTTGTCCGCAGACCTCCTCCGATTCCCTCCGGAGAAATAGAAGTATGGCGGACGTTACATGGAATCGCAACCTCTCCTTTTGCCACAAGCTCCATCAGCTTCTCCGGTTCCATATGCTCCTTCTCTGCCACGATTTTCATTTCCGGTGTCAGAATCCCTTTTCCTGCGGCTTCTTTTTGTGTTTTATATTCTCTCATATGTGTCCTTTCCAGCCCCGGTTTGTCTTTTCAAAGCGGCGGCTTATATGAAATTTATAGTTCTATACAAAAAAAGAGAAACTACCTGTCTGGCAATTTCTCCATAAAATATCCATTTCGAAAATATCCCTACGTTGGCATTATCCAAATCAGGTTCACGGGTCGAAGGTTTTACCTTCCTCTCAGCCTGTCATACAAGCTCCCCTTTTCTCTTTAATTGTTTTTTATATTTTACACCTTTTTCTCACATAAAGTCAAGACCCGGTACTTAATTCATAAACTTCTTAAGCTCGTCAAGAAACGTGCTCACATCTTTAAATTCCCGGTAAACAGAAGCAAACCTCACATAGGCTACCGCATCCAGTTTCTTTAAATGCGCCATGACGATTTCTCCTATTTTTGTGCTGGAAATCTCCCGCTCTTCCTCATTGAAGATCTCTCCTTCTATGGAATCCAGCATTTCCTCTATTTTTTCAATGGAAATGGGACGTTTATAGCAGGCGCGCAACACACCGTCCTGTATTTTTTTTCTGCTGTACTGCTCCCTGTTCTGATCTTTTTTAATGACAGTTAAGGGGATCGTCTCAACTCTCTCATATGTGGTAAATCTTCTCCCGCAAGCGTCACAGAGACGGCGGCGGCGTATGGAATTGGTATCCTCCACGGGTCTTGAATCTACAACTCTTGTATTATCCTGATTACAAAACGGACACTTCACAGTACACTCCCCTTTCTGATGCTGTATTTATGTGTATTATACTTTATATTTTTCCTGTATGTCAATAAAAGAGCCTGCATATTTTCACTGATTTTGGCATAAATTTTACAAAAACAGGTAATATCATGCGTATCTGTGAATTAAAACAAAAAGAAATCATCAATGTCTGCACCTGCAAAAGCCTGGGCTGTCCCATTGATGTGGAATTTGACTGTAAAACAAGCCGCCTGACTGCACTCATTGTTCCCGAACCGGGACGTTTCTGTAGCTTTTTTGGAAGAGAAAGCGAATACATCATTCCCTGGGAATGTATCTGTCAGATTGGCGAAGATATTATTCTTGTAAAAATCCAGGAGGACAAATGTCTCCACAAAGAACGGGAAGCTCTTTTATAACAGAAGCCTTACCTTGAAATCCATCTGGCTGCCGTAAGAAGAGATTCCTCTTTTTTGTCCGGCAAAACAGGAAATTTTTCCATATCCTCCAGAATGTCCGGGACAAAAACCGCATACATTCCGGCTCTTTTGGCAGCTATGATCCCTTTTGGCGCATCCTCCAGAGCCATTGCTCTGCACGGTTCCGTATCAAGACAGTCACAGGCTTTTTGATAAATCTCAGGATCCGGCTTTGCCTCCTTCACCATATCTCCTGTGATCACTGCCCGGAATTTTTTCAGAACTCCTGCCCGCTTTAAATTTTCCAGGGCATTCTCTCTGCTTGACGAGGTGGCAACTGCTGCCGGAATGCCCTTTTTCTCCAAGACCTCAAGAATCTCATAAAGCCCCGGCTTCACAGGAAGTCCATTTCTTTTTACATATTCCTTATAAATTTCACTGTATCGTTCCTGAAACGCATCATAGGGAAAATCCTGTCCGTATTTTTCCTTAAAGTATGCCTTTCTCCCCGCCCGGTTCATGCCCAGCGTAAAACATATATTTTCGTCTCCCAGAAGACCGTACCCCATCTCCTCCCCGGCTTTATTAAAAGAATACTGTACGATTCTCTCACTGTCAAACATTACGCCGTCCATATCAAATACAACGGCTTCCGGGTAAAAGCTTTTCTTTTCTTCCTTCATATTGTTTCCTCTTTTCTTCTGTATGGATTTTATTTTCCATTACATATTCTGTGTTGTCAAGGGCTTTTATTTTTTATATTTTACAGAAAACCGTATATTTCCGCCCTGCCATGAGAATCATCTTTAATAGCAAAGAAAGATAAGGAGGATTCTTTAGATGGCATTAAACAAAGTAGAAATCTGCGGCGTAAACACATCGAAACTTCCCGTTCTGAAAGCAGAAGAAAAAGAAGAGCTTTTCAAAAAAATCAGGCAGGGAGACAAACACGCCCGCGAGCTTTACATTAAGGGCAATCTCCGCCTTGTTTTAAGCGTGATAAAGCGTTTCCAGAACAGCAGCGAAAATGCAGACGACCTTTTCCAGATTGGCTGTATCGGTCTTATAAAAGCCATTGATAATTTTGACACAACCTTAAATGTAAAATTTTCCACCTATGCGGTTCCCATGATCATCGGGGAAATCCGCCGTTATCTGCGGGATAATAATTCTATCCGCGTAAGCCGTTCTCTCCGTGATATTGCATATAAAGCCATTTATGCAAAAGAACATTACACGAAGGAAAAATTAAAAGAGCCTACCATTCAGGAAATTGCAGATGAAATCGGCATTGAAAAAGAAATGATCGTATATGCTATGGACGCCATACAAAATCCCATCAGCCTGTTTGAACCGGTATATACAGAAGGAGGCGACACCCTTTATGTTATGGACCAGATCAGTGATAAGAAAAACAAAGAGGAGCGCTGGGTAGAAAATCTTTCTCTCCGGGAAGCCTTAGACCGTCTTGGAAACAGGGAAAGAAATATTATAGAACTGCGTTTTTACGAGGGAAAAACCCAGATGGAGGTTGCAGATGAAATCGGCATTTCCCAGGCTCAGGTAAGCCGTCTTGAAAAAAATGCCCTGAAATCTATGAAAAATTATCTCCGGCCATAAAGACCGGAGACTTTTTCTGTTATCTATTTTCTTTTACGGAAGCATAGCCTTCTTTCGCATACTGATCCAGAAGCTCTATGGTACGATACATATCTTCTTTTGTTGTCTCCGGATGAAGCGCACAGATCCGAAGAACGGTTTTCCCATTTAAAACAGTAGTAAATACAGCAGCAAACCCGCTTTCTATCATGCGTTTTGATATGTTTTCATTCAGACTGTCCTTCTCTTCCTCTGTAAGATCGTCCGGCGCATACCGGAAGTTTATCATGGCAAGCTGTGCATGAGACACAATCTCCCAGTTTTCTTTTGGCTGTAAGGCTTCCTCTGCCCACTCTGCAAGGGAAAATCCATGCTCGATGGCGCTTCCGATTAAATCGGTTCCAAGAATCTGCAAAGTCAGCCAGAGTTTTAATCCTCTTGCAGGACGCGTCAGCTCCATACCAATGTCCCAGGTATTTACATTTTCCAGATCTCCTTCCAAATCTTTTAAGTATTCCGGATTTACATGAAAACTGTGATACAGAGTCTTTATATCACGGACAAGAACCATTGCACAGCCATAAGTCTGGAACAGCCATTTATGAGCGTCCCAACTTAAGCTGTCTGCAAGCTCTGTTCCTTTCAAAAGTTCTCTGTGTTTCGGACTTAACAATACAGAACCGCCGTATGCTCCGTCAATATGAAACCAGAGTCCGTGTTCCTTACAAATATCGGAAATCTCCTCCAGTGGGTCAATGCTTCCTGTATTTGTCGTTCCCGCTGTTCCAATTACAGCAAAGGGAATGTATCCCGCTTTTTTATCTTTTTCAATGGCTTCCCGAAGTTTCTGCGTATCCATACGAAATTCGCTGTCCACCGGGATCCGCCTGATCCTCTTATCTGTAATTCCAATGATACGAAGCCCCTTCGCTACAGAGCTGTGCGTCTGCTCTGAAACATAGGCAACACCGAGAAACAGATTTTTATCGGTAAGTTTATTGTCTCTTGCTGCTGTAAGCGCCGTAATATTCGCCATAGAACCTCCGCTTACAAACACGCCGCCTGCTCTTTTTCCCGTAAACCCGGCTTTTTCGCAGAGCCACTTTAAAAGCTTCTGTTCAATACAGTTAACGGTAGGCGCCAGCTTGCTTCCTCCTGCATGAATGTTATAAGCTGATGTCATAATGTCCCCAAGCCAGGAAATGGAGGAAGCTGGTCCCGGCACAAATCCGAAAAACCGCGGATGATTGGCATCTCCTCTGTACTGATACACCTGCTCCGTCATTTCCCGGATTACCTCGTCTGCCACACGGCCTTCTGCCGGAATTTCCATATTCTCCACTTTTTTCATCTGCTCATCAGATGGCTGCCACATTACCTTATTGGAATGTATGTCTCTTTTTTCCTTTAAAAATCCATGTACAAATGTTTCTATTTCCTGCTCAAGCTGTCTGCCGTTCAGCACATTTTCACTGTTTATCATTTTATTTCCTCTTTTCTTTTGACTAATTCTAAATAGTAATGTACAATAAATTTCTATATATGTAAAATTTATAATTTTTATAAGATATATGATTTTTTTTAATAAAAAAATCCCCAAAGGAGAACCTATGGAAATTAAGAACATTAAAACCTTTTTGAAAGTATCTGTGACACAAAATTTTTCAAAAGCTGCCCAGCAGCTTGGCTACTCTCAGTCTGCCGTTACCATTCAGATCCAGCAGCTGGAAAAAGAGCTTGGCATTCCTCTTTTTGAGCGTATTGGAAAAAAAGTTTATTTAACAGAACAGGGAGAAGCCTTTATTTCTTATGCCAACAATATCGTAAAAGCGGAAGATTCCGCCCTTTCCTTCTGCTCCCGTGAGAAAACACCTTCAGGCAGCCTGCGCATCGGAGGAGCAGAGTCCATCTGCACTGCATTACTTCCCCAACTTCTCCCCGCTTTTCACGATATGTATCCAGACATAAAAATTACCATCCGCTCCGGCACGACAGAAGAGCTTATGGAGCTTGCAAAAAGCAATGAAATCGACTGCATTCTCACCCTTGACCATAAAATTTACAAAGACGAATGGATTTGTGCTGCTCAAAGAACAGAAGATATTATTTTTGTTACCTTAAAAGACCCTGCTGCCTCTTCCCAATCCTTTCTGGAAATTGAGAAACTGGCTGCAAGGCCTTTTATCCTGACAGAAGTAGGCGCCGCCTACCATTATGAACTGGAAAAACTTCTCTCCGAACGGGAGCTGCACATTTCTCCTGTTCTGGAAATCGGAAACACGGAAACAATTATCCACCTTCTGAAAAAAGGTATGGGTTATTCTTTTCTTCCCCGGTTTACAGTAAAAGAAGAACTTCAAAACCGTACCCTTACAGAAGTCAGAACAAATCTTCCCCCTGTAAAGATGTTCAATCAGTTATTTTATCACAAAAATAAATATGTCACTCCCCAGATGCAGCTTTTTATTCAGCTTGTCATTCATCATTTTTAATACCCGAAGCGTCATTTTCCTCATTCATCAAGGGAGGTTTTAAGAAAAGCAGCCCGTTTTACAGCATCTTTGCCAAATTTTTTCCGTATTTCGTCAACTGCATGGTCCATCTGTTCCCATTTTTCATATCCGGTCTCTTCATCAAACAGCGAGAACTGTCTTGCTTCTTCCTCCTTTGTCCTGCTTGTCTGAATCCCCAGAAGACGAATGGGGCGTCCGTCCCACAGTTCTTCAAAAAGGCGGCAGGCAGAAAGATAAATTTCATTTGTAATATCCGTAGCAGAATCCAGAACCATCTGATGAGACATTTTACGAAGCTGGTTATCCTTAATGGTAACGCTTACCACCTGGATTTTTACACCGTCTGCACGAAGCCGTGAGCCTACAGACTCAGCAAGAGCCAAAAGAACGGTTTTCGCAGCTTCTCCGTCAGTCACATCAAAACTTATGGTTGTGCTGTTGCCATACCCTTTGTTTCGTTCCGGAACAGGCTGTACAAGGGAAAAATCAATCCCGTTTGCAAAATTCCAGATGCTCTCTCCCTGCTTCTTTAAATTTTCTTTTAAAAGCTCTTTATCACAGGCTGCAAGCTGTCCTATGGTCTGGATTCCCATTTTTTCCAGCTTCTTTACAGTAGCCTTTCCCACAAAAAGAAGGTCTCCAACAGGAAGCGGCCACATTTTTTTCTGAATTTCATCTGGAAACAAGGTATGTACCTTATCCGGCTTTTCAAAGTCCGATGCCATTTTTGCAAGATACTTGTTTTCGGAAATTCCAATATTTACGGTAAAACCAAGTTCCTCCTTAATCCTTTTTCGTATCTTATCCGCTGCCTCTAAAGGCTCCCCGAACAGCACCTGCATTCCTGTCATATCCACAAATGCCTCGTCAATGGAATACTGCTCCACATCAGGGGAATACTCCTTCAAAAGCTCAATAAATTCTCTGGATTTCTGTCTGTATAACTCATGATTTGCAGGTACGAGAGAAAGCGCCGGACATTTCTTCCTGGCTTCCATAATACTCTCTCCTGTCCGCACCCCAAAGGCTTTGGCAGGAATGGACTTTGCAAGAATTACGCCGCGACGCTTTTTTTCGTCTCCCCCAATGGCTGAGGGAATGGTTCGGAGGTCCACTGTTTCATGAAGGACCTCCATTCTGTATACAGACTCCCAGGATAAAAAAGCAGAATTTACATCTATGTGAAAAATAATCCGTTTCTGCATTTTTCCACCTTTCTCAGGCGCCTGTGCTCCTGTGATATTCTTTTATAAAACCTTCCAGCATTTTATCAATGTCTCCGGCGCTGATCTTGTTTTCCGGCACTCTTTCAAAATGTGCAATGGTTTCTTTTACTTCTTTTAAAACCGTTTCTCCCGGCTGAAGTTCCTTTACTCTGCTCTCATACTCCTTCGGCGTATGAAGACTTTTATATGCCAGAAGATACGTCTTTATCTCTTTTTCACTGTTACTCACCTCATATGCCTTCTGGAAATATTCCTGCGCTTTTTCCATCTGAAACAGATAGCTGTAAGCGCATCCTAAATTGTGGTATATACTCTCTGTAAGCTCCGGCTGCCCCTTTAATCTTTCACTGCATTCCAGAAGCTTCTGATAAACGTGAATGGCATTTACATACATTCCGTTTTCCACAAGAGCATCTCCCTTTTTCTTTTCCCGCACAGGAAGCTCTTCTTTATTCAGCTTTGCGATCTTTCCGTTCAGCTCACGAAGCTCTTCGTAAGTCAGATAATTAATTTCTTTAAAAACAGGATATAAAACATCCTCCACACCTGCAAATTTTCCAAGGTACGGGCGCAACTTTGCCGCAAGCCTTGTAAGCTCCAGTTCCTCCTCCAGCCATTTACACAGTCCTTCATTGATGATCGTGGAATCGATCAGATAAAGATTGTGGTACAGGTAATAACAAAGCTCCTCTATGGAATAAATATTAGTGCTGATATTCTCAATATAATATGGCTTTTCCGCCTTTTTTGTCTGGCATAGAATGTAGCTGCTCATGTTCTTCCTCCTCTACCACTGTGTGGATTCTTCCCACACCTTATTGCTGCTTGGATACATCTCTCCAAAGCCAAGGTCCTTTACCGTAATCCTGCATTCTTTCCGTGATACATAGGAAAGCTCTACAAGAAGGCGTGTTGTCTTATTGGGGCGTTTCGGAAGACCTGGAAGCTGCATGGAAACCCGTTTTTTCTCCGTTTCCCCAAGATGTCCCACAACAAAAACAAGCTCTTTCGTATCGTCAAGGATCAGCTCGCAGCTTCCCTTGCATTCATACCAGTTCTTACCGCCTGTAATAAGCGGATAATACGCAGGAGACCCCATCACCCGCATATCCATTCCCACCTCTGTCAAAACAACTGAATCGCTTAAATAGCGGTATCCACGGAGGCGTTTATCCTCAAGCTTTTCTTTTCCTGCAGCACACGCGCCTTTTGCAAAAAGATTATTTCCGTAAAAGACTTTTCTCTTCTGAAAACAGAGCATTTTTACAGACTGCTGTGCCCACTGCTGGTCAAAGCCGTCTCCTGTAATCTGTATGCTGGAAAAAAGCTCTGCGCCTAACGTTTTTCCGATAAAGCGGCAGAAAGAATCGTCAAGCATCTCCCCGTCTCCGGAAAGCTTTGTCTCCTCCGGCTCTTCCAGTTTCACAAGAGCAGGCTTGACTGACGGCTGAATGGTAAGTTTTCGGAAGGTCACGTGCTTTCCTTTAAATGCGTACCACGCAACGCTTCTGTTCCATGTTTCCCTCTTCTGGGTCATAGCATAATAATAAAAGCTTTCCCCATAATCCATCATCATATATTTTTCTTCCGGAAATCCCAGATATTCACATGCTTTCCGGAAATTTTTTACCTGTGTTCTATGAATGGAAGGCGCAGTGATCACAAGACATTTTGTATTTTTTACAATGTCCATCACTCCCAGGAACTTGAGCATTCCATTTAAAAATCCGGCAAGAAGTTCCCAGGGTTCTCTCTGTTCCCCGCAAATCTGTACGTTTTCTTCTTTTTCCACAATTTCGTAAAGGCGATCTATGAGAACGCCTCCTTTTTCTCTTGCAAAATACTCTGCCTCAAGCCCCACACAGTAGTCCTTCTGCTCTACTCGCCAGCAAAGACAGGTTGGAGCTTCATACTGGCTTGTTCCCACCTTCATGGTAAGAGAGCGCGGTTCTTCCCCTTTTCTGTCATAATAGCAGAGCTGCGTATATTCTTTTCCAAAATCTATTCCAATAATCAGGTCACGAATTTCGTTCATTTTGTGCTTCCTTTTTATATATCTTTGTCAATCTGAAACATTTCTTTTACATACCGCTCCTGCCTCTGATACTGCATCATCTTTGAGAGAACTTCCCTCTCCTTATCAAGACGTCTGGCAGAGAGGATCTGGTTGATCATCTGATACTTGCTCACAGGAATACCCTCTGTACTGCTCATGGTGAGAACTCTCTCCTTCGTTTTCCTTGTCTCTCCTTTTCCCTCCACCTGGAAATAATAGTGGAGCGTTTCCCCATAAAACAGGGTAAACGTCTTTGTACAGATTCCTTCATATACATTTCGAAGAGGCTCTCTCTTATATTTAAGCTCTCCGCCAAGGCCTGTATCAATGGCATAGAACAGTGTCACTTCTTCCTCCGGAGCTGCATGATATTCCACAAAGGTCTTATCGTCAAGCTGGTATGGCTCCAAAAGAGAAGGGGAAAGTCTGTGGAAAAAGGCAAAGGTCATATCCTCTTTCATACATTCTTTCAAAAGCTCCCGCTCCATATCCACAATCTGCCCGTCCTGATTTTTCTCTCTGGAAAGCCCCAGAAACAGCGCCAGACGGCAGACTCTGTTCACCGGCCATTTCTTCACATAAGCATTCTCCAGACACTGGTATACAAATTCACTCATCGGGTATTCTTTCACAAAAATCCCGTATGCCACCTGTGTAAGATAAGAACCGATAATCCTTTCTTTTCCGCTATGCTTTACATATGCTTCAAGAACTGCCTCTCCCTCTTTGCGGTAATCCTCTGTAAACATCAGAAGACTTAATATCTTTTCTTCAAGCTCATAAGTATCCATCTCAAAGCCTTTGGCACTTTTCCATATAGCTAAAAGCTCTTCCACAGGTCCGAACCGGTATTTCATAAGATATTGTAAAATTACCTCGTCATATATTCCGCTTCTGTAAACCTCAGAGGACAGAGATAAAAGTTCCTCATCTTCCGCTCCGTCGCATCTTAAAATCATACGGCTTGTGAGCTTTAACAAATCTCTTTTATCGAGTCCTTCAAATCCAAATTCCTCCACAATTCCCATTGCCTGCGGGAAAAAACGTCTTGAAATCAGAATTTCCAGAAGCGTCTTTTTATCAACTGCCGCATAGGCACGGAAATCCATATTTCTTAAATAATCATCTAAATCCTCTCCGTGGATATGCTCTGCATAATAATCCAGGATTTTTCTTCGGACTGTCTCAATATAATCCTTCGCAAACGCCTCATTTTTTACCAGCTTTAAAAATACAGAAAGATTTTCTCTCGTGATTTCATTATGCTCGCAGTAATGAAGAAGCACTCCCGGCTCTGACACGCCGCAGTGAAGGACTGAAGAAAGCATTTCCCGCTCATCCATCAGTTTTTTCATATTGTAATCAATGGTGGAACAGTAGCGGCGCTGCTTTTCATCCTGAAACAGAATGGCTGCGTCCTCTGTATAAATTCTCGGATATGCAACACCCTGTACAAGCGGATATACCTCCTCCCTGTCGAGCTGGCTGTGGCGCACGATCACGCTTCGTATCTTTCTGTCATCACAATACAGACGATTTGTAAACATACGGGCTGCAAGAAGTTTTCCTTCCTCTCCTGTTTTCGGGTGGCTTAAAAACTCCTGATAAAGCACCGCATAATTTTCATTGATCCTGCCTTCCCGGAGCTTTTGTGCTGCAAACGCTTTCATATTTTCCCGATAGCTCTCAAATGTCTGGGGTTCTCTTTCTTTATTTGCAGTCACACCCGCATAAATAAAGGCTTTTCTCGCATCTCCCAGATTGTTGTTATTATATGTAAAATACATAAGGAGAGGCTTTGGAAGCGTTCTCTGATAGGAAGTATCCATCGTTTCCACATAATATTCATAGAGCCGTGTAATGCGAAGTCCCTGCTCCACAGCCATAGAAAACCACTTAAAATATTCCTGCCTTCTTGGATTTCCTTTCATAATGTATTTACATACTGCTTCCAGCGTATCCTGGGAAGGAAAGGCATCGCAGCCCATAGCCAGAGCCCGGTACATACTCTCATTATAGCTTTTTTCGTATCCTGATAAATACGCAAAGCGCATGGTAAGCTCTTCTGTAAGAATCCCTCTTTTTCCTGCGAACAGAAATACCTGTGTCCAGAATCCTGTGATCCTGTGAAGAAGCGTCATATCTTTTGAGATACACTCCCACGCCTCCAGATACAGAAGCGGATTTTTACAGCCTCTCTCAAACTGCTCCTCCATAAGAAACAGACTTTTTGACGGAGAAGCTTTTATTTCCGGATCCATTTTCTGAAGCACACAGAGAAGCCAGAAGCTGTCTCCCTTCTGCATATAGAAGTTCTGTATTTTTCGAAGCGCCTGCATTTTATCTTTATAAAGACCTGTAAGAGTGCATATATACAAAAATCCGCCAGCAAGCTCCAGATCTTCTTTTGTAAAGGATTTATTCTGGTATTTTACGAGAATCTTGTTTGCCTCCTCATCTCTGTTGTCCAGATGGAGAAGGTAGGCTTCATAAATCTGATATTCCGGATAATCAAGCCCCTTTTCTTTCAGGCTGCTCAGATTTTCAAGGCTTTCTTCAATCCAGGCTTTCTTTTCTTGTTGTCCGCAGCGCCAGGAAAGATAAGCTTCCATCAATTTCAGACGTTCCTTTTTTTCTCCTGTGCGGACATTTACCTGCGCTTTCCCTGTCCTTGACGCCGCAATGGTATATACAAGCTCCTGATACGGGCTTCTGATACGGATTTCCCCGTACTGAACGCCTTTTCCAAGCTTTTCTTTTCGAATTACATAATCCAGATCATAAAAACTGCCGATAAAATCTTCTTCCGTAATGACTTTCTTCTCTGTTTCGAGAAATTCTCCCTCTGTCTCCACATCAAGGCGAAGATGTCCCCAGCCGCTTCTTATCATTGTGAATGACTCTTTTACAGACTGATCCACCTCATAAAATTCGTCTTTCTCTTTTTTCAGAGAAATAGAAACCTTCTCTTTTTTCCCCGTACTTACGAGAAATTCCTCGAGATGCTGATAAGTGACCGGCTGCCTTGCCATTCCCTTATAAAGTGCCTGGATTTCTTTTGATTCCTCTTTCAAAATGGAACCGAAATTTTTATCTGTAAAAAGGCGGTACGCCTCACGGAAATCCTCTTTGGCAATTTCAGAGAATTCGTCTATGTTTCTGATAGTTCCTACTGTGCTCTGTACCTGCTTCTTTTCTATGATAATCTCAAAGGCAAGTTTATATTCTCCGATGTTTGTTGTAAAGCAGAGCCAGCCTTTTAAGCTGTCTCCCTGTTCCATGCCGGTTCCGTCCACACCATATGGCAGGCAGACTGTAGTTCCTGAAAAACGGTCAAATCCGGGAACAAACCGCCTGTCTGATGATGTAATATAGCCTCTTATTTTCTGATTATCCTCTGTTCCAAAATACAGCTCGCCCTTCTTTATTTCCCCTGCTTTTAGCACAATAGAAAGTTTCTCCTTGGAAAAAAGAAGCTGTGGCTGCTCATATTCAAATTTTCCGCTTAAAAGCTGTTCGATTTTTTTCTTCAAATTCTTCACCTTACGCCCTTGCAAAATTTGTTTCGTCTCTGTAAATAATTATACACCAGAATAGAACGGTTCGCAAGAAATGACAAAAAAACCGTCTCCCACATTTCTGTGAAAAACGGTTTCGCGTTCTTATTCTTTATTTATCTCTCCAGATAATTCTGCCTTTAGACAGGTCATATGGAGAAAGTTCGATTGTAACCTTATCTCCCGGAAGGATACGGATGAAGTTCATTCGTAATTTCC
The DNA here is from genome assembly GCA_030527365.1 of Eubacteriales bacterium. Taxonomy (GTDB): domain Bacteria; phylum Bacillota; class Clostridia; order Lachnospirales; family Lachnospiraceae; genus Blautia_A. Next base: position 13,894 of record JAUNAX010000001.1, on the reverse strand, counting down.
CGCTGATATGTGCAAGGACCACATGCTTGTTCTCCAGTTCCACTTTAAACATTGCGTTAGGCAGTTTCTCAAGAACTGTGCCTTCCACTTCAATTACATCTGCTTTTGACATTTTTAACCTCCATAGTCATTCCTTATTTTATTTCGTAAGGGTCAGAATTTCTGGTTCACCATCTGTAATCAGAATGGTGTTTTCATAATGAGCAGACAGCGAACCGTCCATAGTTACTACTGTCCATTCATCGTCCAGCCATGCCACATCTGCACGTCCAAGATTAATCATAGGCTCTACAGCAAGTGTCATGCCCGGCATCAGACGGATTCCTCTTCTTTTCTGAGGAAAATTCGGGATCTGGGGATCTTCATGAAGATGTGTTCCGATTCCGTGTCCTACCAGATCGCGGACAATCCCGTAACGATACTTTGCAGCGTAAGCTCCGATTGCCTTGGAAATATCATTTAAGTGATTTCCTGCCTTCGCAGCTTTCAGCCCTTCAAAGAAGCACTGCTTTGTTACCTCCATAAGGCTTTTTGCCTCCGGAGAAACCTCCCCTACTGCGTAAGTACGCGCAGCATCAGAATGGTATCCTTTGTATATCAGACCGGCATCAATTTTTACAAGATCGCCGTCCTGAATAATTTTCTCTTCAGAGGGGATTCCGTGTACCACTTCATCATTTAAGCTGATACAGAAAGAACCCGGAAATCCTCCGTAGTTTAAGAAATTGGGAACACAGCCAAGGGAACGGATCATATCTTCTCCGATACGATCCAGCTCTTTTGTACTGACTCCCGGTTTAATATATGGAATCAGGCCATCATGGACTTTTTCCAGTAAATGACCTGCCTCTCTCATAAGGGCAATTTCATGCTCTGTCTTAATAGAAACTGACATAGCTCTCCTCATTCTTATTCGCCGAGAATGGAAACAATTTCCTGGAATACTTCTTCCAGATTTTTTGTTCCGTCAACTGTTTTTAATACGCCCTGTTTTGTATAATAATCAATAAGCGGCTGTGTCTGCTCATGGTATACATTTAAGCGCTTCTGTACAGTTTCCGGCTTGTCATCTTCACGAAGAACAAGAGCTTCTCCACATGTATCACAAATTCCTTCTGCTTTTGGAGAAGCATATACAACGTGGTAAGTAGCTCCGCATTTTAAACATGCTCTTCTTCCTGACATACGGTTTACAATATTTTCATCCGGAACATTTACATCAATGGCAAAATCAATTTTACTGTCAAGCTTATTTAAAGCCTCTGTAAGACATTCTGCCTGTGGAATTGTTCTTGGGAAACCATCCAATACATATCCGTTTACAGCGTCTTCCTGCTGAATTCTGTCTACTACTAAGTCACAGGTCAATTCATCTGGAACAAGAAGACCCTGATCCATGTAGGTTTTTGCTTTTTTGCCAAGCTCTGTGCCGTTTTTGATGTTGGCACGGAAAATATCTCCTGTGGAAATATGTGGAATTCCATATTTCTCAGCAATTTTTTTTGCCTGTGTACCTTTTCCGGCTCCTGGCGCACCCAACATAATAATTCTCATAGTCATACCCTCCGTTTTATTTTTCTTGTGTAGCAAATACAGAAGACTTGCCTCTGGCAACTCTTCTGTATGTTTTTTCAAGGTTTTGGTGCCAGCACCTCTGCCTTTCTTTTTTTAGTTGTTCAGGAATCCTTTGTAATTGCGTACAAGTAACTGGGATTCAATCTGTTTCACTGTCTCGAGGATAACACCTACAATAATAATGATAGATGTACCACCGAAGGAAACATTTGCTCCAAATACTCCGTTAAAGAAGAACGGAATAATCGCAACGATCATCAGACCCACTACACCTATAAATATAATATAATTTAAAATCTTCGTCAAATAATCTGAGGTTGGTTTTCCCGGACGGATACCAGGAATGAAACCGCCCTGTTTCTTAATATTGTCTGCAACCTCCAGAGGGTTAAATGTAATGGAGGTATAGAAATATGCGAAGAAAACACATAAAACAATATACACGATCAGACCCCAGCTATACTGAAGCTGATTCGGATTGCACCAGTTATTTGAAGAAAGACCTCTTAAAATCTCACTTCCGATTCCAGTTCCGTTTCCTTTATGCATAAGCTGTGCTATGATCGTCGGAACGGACATAATAGAAGATGCAAAGATAACCGGAATAACGCCTGCTGTATTTACTTTTAAAGGAATACTTGCAGACTGTCCTCCCATCATCTTTCTTCCAACCATTTTCTTGGAATACTGAATCGGGATTCTTCTCTCTGCTCCGTTAAGAACAAGAACAAATACAACAATCACAAGGATAATTGCCGCGATAATCGCACCTGCAAGAAGTCCTTTTGCTATTGTTTTTCCTTTGATGAAGTTCTCATAAAGAAGTGCAATATCGCTAGGGATACGGGAAACGATGTTTACAGTAAGAACGATGGAAATACCATTTCCAACACCTTTTTCTGTAATACGCTCGCCAATCCACATCAGCATTGCAGAGCCTGCTGTAAGGCAGACAACTACGACTGCACCTTTTAAGAAATCCATATCCGGAATCAGTCCCTGACGTCCGAATCCGATTGCCATAGCAGTAGATTCAAAAAGCGCCAGACCAACTGTCACATAACGTGTAATTGCTGTGATTTTCTTTCTTCCCTCTTCTCCGTCTCTGTGCATTTCTTCCAGTGCCGGAATGGCAATAGTAAGAAGCTGCATGATAATAGAAGAAGTGATATAAGGGGTAATGTTCAATGCAAAGATTGACATCTGAGTAAAAGAGCCACCGGTAAACGCATCAAAAAAGTTGAATGCGTCACCGGAGTTCTGTGCAAACCAATCTTTAAAGAAATCCGTATCTACTCCCGGAACCGGAAGCTGAGAACCGATACGGATAACAAAGATCATCCACAGTACAAACAGCAGCTTGCGTCTCATTTCTTTCACTCTGAAAACATTTTTGAGAGTCTCAAACATTAGATCACCTCTACTGTTCCACCTGCTGCTTCAATTTTTGTTTTTGCAGTTTCGCTGACAGCGTTCACTTTTACGTTGAGTTTCTTTGTAAGCTCACCGTTTCCGAGAATCTTAACACCGTCACCTGCTTTGGAAATTGCACCGCTTGCAAGTAAGCTTTCAACTGTTACTTCTGCACCATCTTCAAAACGGTTCAGTACATCTACGTTGATTGCGATGATTTCTTTAGAATTTCTATTTGTAAAGCCTCTCTTTGGAAGACGTCTGTATAAAGGCATCTGTCCGCCTTCAAATCCTGGTTTTTTGTGTCCGGAACGAGCTAACTGTCCTTTGTGTCCTTTACCGGCTGTTTTTCCGTTTCCAGAACCATGTCCACGGCCTCTTCTGAAGTTATCGCTGTGTTTAGAACCTTCTGCTGGTCTTAAATTTGATAATTCCATTTTGGCACCTCCTTTTATTTTTCAAAGCTTATGTTATTTTTCTTTTTATTGCAGAAGAAGCAATTATGCTTCTTCTACTTTTACCAGGTGCTTAACCTGCTGAATCATTCCTCTTGTTGCTGCGTTATCCGGCATTTCAACTGTTTTGTGCATTTTGGTAAGACCCATAGCCTCAACTGTTTTTCTGTGCTTCGGAACTGCGCCAATCGGAGATTTTACTAATGTAACTTTTAATGTGTCTGCCATTTTCATTTCCTCCTTAAGCCAGAATCTCATCAACAGACTTTCCGCGAAGTTTTGCAACTTCTTCCGGAGTCTTTAACTGTCTCAGGCCTTCGATGGTAGCCAGAACAACGTTCTGTTTGTTTCTGGAACCCATACATTTTGCACGGATGTTTTTGATACCTGCTAACTCTACGACTGCACGAGCCGGACCACCAGCGATAACACCAGTACCTTCCGGAGCTCTCTTCAGAAGCATTTCTGCGCTTCCGTATTTTCCTACAAAGTCATGAGTGATGGAATTGTTCGCATCTCTTGCAACTGTAACTAAGTTCTTCATTGCATCCTCTTTTCCTTTGCGGATTGCTTCCGGAATTTCGGCTGCTTTACCTAAACCTGCACCAACGTGTCCGTTGCCGTCGCCTACTACAACTAAAGCTGTGAAACGGAAGTTACGACCACCTTTAACAACCTTGGTAACACGCTTGATTGATACTACTTTATCTTCTAACTCTAACTGACTAGCATCAATAAGATTACGTTTCATGTGTTCTTTTCCTCCCTCTCTTAGAATTTCAGTCCAGCTTCTCTAGCTGCGTCTGCTAATGCTTTCACTTTACCGTGGTAAATGTATCCGCCTCTGTCGAAAACAACGCTTTCGATTCCTGCTTCTACTGCTTTTTTACCGATTACGGTTCCTAAGTGTGCTGCTGCTGCTACGTCGTTTGTGTGCTCTAATTCTGCGTTTACTTCTTTCTGAAGAGTAGAAGCAGATACTAAAGTCTTACCAACGGTGTCATCAATAATCTGAGCATACATATGCTTGTTGGAACGAAATACTGCAAGACGTGGTGTTGTTGCAGTGCCGTTTAAATGATGACGTAATCTTCTATGCTTATTCTGACGAATTTCCGCCCTAGATGCTTTCTTTATCATGTTCTCACTCTCCTTAATTATTTCTTACCAGTCTTACCAACTTTACGTCTGATAACCTCATCAGCATATTTGATACCTTTGCCTTTGTATGGCTCAGGTCTTCTCTTATCTCTGATTTCGGCTGCAAACTGGCCAACTTTTTCTTTGCTGATACCGGAAACGATAATCTTGTTTCCATCTACTTTGGATTCCAGACCTTCCGGATCTTCCATTTCAACCGGGTGAGAATATCCCAGGTTAAGAACAAGCTTCTTACCCTGTTTTGCTGCTTTATAACCTACACCGTTTACTTCAAGAGTCTTTGTGTAGCCCTCGCTTACACCTACCACCATGTTGTGGATAAGGCTTCTTGTTAAACCGTGAAGAGATTTCATTCTTTTTAAGTCGTTTGGTCTTGTAACTACTACCTGACCATCTTCTACTTTGATTTCCATTTCAACTGGAAGCGCTCTTTCAAGTGTTCCTTTTGGTCCTTTTACAGTTACAACGTTTCCGTCTGCTACTTTTACTTCAACGCCAGCAGGAATTGCAACTGGAAGTCTACCGATACGTGACATAAAATTGTCCTCCTATTACTTAAATTATCGGAGAGAAAGATTTCTCTCTGTTTTCAGTCTCTTTTGTGACGAGTATATTTTCGGTGGTCAAATTACCATACGAAAGCTAATACTTCACCGCCAACTTTTTCTTTACGTGCTTCTTTATCTGTGATAACACCTTTGTTTGTGGAAAGAATTGCGATTCCCAGTCCACCGAGAACTTTAGGAAGCTCGTCTTTTCCAACGTAGATACGAAGACCTGGTTTGGAAATTCTCTTCAGTCCTGTAATGATTTTCTCATTTTTGTTCTCGCCGTATTTCAGAGTAATATGAATGGTTTTGAATACACCATCTTCTACTAAATCGTATTTTGCAATATATCCCTCGTCAAGAAGAATGTTTGCAATTGCAATTTTCATTTTAGATGCCGGAACATCTACTGTGTCGTGTTTTGCAGTGTTTGCATTACGGATTCTTGTAAGCATATCTGCAATCGGATCGCTCATTGTCATGTTAGTTTCCTCCTTATTTTCTCTCTTTTCAGACTTTACATGATTGTCTATTGATTACCAGGAAGCTTTTTTAACTCCCGGAATCTGTCCTTTGTAAGCTAATTCACGGAAGCAGATTCTGCAGATTCCGTATTTTCTTAAATATGAATGTGGACGGCCACAAATTCTGCAGCGATTGTATTCTCTTGTGGAGAATTTCTGTTTGCGCTGCTGTTTGATTTTCATTGCTGTTTTAGCCATGAATCGTTCCTCCTATCAGATTTGCAGACCCCGGCTTTCGCCGGCGGTCATCATGGTACACCCAGAGGGTATATTATTTTGCAAATGGCATGTTGAATAATGTCAGTAATTCACGTGCTTCTTCATCTGTTTTCGCAGTTGTAACGAAGATGATGTCCATACCTCTTACTTTATCTACTTTGTCGTATTCAACTTCCGGGAAGATTAACTGCTCTTTGATACCAAGAGCGTAGTTTCCTCTGCCGTCAAATGCGTTCGGGTTTACACCGCGGAAGTCACGTACACGAGGAAGTGCAAGGTTGATCAGACGATCAGCAAACTCGTACATTTTGTCTCCTCTTAATGTAACTTTACATCCGATCGGCATTCCCTCTCTGATCTTAAAGTTCGCTACAGATTTTTTTGCTTTTGTAGAAACTGCTTTCTGTCCTGTGATCAGCTCCATATCAGCGATAGCTGCATCAAGAAGTTTTGCATTTTCTTTAGCTTCACCAACACCCATGTTTACAACGATTTTCTCGAGTTTTGGCACTTCCATAACGTTTTTGTATCCGAATTTCTTAGTCATGGCATCCATGATCTCATTTTTGTAAAGCTCTTTTAATCTACTCACCTGTCATGCCTCCTCTCTCAATTAATCGATAACTTTTCCAGTTGCTTTTGCAACACGGACTTTTTTGTCTCCATCCATCTGGAAACCAACTCTTGTAGCTTTTCCATCTACAACCAGCATTACGTTGGAGATATGAAGCGGAGCTTCTTTATTGATGATTCCACCGTTCTGGTTTGCCATAGACGGTTTGCTGTGTTTGGTCACCATGTTTACGTTTTCAACTAATACAGTATTGTCTTTTACATTAACGGCAAGAACTTTACCTTCTTTGCCTTTATCTTTACCAGCGATTACTTTAACAGTATCACCTTTTTTAATCTTCATAGCTGACATTAGACACCCTCCTATAATACTTCCGGAGCTAAGGAAACGATCTTCATGAATTTTTTGTCACGAAGCTCTCTGGCAACTGGTCCAAAGATACGTGTTCCTCTCGGAGTTAAGTCGTCTTTAATGATTACGGCAGCGTTTTCATCGAAACGGATGTAAGAACCGTCTTTACGACGAGCGCCTTTTTTTGTTCTAACAACAACAGCTTTTACAACGTCACCTTTTTTAACAACACCGCCTGGTGTTGCATCTTTAACGGAAGCAACGATTGTGTCGCCGATGTTTGCATATCTTCTTGTAGAGCCGCCCATAACACGAATACAAAGGATTTCTTTTGCACCAGTGTTGTCGGCAACTTTCAGTCTAGTTTCCTGCTGAATCATACTGGTTTCCTCCTTATTTCACTTTCTCTACAATTTCAACCAGTCTCCATCTTTTATCCTTGGATAACGGTCTGGTCTCCATAACTTTTACGGTATCACCGATATTGCACTCATTCTTTTCATCATGAGCTTTTAATTTATATGTTCTCTTCACGATTTTTTTGTAAAGAGGATGTTTTACATGGTCTTCAATTGCAACCACGATGGTCTTGTCCATCTTGTTGCTGACAACCTTGCCCACACGGGTTTTTCTCAGATTTCTTTCCACGATTGTTTCCTCCTATATTCACTATTTGGAAGCGTTAGCCTGCTCAGTGATTACTGTCTGGATTCTGGCAATATTCTTGCGAACCTCTTTGATTCGTCCTGTATTGTCTAATTGATTGGTTGCATTCTGAAATCTCAGATTGAAAAGTTCTTTTTTAGCAGCTACTAATTCTTCATTCAATTCTGCAGCTGATTTTGCTCTTAAATCTTCTACGAATTTATTAATTTTCACTGTTATCACCGCCTTCTAAGTCTGCACGAGAAACGATTTTACATTTACATGGTAACTTGTGCATAGCAAGACGTAATGCTTCACGAGCAACTTCCTCGGAAACGCCTGCGATCTCGAACATTACGCGACCTGGTTTTACAACTGCTACCCAGTACTCCAGGGAACCTTTACCGGAACCCATACGTGTTTCTGCTGGTTTTGCTGTTACTGGTTTATCTGGGAAAATCTTAATCCAAACCTTACCGCCACGTTTAATGTAACGGGTCATAGCAACACGGGCTGCTTCAATCTGGTTGGAACGAATCCAACAAGGTTCGGTAGCAACAAGACCGAATTCACCATAATTGATTTTGTTACCTCTCAGGGCTTTACCTCTCATGGAGCCACGGAATTGTTTACGACGTTTTACTCTTTTTGGCATTAACATTATTTATCGCTCCCTTCCTTAGTTCCTTTTGTTGGAAGTACTTCACCGTTGTAGACCCAAGCTTTTACGCCAACTTTGCCGTATGTTGTGTCTGCTTCTGCGAAGCCGTAGTCGATGTCTGCACGAAGTGTCTGAAGCGGGATTGTTCCTTCGCTGTAGAACTCTGTACGAGCCATATCAGCACCGCCAAGACGTCCGGATACAGATGTTTTGATACCTTTTGCTCCGGCTTTCATAGTTCTCTGCATTGTAGATTTCATTGCACGACGGAAGGAAATACGGTTCTCTAACTGTAATGCAATATTCTCAGCAACTAACTGTGCATCTCTGTCTGGTCTTTTTACTTCTTTAATGTCAACAATGACTTTTTTGTCTGTGTATTTCTGTAATTCAGCTTTTACTTTCTCAATCTCAGCTCCGCCTTTACCGATTACGATACCAGGTTTTGCTGTGTAGATGATGATTTTTACTCTGTCAGATGCTCTCTCGATTTCAATCTTGGAAACACCTGCGCTGTATAATTTCTTTTTCAGGAATGTTCTGATGTTGTAATCTTCTACTAAGAAGTCTGCAAAGTTGTCTTCTGCATACCATCTAGAATCCCAATCTTTGATAACACCGACTCTAAGGCCATGTGGGTTAACTTTCTGTCCCATGATTTTCCTCCTTATCTTTCATCCAGCACGATGGTGATATGGCTTGTTCTCTTCTCGATTCTGTAAGCTCTACCCTGTGCTCTTGGCTGAATTCTCTTCATTGTAGGTCCTTTATCTGCGTAGCAGGCTGCAATGTAGAGGTTGTCTGCGTTCATTCCGTTGTTGTTCTCAGCATTTGCGATTGCTGATTCCAGTAACTTCTTAAGCACGCTGGAAGCGTATCTTGGGTTGTATGTCAGGATACCAAGTGCTGTCTGCACATCTTTGCCACGGATTACATCTAATACGTAGCAGGCTTTCTGAACAGAAATTCTTGCATAAGATAATTTTGCAGACGGTCTTGTCTCTCTATTATTCTCATTTCTGGCTCTCTTTATCTGGCTTCTATGTCCCTTTGCCATTTTAAAGTGCCTCCTTTCGTCATATTCGAATCTTTAATGGAAACCCCTGGCTACAAGCTGCAGCCAGGCGGCTGTTCTTTTCTGATAATTAGCGAACGCCGGATTTCTTTTCGTCTTTTCCGTGTCCTCTGTATGTTCTGGTTGCAACAAACTCACCAAGTTTGTGTCCAACCATGTCTTCTGTAATATATACCGGCACGTGTTTTCTTCCGTCATGGACAGCAATTGTATGTCCTACGAAGGACGGGAAGATAGTAGAACGACGTGACCATGTTTTGATAACGGATTTGTCGTTTGCAGCATTTAATGCATCTACTTTTTTCAGTAAGCTCTCATCTGCAAAAGGTCCTTTTTTCAGTGAACGAGACATGCTTTATCCTCCTTATTATTTCGCTAAAGCTTTTCCATCGCGTCTTCTTACGATGAGCTTGTTGGACTGTTTGTTTTTCTTTCTGGTCTTCAGACCAAGAGCAGGTTTGCCCCACGGTGTACATGGACCTGGACGACCGATACCGGTCTTTCCTTCACCACCACCATGTGGATGGTCATTCGGGTTCATTACGGAACCGCGAACTGTAGGTCTGATACCCATGTTGCGCTTACGTCCAGCTTTACCGATGTTAATCAGGTTGTGATCTCCGTTTCCGACAACGCCGATAGAAGCACGGCATACGATCGGAACCATTCTCATTTCACCAGATGGCAGACGCAGTGTTGCGTATTTGCCTTCTTTAGCCATTAACTGAGCGCCGTTTCCAGCAGAACGAACCATCTGTCCGCCCTTTCCTGGGTGAAGCTCGATATTGTGAATCATAGTACCAACCGGGATCATTTCCAGAGGAAGGCAGTTACCTACACGAACCTCTGCTTCCGGTCCGTTCATAACCTTCTGACCTACTTTTAAGCCTTCCGGAGCAAGGATATATGCTTTCTCACCATCTGCATAGTTGATAAGTGCAATATTTGCTGTTCTGTTCGGATCGTACTCGATTGTTGCTACTGTTGCAGGAATTCCATCTTTTCTTCTCTTGAAGTCGATGATTCTGTATTTTCTTCTGCTTCCGCCTCCGCGGTGTCTTACTGTGATTTTACCCTGATTATTACGTCCGGCATTTTTCTTTAAAGACACTACTAAGGATTTCTCTGGAGTGCTTGTTGTGATCTCAGAGAAGTCAGAACCAGTCATATGTCTTCTTGACGGTGTATATGGGTTATAGGTTTTGATTCCCATTGTTGTTCTCCTTTCAATCTTTGTCATCACGCTTTTGACTGCGTATAATTGCTATTGCTTATTAAAGTCCCTCGAAAATCTCGATGTCTTTGCTGTCCTCTGTAAGAGCTACAATAGCTTTCTTGGATTTAGCAGTTTTTCCAACTACCATTCCACGGCGTTTTTTCTTACCATCTAAATTCATGGTATTTACGCTTTTTACTTTTGTTCCTTCGAACATTTTCTCAACAGCTTCTTTAATCTGTGTTTTATTTGCTTCCGGATGAACAAGGAAAGTGTATTTCTTCTCACCCATAGCGTTCATAGATTTTTCAGTAATCACTGGTTTTTTGATTACGTCATAATACTGAATGTTAGCCATTATGCGTACACCTCCTCGATGGATGCTACAGCATCTTTGGTTACAACAACTGTGTTATGTTTCATAACATCGTATACGTTGATTGTGTTTGGAGTTGCAGTCTCTACATTTTCAATGTTTCTTGCGGAAAGAATTACGTTCTTGTCATCTGTTGCTGTGATTACAAGAGCTTTCTCTGCTTTCAGGTTTGTAAGAACCTTCTGCATCTCTTTTGTTTTTACCTCTGCAAGTGCAAGGCTGTCAACTACTACTAATTTATTTTCCTGAACTTTGGAAGTCAGAGCAGATTTTAAAGCAGCTCTTCTTTCTTTCTTGTTCATTTTCACTTCGTAATCTCTTGGTGACGGAGCGAATACAATACCGCCGCCTGTCCACTGTGGTGCACGGATGGAACCCTGTCTAGCATGACCTGTTCCTTTCTGTCTCCACGGTTTTCTTCCGCCGCCGCTTACTTCAGAACGAGTTTTAGCTTTCTGAGTACCCTGGCGTTTATTTGCAAGCTGACGAACAACTGCAAGATGAACAAGATGCTCGTTGATCTCTACACCGAACACTGCGTCGTTCAGCTCCATTGTTCCAACTTCATTGCCTTCCATATTATAAACAGTTACGTTTGCCATTCTGATGCTCCTCCTTTCTCATTATAAGGACTTTACTGTCTCTTTGATAGTAACCAAAGATTTCTTAGGTCCTGGAACAGCACCTTTAACTAACAGTAAGTTATTCTCTGTATCTACGCGTACTACTTCAAGATTCTGTACAGTTACCTGAACATGTCCCATCTGTCCCGGCATTTTTTTGCCTTTGAATACTTTACTTGGGTCAGATGCGGAACCATTGGAACCTGCATGACGGTGGTATTTGGAACCGTGAGCCATAGGTCCTCTGGACTGTCCGTGTCTCTTGATAGCGCCCTGGAAGCCTTTACCTTTGGAGATTGCAGTTGCATCGATGTGATCTCCTGCCTCAAAGATGTCAGCCTTAATTTCCTGTCCTACTTCATATTCGCCTGCGTTTTCAAATCTGAACTCTTTTAAGAATCTCTTAAGATCAACGCCTGCTTTTTCTAAGTGGCCTTTTTCCGGTTTGTTCACCAGTTTTTCTCTGATGTCGCCGAAGCCAACCTGAACTGCTGCATATCCATCATTTTCTTCTGTCTTAACCTGAGTTACGACACATGGACCTGCCTGTAAAACGGTTACCGGAATCAGTGTTCCGTCTTCGTTGAAGATTTGAGTCATTCCGACTTTAGTAGCTAAAATAGCTTTCTTCATTGTTTTTCCTCCTTATAGCGGATTACCATTTCGGTAATCATATAGTAAATAGCATAAATGCTTACGCATTAACCTTGGAATCACCAGATGATTATTTTGTTTTCATCTTGATGTCAATATGAACTCCTGCCGGCATTTCCAGTCTGGACAGTGCATCTACTGTCTTCTGTGTCGGTGTCAGGATGTCGATGAGTCTCTTGTGTGTTCTCTGCTCGAACTGCTCTCTGGAATCTTTGTATTTGTGAACCGCTCTTAAGATTGTAACAACTTCTTTCTTTGTTGGAAGCGGAACCGGACCGCTTACCATTGCGCCGTTCTTCTTAACAGTCTCGATGATTTTTGCTGCAGACGCATCTACTAACTGATGGTCATATGCCTTTAATGTGATTCTCATTACCTGATTTGCCATAAAAAAAGTCTCCTCCTATTCGTACTCTTATAGCAGTACGACAAGCGGCGACTGTACACATCTCCACGCGTGTCTTTATCTCTCTTCTACGCGTCCCATCCCTCTGATGGTTTCTGAACTTGTACAGTGACTTGTCGTCAGTTTTCTAACTTGACATTCGCTCCACGGAAAACCTGCTTTTCAAGCAGCAACCTCGCGCTTCATTGCTATCATGTCACAACAGTTATGAGTATACACGAAGCTTTTACCAAATGCAAGCATTTTTTTTATTTTTTTTAATTTTTTTGACAAAAACTTTTTCTGCCGAATTTTTGCCAAAAGAAAACGGACTGCAAACCACAGTCCGTTGTTCTCTTATTCTTCTTCCTCTCCGTCTTCTCCGACAATATCGGAATAGTCAAACAAAGTAACTTCTGTAATATCATCTTTTATAATTTCCGGAGAATCTCCTGCTGCTTTGGCGCGATTGGCAAGCTGTGAAACACTCCACTGAGGAATCGCCATTTTCCTTACAGGAATATTGCTATCCCTGTTTTCATCTTCAGCGCCCTCTTTCTGTGCAGGTTCCTCTTTAACCTTCTCTCCCAACATTTCTCTTAATTTCTCTGTGGGATCCGGTTCTTCTGAAGTAGCTGCTGCAATCTCTTTTTTCAGAACCTCATGCGCTTCACTGGCTGCGCTCTGTATGAAAGCAGGTCTTGCAGGCTCTTCTGTATACTCGTCATCTTCTTCCTCGATTTCGTCCACAAAACCGCCGGTGCGTATCATACGCTTCTCTGCTTTTTTCTTTTTCTTCTTTCCCTTATTTTCACTGCGGATTTCCCGCTCTTCTTCCTTCAGCATTCTCGCGCGTTCTTTTTCTTCACGCTTCAGCTCCTTTTTGGACTTCACGTAAGCGCTGGAAGAATTCACATTTTCTTCCTCTTCTTCCTTCGGATCTTTTTCCCAAAGTTCCGCAATTATATAGAGAATGATCAGGAACAGCACAGCAAGTCCCAGAATGATCTTTCCTTCTGTGCTCTGCGTAGCCACATAAAGGTATCCTACGCCGCTTAATGTAAAAACAACCTTCGGAACGTATTCCTTAATTGCTACAGTAATGGTTTCCCCATTTGTAACAGACGGATCTACTACCGTTCCTGTTCCGTTTTCAAGATCAAGTGCCTGCACACTGTAGCGGTAGATTTTAGAATCCTCATGAACAAGGATTGGATCTCCCACGTAAATATCTGTTGCCTTAACTGGTATTGCATATGTAACAGAACCTATCGGAAGATTGGTATCCTCCCTGGAATCCGTCATAATTTCCGTAGTCACTCCGAAAAATGGCGGCAGGATTAAACCGGCAGCACATACAATCGTACAGATTACGACAAAGTGCACAATAAATTTTAAAAATTTTGACATCGTAATGTTCCCCTCGCTTTATCCATTCA
>JAUNAX010000210.1 GCA_030527365.1 Eubacteriales bacterium | reverse complement strand
CTTCTGTATAAGAAAGCCAGGCATTTTTTCTTTCCATTTTTATCCACCTTTCCTATCCTTTTTTATGAAAAAGGATATTATCTTTTATCGTTTTCGATATGTTTTCTATTATAGAACAAAACCTCAGATTTTTCCATATCAACTTTACAAAAACACAGGAATTCGTTATAGTGGATTTAACATTGCCAAAGGAGGTTTTTATATGCAGTCATCTACAGAACTTCAGGAACAGCTTCGCTCTCTTAACAGAAAAAGCTATCCTGCATATAAATCATTAAAGGGAGTATACCGCTTCCCAAAATATATTTTATCTATCGATCATGTACAGGGAGACCCGTTTGCCTCCCCTTCCCATATAACTGTCACTGTTTCTCACAAACATGCGGGGTTTCCTGCTGAATATTATAAGGATAAACTGACCCGCACTACGCTTTCCGACTATCTTACCAGACGATTTGAACAGCAGATAAACCGTTTTTCCTTCCGGGCAAAAGGCTCCGGAAAAAGCGGTCTGATTTCTGTAAGTCACTGCGGTCAGGAGGTTCTAAGCCGTACTGCCTGTGAAATCACAGATACAGGGATTACCGTCCGCTTCTTCGTGGGCTTTCCTGCAAACGGCAGAACCATCAACGCGCCGGAACTTGAAAAAATTCTTTTTGACTTTCTCCCCGCAAGTGTGGAACAGAGTTTCTTCTATAGGAATATAAACGGTGCTCATTTACAAAAATCAATTTATCTTGCAGAAGATCAGGCATATATCCGCAAAACTTTAAAAGAGCGGAATCTCGCCGCCTTTGTAGCAGACGGAGCCATTCTTCCAAGAGAAAGCGGAGTTTCCCAGAAGCCTATGAAAAATGCAGTCGCCTTTTCCTCCCCGGAAAGTCTCCGTATCTCTTTCGACCTTCCCCACAAAGGAAAAATAACCGGTATGGGCGTTCCCTGCGGCATTACCTTAATCGTAGGCGGCGGCTATCACGGAAAATCCACCCTTTTAAATGCACTGGAGCTTGGCGTGTATAACCACATTCCGGAAGATGGAAGAGAATATGTTATCACAGATGAAAGTGCCTTAAAGCTTCGTTCAGAAGACGGGCGTTTTATTAAAGATACAGATATTTCCATGTTCATTAACGATCTTCCAAATAAAAAAGACACCCGCTGCTTTTCCACAGAGGATGCCAGCGGAAGCACCTCCCAGGCTGCAGGTATTGTGGAGGGAATCGAATCTGGAAGCCGTGTTTTCCTTCTTGACGAAGATACTTCTGCCACCAATTTTATGGTTCGCGATGAATTTATGCAAAAAGTGATTTCCCGGGAAAAGGAGCCTATTACCCCTTTCCTTGAGCGCGCCCGCAGCCTTTATGAAAAAGGCGGTATTTCCACTATTCTTGTTGCCGGAAGCTCAGGAGCGTTTTTCCATATTGCAGACACCATTATTCAGATGGACAATTACTATCCGGTGGACATTACCGCCTCCACAAAAGAGCTCTGTAAAAACTATCCTCTTACAGACTCTCACGTGCCTTCCTTCCATATGCCGGAAAGCCACCGAATCATGACAAAAGCTGCTGCCGTAAAAACAAAAGGAAGAAATTATTTCGGAAAAGAAATGGCAGCCGTTCCGGAGCGCCTGAAAATCAAAGTTCACGGAAAAGACGGCTTCTCTCTTGGAAAGCAGGAGATAGACCTTCGCTATATCGAGCAGATCACAGACGGGGAGCAGACTGCCTCTCTTGGTCTTCTCCTGAAATACGCCTGCGAACACCTTATTGACGGCAGGCGCACATTGGGCGAAATCGTGGAATTTTTAAATAAAGAACTGGAAGAAAAAGGATTTGATGCCTTCCGGGAAAACGGATATGTTTCCGGCGGATATGCCATACCAAGGATTCAGGAAATTTATTCCTGTTTTAACAGATATAGAAGGGTATAAAT
>JAUNAX010000047.1 GCA_030527365.1 Eubacteriales bacterium | reverse complement strand
GCGCTGTAATCAATTTCCAGCCCTCCGTTTTTAAAAACACTTTCGTTTGTGTTATCTTCCCGCATAATATACTGTACTCGGCGGATTGTTGCCCGAAGTCGTGCGGACAGTTCTACTACGCTGAACGGCTTTGTGAGATAATCGTCCGCTCCCACATCAAGAGCTGCCACCTTGTCTTTTTCGTCGCTTCTTGCACTGATCACAATGATGGGAGCCACCGACCAGGAGCGGATTTTCCGGATCACTTCAATTCCGTCCATATCCGGAAGCCCAAGATCCATAAGAATAATATCGGGATTGTTGGCTGCTGCCAGCATAATTGCCTGAGAGCCGTTCTGCGCCGTATCAAATTTATACTTTTCCATTTCCAGAGTTGTGGTAATCAGGTTGCGGATCGGCTCATCATCTTCCACAACAAGAACTACCGGCTTACCGCCTTTTATCATAATCGAATCTCCTCCTGTTCCAGTGCAAAACAAAATACAGTTCCTGATGGCTCGTTGTCATAAACCTTAAGACCGCTTCCGTGTGCACTGATAATCGACTGGCAGAGCGGAAGTCCAAGCCCCATGCCTCTTCTTCCATCACTGACCGTATTATTTGCCGTATAATACATATCAAAAATTTTCTCCTTCTGCTCTTCTGTCAGCCCTTCTCCGTTATCTTTTACGGAAAAAAGAACCTTTCCCTGTGCTGCTTCTGCCCGGAGAATAATTTCTCCTCCCTCCGGCGTATATTTTACTGCGTTATCTACAAGATTGATCAAGACCTGAAGAATAAGCTTTACGTCCATCTTAGCCACAAGTATTTCCTCGCACTCCACATGAATATGCTGGTGTTTTCCCCGTCGGTTTATGTGTCGCACTGCCTCGTCCAGCACTTCCTCTGCAATTTCCCCCTGGATATTTAATTCCATGCTTCCGTTTTCGATTCGTGTAATTGAGAGAAGATTTTCCACAAGATTAATCAGCCACATGGAATCATTGTAAATATCGTGGTATATTTTCTGACGTTTCTCTGCTGAAAGGATCGTCTCATTTCCTATGAGATTTTCTGCATTTCCGGAAATACTTGTAAGAGGGCTTCGAAGATCGTGAGAGATCGAGCGAAGAAGATTGGCTCTTAACTGCTCTTTTTCCAGTCGGATCTCCGCCTCCCTCTGCTGCTTTAAAAGCTCCTCCTTCTCCATAGCCAAAGCACATTCATGGATCAGAGTGCCCACGATTCCCCGCTCAAAGGTGCGGATAGGTTCTCCTTCCATATCAATGGCAATAACTGCAAACATTCGCGCATCGCTTTTTACTGCAAGAAACATATACTTTGATTCTCCCAGCGTCTCTGTGGAAAATCCGGCATCCTCCTGATGCTGCCAGCACCATCTCACAACTGCCATATCCGTCTCCTGAAGAGCTTCTTCTCCGTTTTCTTTTCTGTATGAAAGGGGAATACTTCCTTCCTCCGGTGCTCCAAGATAACAGTAGATGTTTTTTTCAAGAAGTCTGCCAAGCTGCTCCACGATCTTCTGGGCAATTTCCTGGGTAGTGGATGCTGTCTGGAGGCTTCGGCTCGCTTTTAATAAAAGCTCCGAGCGGTAGGATTTCTTGGCGTTCTGATAAGCATAATCCTTTACCTTTTTCGTGAGCATGGAACAGATCATAAATGTAACAAACATTACGATAAAGGTCACGATATAGTTTGGATTATAAACGGAAAGCGTAAAAACAGGAGCAGCAAAAAAGAAATTGAAGGCAAGAACACCTAAAATACTGTAAATCAATCCCCATATATATCCGTCTGTAAAAAGAGCCACAATCAGGTTTCCCAGGATATATGTCATGATCAGATTTGCATCACTGAATCCCCATCTTGCAAAAATCAGGTCAATTCCTGTGGAAAGCAGAAGGCTTGCACTGCAGTAACCTGCATTTTTCCACATATGATTCCTGTTTTTTTCTTTCACTGCCTCTCTCATCGCTGTTTTCCTCCGTTTCTATGTTCTTATCATAACGCAAAATCATAAAAAATTCTACTTTTCTTTCTGAACAAGATAAATTCTGGCAAACACAAGGGCAGCTTCATTTAGCATGGCTGTTAAAAGTCCGTACTCAAAAGAGGGGATTTCTCTTTTTTCTTCCAGTATGATTCCCATTACCCCGTATATTTCCTCACTTGTTTTAACAGGAAGATACATGGCTTTCGCATCAGGAAGCGTATGGGTACAGCAGCCTGCCCGTTTTTTATTTGCCATAACCCAGTCCACAACTGCTCGTTCTTTTTCGTCCAGCATATGTCCTAATTCCTCTTTTGATACGCCTTCTCTTGGGAACAGCCAGGGACCTGTCGTCTTTTCATCTTTTCTCACATAAAATACCACAGAAAGATTCATAAGCTTTAAAACCTTTTCGCTAAGTTCCATTAAAAGTTCTTTTACATTTTCCACACGGCGCATTTTTCTGCTGTTTTCCAGAAGAAGCTCTGTTCTATACATAATTTTTGCACTTTCTCTGGCCTGTTTTCTTCCTGTAGATAAAACTGTAGAAATAATAATCGAAAACAGAAGCATAATACCAAAGGTTACACTGTATTTTCCACTATAAAAGGTAAGACTGTAATATGGGTGCACAAAAAACCAGTCAAAAAGAAACACGCTTAACACAGCAGATGAAACTGCAATATATCTTCTGGTTGTATAAAGTGATAAAATCAAAATAGAAAAAAGGTATCCCATAATAATATCTGCATCTACAAAACCAAGCTTACGGAATAAAAATCCCACAAACGTTGCCAGACAAAGCGCCACTCCCTCTTTCATTAAATCCATTCCAAGACTTTCCGTCGCCTTGGCAGTAATATATCGTTTGGGAGCATGAAGAAAATACCGTTTTTTTCCTGTGTTCCCTGTATCTGGAATAATAAATATATCAAGCTCAGGCATATATTCGCTTATCTGATCTGTAATGGTTCCCTTCTTCTGTCCGAATAAAATTCTGTGGTTTGTTCTTCCAAGAACAAGCTTCGTGACACTGCTGACTCTGGCATATTCTGCAATCTGAAAGGCAACATCATCGCCAAAGACAGTTATTACCTTTGCCCCAAGCGCCTCTGCAAGGTGAATATTTTCATCACGTGCTTTTTTTACTGCCGGTTCTGCATTTTGAAGGGCAGTTGTTTCCACATAAAGGGCAGTAAATTTTGCGTGAAAGGCATATGCCATTCTTGACGCGCTTCGGATTACTTTTCTGCAGGAAGGCGCAGCGGAAATGCAGGTCATTACATGCTCTCCTTGATAATACTCTCCATTTTCTCCTGATTCGTTTTGAATATGTTCCAAAATAGCAAGACGATTTACTTTATCTGCCATTCTTCGAAGAGCAATTTCACGAAGAGCGATCAGCTTGTCTTTTGCAAAAAAATTCTGAAGCGCTCTCTCCGCCTGTACTGCCTTATAAATTTTTCCCTCTTTTAATCGCTCAATAAGAATATCCGGCTCAATATCTACAAGCTTTACCTGATCGGCGGAATCAAATATTTTATCAGGAACCCGTTCTCTTACATGAATACCCGTAATACTTCCCACAATATCGTTCAGGCTTTCCAGATGTTGGATATTTACCGTTGTATATACGTCAATACCCGCATCAAGAATTTCTTCAATATCCTCATACCGTTTTCTGTGACGCATCCCCGCTGCATTTGTGTGGGCAAGCTCGTCAACGAGGACAAGCTGTGGTTTTCTTTTCAAAACAGCGTCAAGATCCAGCTCCCGGAGATTAATCCCCTTATATGGCACAAGAAGAGGGGGGACTTTTTCCAGTCCCTCCTCTCTTTTACTTGTCTCCGGTCTTGCATGAGGCTCAATATATCCGGAAACTATGTCTACGCCCTCGTTTAATAATTCATGGGCTGCATCCAACATAGCGCAGGTTTTCCCAACTCCTGCCGCATATCCCAGAAAAATACACAGTTTCCCTTTCTTTTCTTTCTCCTTCGCTTCTTCCTCCGCATGAATCCTTCTCAACAATTCCTCCGGAGTCGCCCGTTCTGTGCTCATGCTTTTCCTCCCCGGCATCTCAGCCTTCCATAGCTTCTTTGATTTCCAGATTACATTTTAATACGTTTACCTTTTCTTCTCCGAAAATCCCGAGAACCTTATGCTCTGTGTTGTTTTCTACTATTTTCTCTACCTCATCTTCAGAGAGTCCGCTTTTTGCAGCCACAATAGGAAGCTGTACTTCTGCAGATTCCGGGCTGATGTGCGGATCAAGTCCGGAACCGGAAGCAGTAAGCATATCTGCCGGAATTTCACCTGTAAATTCCTCGCCTGTAGCTTCCTTGTATCTTTCCTTAAAAGCCTTTACATCATTTTCTACACGTGCTTTTAAGTCCTCGTTTGTAGCTCCGTAGTTAAAGCTTCCGGAGGCAACCCCTGTATATTCGCCGCTTTCTTTTTCTTCTTTTGTATAAGTATTGTAATTTACAGAAGAAATTCTTCCATGAAAATACTGGTCCCCTTCAAACTCCTGTCCTACTACCTCAGAACCAACTTCTTTTCCATCTGCCTTTACAATACTTCCGTTCGCCTGCTTAGGAAACAGAACCTGCCCGATACCGGTAAGAGCCAGGGGATAAATCACACCGCATATAAGAAGCAGGGTAAATGTAACTGCAGCCGCTTTTTTTAAATATTTTCCAAAATTCTTCATGTCATTACCTCTATTTTTATAATCCTAAAAGTGCCAGAAGTGGCGCAACTAAAATATCAATCAGTTTAATTCCGATAAACGGTACGATTACACCGCCAAGTCCATAAATTCCCATGTTTTTCATCAGCATTTTTTCGGAACGCATTGGTTTATATTTAACACCGCGCATAGCAATGGGAATCAGGCACGGAATAATAATGGCGTTGAAAATAAGTGCGGATAAAATCGCGCTGAACGGTGTTGCAAGATGCATAATGTTCAGGATCTCCATCTGCGGAATTACAAGAGTAAACATTGCAGGGATAATGGCAAAATATTTTGCCACATCGTTTGCAATACTGAAAGTAGTAAGAGATCCTCTTGTGATTAAAAGCTGTTTTCCGATTTCCACAACCTCCAGGATCTTAGTTGGGTCGGAGTCAAGGTCAACCATATTGGCAGCCTCTTTTGCAGCTGTTGTTCCGCTGTTCATAGCAAGACCCACATCTGCCTGTGCAAGAGCCGGCGCATCGTTTGTACCGTCTCCTGTCATTGCTACCAGCTTTCCTTCTGCCTGTTCTTTTTTGATAGCATCAATTTTGTCCTCTGGTTTACATTCTGCAATAAAGCCGTCTACACCTGCCTCTTTTGCAATCGTTGCAGCTGTCAGCGGGTTATCTCCTGTACACATAATTGTCTTAATTCCAATTTCACGGAGACGGGCAAAACGCTCTACAAGCCCCGGTTTTACTGTATCTTTTAAGTAGATAACACCGTATATTACATTTCCTGCACATACAACAAGAGGTGTACCGCCAAGGCTGGAAATTTCTTTTACAATTCCTTCCAGATCATCAGGAATCGTTCCACCTTTTTCTTTTACATAAGTTTTAATAGCATCGTAAGCGCCTTTTCGAATTTCTGTGCCGTCTTTCAGGTTGACACCGCTCATTTTTGTCTGTGCGGTAAACTCCACAAATTCCATCTGCTCTTTTGCATCTTCTCTGATGTTTGTTCCAAGAGACATTCCAAGCTCTACCACTGATTTTCCTTCCGGTGTGGAATCGCAAAGAGAAGTCATTACACTATAATCAATTAAGTCTTCTTTTTTCTTTCCTTTTACAGGACGAAAATCTGCTGCAAGACGGTTTCCGTATGTAATAGTTCCTGTTTTATCAAGAATCATGGTATCTACGTCTCCGCAGGCTTCCACTGCTTTTCCTGACATGGCAATTACATTAAATCTTGTAACACGGTCCATTCCTGCAATTCCGATTGCGGAAAGCAGTCCGCCGATAGTGGTCGGGATCAGGCACACAAGAAGCGCGATCATAGTTGCCATTGGAATCTTTGCTCCTGCATAATCGGAGAAGCAGTAAAGAGTTACAACTACAATAAGGAAAATAATAGTTAAACTTACAAGAAGCGTATTTAACGCAATTTCGTTTGGCGTCTTCTGTCTGGAAGCTCCCTCTACAAGAGAAATCATTTTATCCAGGAAAGATTTGCCGGGTTCTGAAGTAATTTTAATTTTCAGCCAGTCGCTGACTACTGTAGTTCCTCCTGTAACAGAAGAGAAGTCGCCGCCTGCCTCTCTTGTAACAGGAGCAGACTCTCCTGTAATCGCTGACTCATCTACAGATGCAACACCTTCGATTACCTCGCCATCGTTTGGAATCACTTCACCCATTCTTACCATAACTACATCGCCTTTTTTCAGCTCAGAAGCGTTGATTGTTTTTTCTGTGCCGTCTTTTAAAAGAAGATTTGCCACGGTATCTTTTTTTGTTTTCTTAAGGGAATCAGCCTGAGCTTTTCCACGTCCCTCTGCAACAGATTCTGCAAAGTTTGCAAAAAGAATCGTTACAAACAAAATCACAGTTACAATTCCATTATAAATACGAAGGGAACTGTCATCTCCAAAGATCGTAGGGAAAATCGTCATAATCAAGCTGATCACAAAGCCAATTTCCACTACAAACATTACGGGGTTTTTCATCATGTATTTTGGATTTAATTTCTGAAAAGCTCCGATAATGGAAGTTTTCAGAATATCCTTTGTAATAAATTTTGTCTTTTTATGCTCTTTTTCCATTTCAATCCATATCCTTTCTGACTTCGCATCCTGTTTATGACATCCAAAGTACAAGATGCTCTGCTATCGGCCCAAGTGCCAGTGCAGGGAAGAATGTCAATGCTGCAAAGATATATACAACAACTACTAAAATAACTGTAAAAATTACATTGTCCGTCCGTAATGTTCCTACTGTCTCATTTACACGGCGTTTTGCCAACAGACTTCCTGCGATTGCAAGCTGTGCGATAATAGCAATATATCTTCCGAAGAACATGGCAAGACCGGTTGTAATATTCCAGAAGACGGTGTTGTCTGCCAGTCCCTCAAAGCCGGAACCGTTGTTTGCAGCAGAAGAAGCATATTCATATAAAACCTGTGACAGTCCATGAAAACCTTCGTTTGTAATTCCTTCCATTCCCGCTCCTGTCATAACAGCAAGTGCGGAAAATCCAAGAATGAGAAGTGGATGCACTATCAGTACAAGAGCCACAAGCTTCATTTCTTTTCCTTCGATTTTCTTTCCAAGATATTCCGGGGTACGTCCAATCATAAGTCCGCAGAGGAATACAGCAAGAATTACATACATTACCATATTCATAAGACCAACGCCCTTACCGCCGAATACACAGTTTAACATCATGTGAAGCATTGGAACCATTCCGCCAAGAGGAGTCAGGGTATCGTGCATGTTGTTGACTGTACCTGTAGTAAATGAGGTAGTTGTGGTTGTAAAGAGTGCAGATTGGGCAATGCCGAAGCGCATCTCTTT
The DNA here is from genome assembly GCA_030527365.1 of Eubacteriales bacterium. Classification (GTDB taxonomy): domain Bacteria; phylum Bacillota; class Clostridia; order Lachnospirales; family Lachnospiraceae; genus Blautia_A. Next base: position 7,941 of record JAUNAX010000047.1, on the reverse strand, counting down.
TCCTTCCATACTTCCCATGTCCTGATTAAGACCAACTGCTTCCAGTGCCGGGTTTCCAGCCTGCTCTGCGTTAAAGCAGATAAGAAGTCCTACAAGGAAGAGTATAGACATAGCTGCAAAAATAGTTCTTCCCTGATTTCCGAAAATGGCTTTTTTCTGGGTGGACATCACAACCTGATTTTTCTTTGCTTCTTTTCTTCTCTTCATTGTCATTTTTCCAAAAGTAATGACACAGGCTCCCGGAAGAACCATCATACAGAGAAGCTCGATAATATTTGAAATTACAGTCGGGTTTTCAAATGGCGTTGTTGAGTTTGCTCCGAAAAATCCACCGCCGTTTGTTCCCAGATGTTTAATACTTTCCAGCGCTGCCACAGGTCCCATTGCAAGATCCTGATACTGTCCCTCGATTGTCTGTACTGTCTGGTTTGCAGCAAGAGTCTGAGGAACTCCCTGCCAGATCAGAAGAAGTCCGGCGATCAGAGATACAGGAATAAGAATACGTGTGGTGATTCGCACCATATCTTCATAAAAGTTTCCTACATCCTTCCGTTTTCCTGCAAGTCCTCGGCAGAATGCCATACATGCCGCATATCCGCTGGCAGCAGATACAAACATCATAAAAATGATAACGAGCATCTGACTTAAATAAGAAAGACCGGACTCACCGGAATAATGCTGAAGGTTTGTGTTTGTCATAAAACTGATAATTGTGTTAAAAGAAAGGGTAGGTTCCATAGCTTCGATTCCATTGGGATTTACAAATAATAATCCCTGAAGCCTTAAAACAAGATACCCGGTAAATACCATCACTGCGTTTGTGGTAAGTAAATGAAGCGCATACTGTTTCCAGTTCATTCCCTCACCGTTTATTCTGCAGACCTTATAGATCAAACCGTCCACACGGTTAAAAAGCGGATCTGCAAATGTTTTCTCTTTTGTGGCGATATGGTACATATAAGTTCCCATAGGGATTACAAGCACCATAAATATCGCAAGGGTAACCACTATCTGTAACATTTTTTCTCTCCTCCAAGTCTAATCCCTTTTCTTACAATTTTTCCGGATAAATCAGTGCATAAAATAAATATCCGGTAAGTAGTAAAATGATAATTGCCAACAAAATCATTTTTCTTCCTCCTTATAAACGGTGGCTGTACCCACCTGTTTTTCGCACCAGTCTGCTAGAAGCTTCATGCTTCCAAAGCAGACAGCCAAAATGAAAATCATAACTATATCCATTGTTTTCATCCCTTTCTTTCCTTTTCTGGCAGAACCAATCATAGCACAAAAAATTTTAAATCAGTGTTATAATGCCGGACTGCAAAATTAAAATGGTATTAAAAAATACTTGACAAATTATATCCAACATATTATACTTCTAAAATGAACATCGTTCAAATCGACAATACCGTATTTTTTACATTACATAAGGAGGCTTTCTCATGAAAAAATTATGGAATACTGCTTTTATTTATTTCTGGCTCGCTATGGCAGGCGGGGTATTCTATCGGGAATTTACAAAATTTAACGATTATTCCGGAAAAACTGTACTTGGACTTCTCCATGTACATCTTCTTGTTCTCGGAACTCTTATGTTTTTAATTATCGCACTATTCTGCCGGACTCTTCCCCTTCTGGAAGCCAAAGGCTTCCGGAAATTTTTAATCCTTTATAATATTGCGCTTCCATTTATGGCAGTTACCATGCTGGTACGCGGTATCCTGGAAGTAAAAGGCACTGCTTTATCTTCCGCACAGAATGGTATGCTTTCCGGTTTTGCCGGAATTTCCCACATTCTCATGCTGATTTCTCTTGTAATGCTTCTTCTTTCCCTGAAAAAAGAGCTTTTGAAAAATGAATAAAGCATAAAAACAGCCGCAGACGAAATTTCTTTCGCCTGCGGCTGTCTTTTACTGCTGATGTATCATTCTCTCTATCATATCTACTGTTTCTTTGATTCCATAGCTTGCACTGTTAATACAAAGATCATAATTCTCTGTATTTCCCCATTTTTCACCGGAATAGAACTGATAATACTTCCTGTGCTGCCGGTCCATCTTCTTCAGGAAGTGGGACGCCTGCTTAAAGTTCATATTCCTTGCCTCCATAATGTGCTGGGTTCTGATGGCAAAAGGTGCGTCAATAAATATACTGATATGAGGAATATGATTGTTTTTCAGGATTACATCTGCACACCGTCCCATAATAATGCAGTCTTCGCTGCGCGCCATAGAACAGATCAGGTCGCTCATATTAAAAAACACAGCGTCCTGGGTAGGAAGCCCGTGATACCGGTTAAAATCACGAAGCCATTTTTTTAAATGAAATCCGCTTTTCTTCTTATATTTATCAAAATTTGTAAAGCTTGCTTTATCGCTTACAGAATCTTTATCTGCTTCCAGCCTTTTCATTACCTGATCAAAAATTTCCGCGTCATAGTAGTTAATGCGAAGTGCGTCTGCCAGGGCAAATCCAATGTCATTTCCTGCGCTTCCCTGTGTTCTTCCAATACAGACCACAAGATGATCGTCCTCTGAAAATTTCTGGCGGAGATTCGATGTATTTAGCTGCGCTCTCCCAAGGTCTAAAATATCAACAGATCCAAAGGTATCGGGAAGAGCAGCTACTTCCTGAAGAATGCTGTCATATTTTATCATAAGACGCTTTCTCTCTTCTTTGTTCTGTATGGTACGCGCCATATTACTGATAAGAGCCATCTCGCTTCGCAGGAGATGTCCGTCCGGCTTTGTATACATCAGCACTGCCAGACTGCGAATACAGTTGTCTCTGTCTCCTGTAAAGGTTCGTCCCAGGGCAGAGCCTACGCAACTGTAAACTTCTCCGTCCAGTTCGTAAAGCTTCTCTGCAATTTCCCTGCATTTTTCTTTATTTGCCTGTAAATTTTCCTGCATCTTTCGTCCTCCTTCCTACAAAAAGAATACCAGCATATCCAGTATAAATACCGGTATCAAAAATACGATCGACCATAACATATAGCCAAAGAAGGACGGCATATTTACACCGTTTTCATCAGAAATGGCTTTTACCATAAAGTTCGGCGCATTTCCAATATATGTATTTGCCCCCATAAATACGGCTCCGCAGGAAATAGCAGTGAGCGTTTTTACGGAAATCATTCCAAGCGTAGTTGTAATTCCACTTGTAAATCCAAGTGTTCCTGCTGTTGTGAGGAATACAAGATACGTCGGAGTATTATCAAGGAAACTGGAAAGCGCTCCTGTTGCCCAGAACATCTGGGCAGGCTCCGTAATCCCAAGCTCCGGTCCCATTGTTTTTAAAAGCATAAGGGCAGGCTGCATAGTAATAAAAATCCCGATAAAAAGTACGGCAACCTCCTTGATCGCTCCCCAGGTAAAATGGTTTCTTCTTCTGATCTCCGGATTTGTTGTCTTAAAGGACAGCCAGGTAGCCACAAGAATGATTACGATTTCAATGACAGAAGGAAAGCCTAATGTCACTTCGCCGAAAATATGGATTCCACGGACATTTCCGGAAGCGTCCTGAAATGCGCTCATTCCCGGAAGCACACCGCTTAAAATGACAGCCCCTACAATCATAAAAAGGAAAATGATGTTGTGAAGACCGTCAATGTGAAACTCTGTTCCCGGTTTTCGAATATCCGGTTTTGCACCAACTGCAATATCTTTTTTATATGCTCTCTTATCAAGATGATAGAACACAAACAGAAGAATTACCATATTAAATATCAGCATGGGGAAAAGATGAAGACTCCAGAAAAACGGAACTCCCCGCATAAATCCCATTAAAAGCGGCGGGTCACCAATAGGAGTCAGACAGCCGCCCATATTGGATACCAGGAAAATAAAAAATACCATAATGTGGCTTTTTCTTTTTCTCCAGGAATTCATTTTAATAATGGGACGCACCATAAGCATACTTGCTCCTGTTGTTCCAATGCAGCTTGAAAGCAGTGTTCCAAGGGCAAGGAGCCCTACGTTTACTCTTGGCGAGCCTGCAAAATCTCCCTCCATCGTAATATTTCCGGATACACAGAACAATCCGAACAGAAGCACAATAAAGGTAAGATAATCGTTAAACAAACATTCCAGAACGGTCTCTGCCGTCATACCTGCCCCGTACACCACTGCAAAAGGAATTACAAGGAGCAGAATCCAGAATCCCACTACAAGGGGCTGATGTGCTTCCCACCACTCGCCTTTTACAAGGGGCATGACTGCGATACACAGGAGAAGTCCTGCAAATGGTATACACAGCCATAGCGGCACACCTGTGGCTTCACTGCCGTTTTCTGCTGCATAGACAGAAACAGGGCAGGACAGAAGAGCCACAAGTGTGCCGCTTAAAAACGTCCATAATTTTTTCACACTTCCACCTCCGATGTCATTTTTTCACGTTGCTATTATAGCACATTGAAGATGAAAATCAATTAAAATTCCATGCAAAATGACTATTGTGGTGAATTTTCTTTGTATTGTTTTCTTCCTTTTTATAATCCCTGTCAGAATGTTTCGGATTCATAAATTTCACAAAAAAACGAACCGGTTTTTCCGGCTGACAGTCCGCATCTGCATACGCGCATTTTCCTGAAACATTCTCCATCTGAGAAAACTGCTCCAGATTAAATCTGGCAGCCGCACAGGAAGGATCCAGCGCATAGGCAGCCCGGAAATGTTTCATGGCAAGGGAATGTTCTCCTTTCTTTTCCAGAAGAATTCCCATAAGATTATGCGGCACTGCAGAATGTGGTTCCTCCTCCATTGCTTTTCTGAGCATCTGCTCACATTTTACAAATTCTCTATTTCCAATCTGCTCTCTGCAGTCCTCGATCATTTTCTCATTCATTGTCATACTCGTCATAATAAAGCACCTCCTTGATTTGTCTTTATTATAACGAAAGTCCTGTGAGATTGGTGTGAGGATTGTTTTTTTCCTGTGAGAATCCTGTGAGGATTTTATTTTATCTCCTGTTCTTTCATACGGTATCCAACACCGATTTCTGTTAGGATATATTTTGGTTTTCCCGGATTATCCTCTATTTTTCTTCTTGTGGACGCCATAACGGTACGGAGAACCTGCGTATCCTGTCCGTATCCCTCTCCCCACACATTCTTTAAAATATACCCATATGTAAGCGCTTTTCCCTGATTCTTCATAAATAAAAGAAGAAGATTATATTCCAGCGGAGACAGATGGATTTCCTCTCCGTTTTTTAATACCATATGCTTTTCCGTATCAAGAAAAAGTCCGCCGTTTACATATGTCGTTTCCTCCTGTTCCGGCTCCTTTTGACGCCTCATTCTATTATAATGACGGAGCGCCACGCGGATTCTTGCCATAAGCTCGGTTGTGGAAAACGGTTTTGTAAGATAATCGTCCGCGCCCTCATCAAGCGCGTCTGCCTTTTCTTTGTCCTGATCCCTTGCTGATACAATAATCACAGGCATTTCCCATTCTTTGCGTATTTCCCGTAAAACCTCCATGCCATCTATATCCGGAAGTCCCAGGTCAAGAAGCACAAGATCTATATCCTCTTTTTCTATATGGCGGAGTCCCTCTCTTCCTTTTGTCACACCTTTCACAGAAAATCCTTCGTTTTCCAGTGTGTACATAATAAAATTGGAAATCTGTACATCATCCTCAATTACAAGTATCTTTTCCTTCATAAGTTCTCCTCTCCTACAGGAAGCCAGAATGTAAACTCTGCTCCCCTTCTGTCTGTTCTGTTTCGTCCGGAAATTCCTCCTCCATGAGCCTCCACAATAGTTTTACAGATTGTAAGCCCAAGTCCGATGCCTCTTTTTACATCTGCTGCCCTCTCCTTTGATGTATAAAACATCTGGAAGACATTTGGAACATCCGTATCGGCAAGACCTTCTCCCTCATCACGAACAGTAACCGTTGCTCTGTCATTTTCATATCCGATAAGCAGCTCTATCTTTTCTTCTTTTTTCGTGTGCTTTACTGCATTTGTCAGAAGATTGGTAATCACCTGCTGAATCAGCTTTCCGTCCATTGGTACGAGATAAAACTCTTCCGGCAAAGTAATCTGGATTTCTCTGTCCGGAGATGCCTTTTCAATACGCTCCACAGCACAGGCAGCTACCTCTTCCAGAGCTTCCATTTCTTTATTCACATGAATTTTTCCGTCCTGAAGTCTTGTAAGACTTAAAATATTTTCCACAAGCTCCTTCAGCCAATCCGCATCATGGTAGATGCCCTGTATCATATCATACCGCCTGTCGGTCTCTTCCGTCATAGAAAGAAGCATCTCAGAGGTTCCCATAATCCCGGAAAGCGGTGTTCTGATGTCATGGGAAATAGAGCGAAGAAGATTTGCACGGTATCGCTCCTGCTCCATTTTCTCCCTGTCACGCATTCTCTCCGTGATGATCTGGATCCGCTCCATTGCAAGAGCGATATTTTCAATCACAGAAAAAAGAAGCTTTTCCTTTTTATGGATCTGATGCCACTCTGTGTCTGCTGGAAGCTCTATTACTGCAAGAAGCCTTCCATGACCACGCACAGCGTAGTACCAGGCATTTTTATCTTTCCAGCACTCTTCTTCCGGATTTCGAAAACCCTGTCTTATTTTTTCCCAGTTTTCTTCCTTTCTTTTTCTAATTTTATCTCCGCACTTCCAAATAGAAAACGGCTCTGTTTCCCCTGTAAAACAAATACAGCCAGCCTCTGTCTGAAACAGCGCTCCCACACTTTCCGATGCAAGAATCATAATATTTTCCATATCTGCTGCATCAGAAAGTCGGCTTGATAAATCATACAAGATTCGATTTACAGAAGCATTTTCCTCTGCCTTTTCCTTCAACAGCTTCCCTTTTGTCGTAAGAGCGCTGGTCATAACAGCCGTAATGACCATAATAACAAAAGTGACAAAATAAGAAGGATCATTCACTGCAAGGGTGTGATAAGGCGCTGTAAAAAAATAGTTATAGCAGAGCACTGCCGCAATGGAAGAAATAAGCCCCCACAAATATCCCGAGGTAAACCTTGCAGTTAAAAGAACTGCAAAAATATAAATAACTACATTATTTGTCTCAGGAAACAGAAGTTCCCGAAATCCTGTACCTACCAGAGTCGCCCCTGCAAGAATGCCTGCTGTTTTCAACAGATTCTTTCCCTTAAATCTCTCCACTTTTCTCCCTCCCTGTATTTCTTGTCTGTATCATACTCTGGTCTTTGCCTGTTTACAAGAGAAAATTGATAAATCTCCCTCTTTGCGCTATAATGGCAGAAAGACCATTGCACGAAAGGATATTGAAGAATGAACTATAAAACTCAGGAAAAATGGCTGGAGACGGCAGACGCCCAGACCTTTGTAAACAATACCGCCAAATTCAACGACCTTATGATGATGTATCGCTGTACCGTCCGTGAAGTGCGTACAAAGCTTGAGGTTTTAAACGATGAATTTTCTGTGGAATACAAACGAAATCCCATTTCTTTTATTAAGACAAGAATCAAAAAACCGGAAAGTATTTTAAGAAAATTAAATAAACTGGGATATGATTTTACTGCGGAAAATATACAGCAGCATTTAAACGATGTGGCAGGAATCCGCGTTGTATGCGCCTTTATTGATGATATTTACACCATTGCGGAGCTTCTTTCCAGCCAGGATGACATTACTGTCATTCAGATAAAAGACTATATTAAAAATCCAAAACCTAACGGTTACAGAAGCTATCATATGATCGTGGAAATCCCCGTATTTTTCTCAAAGGGAAAGACACCTATGCGGGCAGAAATCCAGATTCGCACAAACGGCATGGATTTCTGGGCAACCCTTGAACATCAGCTTCGGTACAAAAAAGGGATTGAGGAGATGGAAGGCTACGAGCAGATCAGCGATGAGCTTACAAAAACAGCCCATGAACTTATCTCAATGGACAATGAAATGCAGCGCATCAAAAACAAAAT
>JAUNAX010000209.1 GCA_030527365.1 Eubacteriales bacterium | reverse complement strand
CAGCACTTGAAGAAGAGCTGCCCGAGCTTGTTCTTCTCGATATTATGCTTCCTGGTGAAGATGGATATACGATTCTGGAAAAACTGAAAAATAATCCGGAAACACGAAATATTCCGGTTATTATGGTAACAGCAAAGGAAGCGGAATATGATAAGGTGCGCGGTCTGGAAGGCGGTGCAGATGATTATATTACAAAGCCTTTCGGTATGATGGAGTTTGTGGCGCGGGTAAAGGCGGTTCTTCGAAGAAGCGCAAGTAATAACGGAGACAAGGAGCTTCACTGCGGAGAGCTTTATGTGAAGGTAAAGCGTCATGAAGTGCGCTATAAAGACGAAAAAATTGAGCTTACAAGAAAAGAGTTTGAGCTTCTCCTTTATCTTATGGAAAATAAGTCCCTGGTTATGACAAGAAATCAGATCTTATGTCATGTGTGGGGCTATGACTTCGACGGGGAGACAAGAACTGTGGACGTTCATGTGAGAAGCCTCCGGCAAAAGCTTGGAGAAGCAGGCAATTTAATTGAGACAGTACGCGGCGTTGGTTACCGCATAGGAGCGTAGCCTATGAAACAGAAGATTTTAAATCACGCCAGTATTCTTGTTGTGGTATCGGTTCTTGTTACTTTTATTGTGGCAAGCAGCGTTTTGTACGGGCGTTATGCTGCAAATATGAAGCAGGGAGTCCGGGACGAAGCAAAATATGTTCAGATTGGAATAGACGAATATGGAGAACAGTATCTTACGGAAACAGTGGGAGATGCCACAGAAACAAGGATCACTCTTGTGGATAAAGAAGGAACGGTTCTCTATGACAGTGATGCAGATGCAGAAGAACTTCCGAATCACGGAGACCGTCCGGAAATTGAACAGGCGCAGAAAGAAGGTACAGGGGAGAGTATTCGATATTCGGAAACTTTCTCAAGAAAGAACTTTAATTATGCGGTGGAATTAAAAAACGGACATATTCTTCGCGTTTCCAAGTCTACAGACAGCATTTTTCCAACGATGATGTCAAGCTTTACCCTTCTGGGAGTGCTGATGATCGTCATTCTTCTGTTTGCGTTTTTCTTTGTGCAGAGGCAGACAAAGGAGCTGATCGAGCCGATTAACGGTCTGGATCTGGAACACCCGCTGGATAATGTGTGTTATGAGGAGCTTCGTCCCCTTCTTATGCGTGTGGACCAGCAGAATAAGCAGATTGCCCGGCAGGTGGAGGAATTAAAAAGTGCGGAAGCAATGAGAAGAGAGTTTTCCGCAAATGTTTCTCATGAGCTGAAAACACCGCTTATGTCGATTTCCGGATATGCAGAGCTTATGATGAACGGAATGGTACAGCCGGAGAATGTGCCGGAGTTTTCCGGAAGAATTTACTACGAGGCGGTACGACTGAGCAGTCTTGTGGCAGATATTATCCAGCTTTCCAGAATGGACGAGAAAAGCAGTGACATGCCCTTTGAGGCGGTTGATCTTTACGAACTTTCTGAGGATATTGTAAATCATCTTCAGAACGCTGCCATGAAAAAGAAAATCCATCTTTCTTTAGAGGGAGAGACTGTGGCAATCCGCGGCGTCCGTCATGTGCTGTATGAGATGTTTTATAATCTTGCGGACAATGCAGTTCGTTATACAAATGAGGGAGGGACTGTAAAAATCTCTGTGGGAAAACAGGAAGGACAGCCTTTCTATACTGTGGAAGATAACGGGATTGGAATCCCTGCAAATGAGCAGAATCGGATTTTCGAGAGATTTTATCGTGTGGATAAAAGCCATTCCAGACAGACAGGAGGAACAGGTCTCGGGCTTTCCATTGTAAAACACGGAGCTGTTCTTCATCATGCAAAAATCAATTTGGAAAGTGAGCCTGGAAAAGGAACAAAAATGACTCTTCTTTTTTCAAAAAATAAAAAAGTACAATAAAAAAAGACCGTTTCGAAAATATTCGGAGCGGTCTTTTT
>JAUNAX010000046.1 GCA_030527365.1 Eubacteriales bacterium | reverse complement strand
AACTTTGATGAGACAGAGAAAGAACCGGAGGTTCTTCCTGTACGGATTCCCAATCTTCTCGTAAATGGAGCGGAGGGAATCGCAGTGGGTATGGCAACCAGTATTCCGCCGCATAATCTGGGAGAAGTGGCAGATGCAGTAAAAGCATATATAAAAAATAATGACATCAGTGTAAAGGGGCTGATGCGCTATTTAAAGGGACCGGATTTCCCGACAGGAGGAATCGTCATTAATAAGGACGAACTTCTGAAAATATATGAGACGGGAACCGGTAAAATCCGTCTCCGGGGAAAAGTGGAGGTTGAGAAATTAAAAGGCGGCAGACGCCAGCTTGTGATCACAGAAATTCCCTATACCATGCTGGGAGCAAATATCGGAAAGTTTTTAAATGATGTGGCGTCTCTTGTGGAGACGAAAAAGACTACGGATATTGTGGATATTTCCAACCAGTCCTCAAAAGAAGGGATCCGCATTGTGCTGGAGCTGAAACGCGATGCAGATGTGGAAAATCTTACAAATATGCTTTACAAAAAAACAAGACTTGAGGATACTTTTGGCGTGAATATGCTTGCTGTGGCAAACGGAAGACCGGAGACATTGAGTCTTAAAAAAGTCATAGAATACCATGTGGAATTTCTTTTTGAAATCACAACAAGAAAATACAATACCCTTCTTTCAAGAGAGCTGGAGAAAAAAGAGATACAGGAAGGTCTTATTAAGGCGTGTGACGTCATTGACCTGATCATTGAGATCCTTCGCGGAAGCAAGAACAGAGAGCAGGTAAAGAAGTGCCTTGTAAGCGGCGTGACAGAGGGAATCCGTTTCCGCACAAAGGCAGGAGAGAAGGCGGCGTCAAAGCTTCGCTTTACAGAAAACCAGGCAACTGCAATTCTGGATATGCGTCTTTATCGTCTGATTGGTCTGGAGATGGAGGCTCTGGAAGCGGAATACGAAAAAACCATGAAAAACATAGAGCGCTATCAGGATATTCTGGAAAATTACGATTCCATGGCAGGAGTGATCACAAAAGAACTGGATTCCATAAAAAAAGAGTATGGAACTCCGAGAAAGACAGCGATTGAAAACGGGGAAGAGGCTGTATACGAAGAGAAAAAGATGGAAGAGATGGAAGTCTGCTTCTTAATGGATCGCTTCGGATACATGAAACTCATTGACAAGGCGGCATATGAGAGGAACAAGGAGGCTGCCCACGGAGAAAATAAATTTGTGTTTACCTGTATGAATACAGATAAAATCTGTATTTTTACAGATGCGGGAAAAATGCACACTATAAAAGCGGCAGATATTCCTATGGGGCGCTTCCGCGACAAGGGCGTTCCGGCGGATAATCTGAGCAATTACGACAGCGGAGCAGAACAGATGCTTTATGTTGGACCTGTTTCCAGAATCGGTCAGAGCAAACTTCTTTTTGTTACGGAAATGTCCATGTGCAAGCTGGTGGACGGTGCAGAATTCAATGTATCGAAAAGAACTATTGCCTCCACAAAACTGACAGAGGGGGATAAACTTATTTTTGTGGCTCCTGCAGATGAGATGGAACAGGTGGTGCTGCAGAGCGTCGGCGGAAGCTTTTTAAGATTTTTAAAACAGGAAGTAGCTTCCATGAAAAAGACGGCAGTCGGTGTGCGGGGAATGAAACTGGCAGAGGGAGATAAACTGGAACACGCATATCTCCTGGAAGGACATAAGGAATATACAATTTCTTATGGAAATAAAAAATATCCGCTTCATAAAGTACGTCTTGGCAAGCGCGATACAAAAGGAATTAAGCCAAGAATCTGAAAAAGTCAGGAAAAGACTTGCATTTCCCGGATATTGGTGTTAGAATAGAAAAAGAAACTTAGAGGTTACCGGCATAGGAGTGGGCATTTGCCCACTCCTATTTGCTGAAATAAGAAAGGCAGGTGGGAAACATGAGCAGGCGGGAGGAATACGAGAAGTATGCAGAAACACTTCTTGCTCCTATTGTAGAAAGCTGCGGATTTGAGCTTGTAGATGTGGAATATGTAAAAGAAGCGGGAAACTGGTATCTCCGGGGGTATATTGACAAACCGGGTGGTATCACTGTAAATGACTGTGAGGCAGTAAGCCGTATCTTCAGTGATAAGCTGGACGAAAAAGACTTTATTGAGGACAGTTATATTATGGAAATCAGTTCCCCGGGACTTGACAGACCACTGAAAAAAGAAAAAGATTTTGCAAGAAGCATGGGCAAGCTGGTGGAGGTGCGGACCTACAGGCCAATCGAAAAACAAAAAGAATTCTGTGGTGTTTTAACCGCATATGACAGCAGTACAGTGACAATCCAGGAAGATGAGAAGACAAGAACCTTTGACAGAAAAGACATTGCACTCATCAGGCTGGCGATTGAATTTTAAAACTCAGCTTTTAACAAAATTAGGAGGAAAAGAAAAAAATGAACAGAGAGTTAATGGAAGCGCTGGATGTTCTGGAAAAGGAAAAAAATATCAGCAAGGATACCCTTCTGGAGGCGATTGAGCAGTCTTTGATCCAGGCATGTAAAAATCACTTTGGAAAGGCTGATAACGTACATGTATCCATTAATCCGGAAACCTGTGACTTCAGTGTGTATGCAGACAGAACAGTAGCCGAGTTTGTGGAAGATCCGGCACTTGAAATTTCTCTGGCGGAAGCACAGAAAATAAACGTAAATGCAGAAGTGGGAGACGTTGTAAAAGTACAGATTCATTCAAAAGAATTTGGACGTATTGCAACACAGAATGCAAAGAACGTAATTCTTCAGAAAATCCGTGAAGAGGAAAGAAAAGTTCTTTACGATCAGTATTACGGAATCGAAAAAGAAGTAGTAACCGGTATTGTACAGCGTGTAATGGGCAAAAATGTAAGCATTAACCTTGGAAAGGCAGATGCGGTATTAAGTGAAAACGAGCAGGTAAAAGGAGAAGTATTTAAACCTACAGAACATATTAAAGTATACATTCTGGAGGTAAAGGATACACCGAAGGGACCGCGCATTCTTGTTTCCAGAACTCACCCGGGACTTGTAAAGAGATTGTTTGAGTCCGAGGTTGCAGAGGTAAAAGACGGAACTGTGGAAATTAAGAGTATTGCACGTGAAGCAGGCTCCCGTACAAAAATCGCCGTATGGAGCAACGATCCGGATGTGGATCCGGTAGGGGCATGTGTTGGTATGAACGGTGCCCGTGTAGGAGCGATTGTAAACGAGCTTCGCGGAGAAAAAATCGATATTATCAACTGGGATGAAAATCCGGCGATCTTAATCGAGAATGCTTTAAGTCCTGCGAAAGTAATTGCAGTTATGGCTGATCCGGATGAGAAATCCGCTCTTGTTGTAGTTCCGGATTATCAGCTTTCTCTTGCAATCGGTAAAGAAGGGCAGAATGCCCGTCTTGCAGCAAGACTGACAGGATTTAAGATTGATATTAAGAGTGAGACACAGGCAAGAGAATCCGGCGACTTCTATGACTATGAGGAAGAACCGACAGAAACAGAGGAAGCTTCTGGGGCAGAGGAAATCTCCGCAGGTGAGGAAATCTTTGAAATAGAAGAGGTTTCTGTGGAAGAAGCAGATTTGGAAGATGTTTGTGAAGAGGAGCCGGAAGCAGAAGCGGCAGAAGAAGTATGAGCACAAAGGGAAAAATTCCCATGCGCCAGTGTACCGGCTGCAGGGAAATGAAAAATAAAAAAGAAATGCTCAGAGTCTTAAAAACAGCAGAAGGCGAAATCCTTCTTGACGCCACAGGCAGAAAGAACGGACGGGGAGCTTATATATGCCGGTCTTCAGAGTGTCTGGAAAAGGCTGTGAAAAATCGCGGTCTGGAAAGGTCTTTGAAGACACAGATTCCGGAAGCTGTTTATGAAGAGCTGAAAAAGGAGTTTGCACAGATTGACAAACAGTAAAATTTTATCTTTGATAGGACTTGCCACAAAAGCGGGAAAAACCGTAAGCGGAGAATTTTCCACTGAAAAATCTGTGAAAACAGGAAATGGATTTCTTGTTGTGGCAGCAGAAGACGCCTCTGAAAACACGAAAAAGAAATTTCGGAATATGTGCAGTTTTTACCAGGTTCCGATTTATTTTCATGGAGATAAGGAAAGCTTGGGCAGGGCAATGGGAAAAGAATACCGTGCCTGCCTTGCCGTGCAGGATGAAAATTTTGCGAAAGCAATTATGAAAGAGCTGGAAAAATAGTCCGAAAGGACCTCGTGCTGCTGAAGGAGGTATGTAAATGTCGAAAATCAGAGTACATGAGCTTGCCAAAGAACTTGGCAGGCAGAACAAAGAAGTGATTGAATGTTTAAAATCCGGCGGCGTAGATGTCAAAAGCCACATGAGCAATGTGGATGAAGCACAGGCTGCTATGGTAAAACAAAAATTTAAAAATATGGGAAAGGAGCAAATGACAAAGTTGGATACTCCCAAGACAGAAGAAAAGGTAACAGCGGTGAACGCAGAGGCGGAGACACCGAAGAAAAAGAAAAATATTATCCGCGTATTCCACGCACAGAATGCAAGTGACGGAGGAAAAAACAGAAAGAAACCTACAGGTGACAAAAAGCCGGCGCGCCCACAGGGAAATAATGAGAAACGTCAGCAGAATGTAAAGGCACAGGAGACAAAGATCGCTCCTCAGGGAAATGCTTCCCAGAAACAGAATGAAGGCGCAGGCAGCCGCCCGGCAAGAGGCGGAGAGAGAAACAACGGCGCACAGAACCGGACGGGCGCACCAAGAGACGGCCGTGCAGGAGAAAAAGGCGAGAGAAGAGACAATTCCCGTTTCCAGAACCGTTCACCAAGAAATGGGGAAGGAAGAGGCAGTCGCCCGGTAAGAGGCGGAGAAAATGCAGGACGCAGCGCCGCAAGACCTGGTGATAACAGAGATAATAGAGAGAACAGAGAAAATCGGGAGAACAGAGGAAGATTTTCTCAGGGAAGACCTCAGGGCGGCCAGGGCAGAAACGAAGGAAGAGACGGCAGCAGCCGTGACAATCGTTTTGGTGGCGGTCAGAACCGGGCAGGCGGACGTCAGGGTGGAAGAAAGAGCAGCAGTTCCGGAGATATGGCATTTGCACCGGAGCTTACCAAGACTTCCAAAGACAGCAAGAGAGAGCGCGACAGAGAAAATAAGAACAAGAAGAAAGATTTTGAGAAGAATCAGAGCGGCGGAAGAAGACCAAACCAGGGAGGCGGACGCCAGAATCAGAGACTTCCGAAAGCACTTCAGAAACCGACTCCGCAGCCAAAGCAGGAAGAGAAAAAACCGGAGGTTAAGGAGATTACGCTTCCGGAGAAAATGACAATCCGTGAACTTGCAGAGGCAATGAAAATGCAGCCGTCTGTCATTGTGAAAAAATTGTTTATGCAGGGAATCATGGTAACGGTAAACCATGAGATTGATTTTGAAAAAGCACAGGAAATTGCTCTGGAATACGATATTATTGCAGAACAGGAAGAAAAAGTGGACGTGATCGAGGAGCTTCTGAAAGAAGAAGAGGAAGACGAATCCAAGATGGTTCCAAGACCTCCGGTTGTATGTGTTATGGGTCACGTTGACCACGGTAAAACTTCCCTTCTTGATGCAATCAGAAATACAAGTGTGACAAGAGGTGAGGCTGGCGGAATCACACAGCATATCGGTGCTTACGTTGTAAATGTGAATGACCAGAAGATTACTTTTCTGGATACACCGGGACATGAGGCGTTTACTGCCATGCGTATGCGTGGTGCAAATTCCACAGACATTGCAGTTCTTGTCGTTGCCGCAGACGACGGTGTGATGCCGCAGACAGTAGAGGCAATCAGCCATGCAAAGGCAGCAGGCGTTGAGATTATTGTTGCCATCAATAAAATTGATAAGCCAAGCGCAAATGTAGAGCGTGTAAAACAGGAGCTTTCCGAGTACGAACTGATTCCTGAGGACTGGGGCGGAAGCACAATCTTTGTTCCGGTATCTGCACATACAGGAGAGGGAATTGAAACTCTTCTTGAGATGATTCTTCTGACAGCAGAAGTATGTGAGCTGAAAGCAAATCCGAAACGTTCCGTGCGCGGTCTTGTAATCGAGGCACAGCTTGACAAAGGAAAAGGTCCTGTGGCAACGATTCTTGTACAGAAGGGAACTCTTCATGTGGGTGACTTTATTGCGGCAGGTGCATGCAGCGGTAAGGTTCGTGCCATGATGGATGATAAGGGACGCAGAGTAAAAGAAGCTGGTCCTTCTACCCCTGTTGAGATTCTCGGTCTCGGAGATGTTCCGAATGCAGGTGAGATCCTTATGTCCTTTGACAGTGACAAAGAGGCGAAAAACTTTGCAGGCGCCTTTGTATCTGAGAATAAGAATCGTCTTCTTGAGGAAACAAAAGGTAAGCTCTCTCTTGATAATCTATTCGACCAGATTCAGGCGAGCGATTTAAAAGAGCTTCCTCTTATTATCAAAGCAGATGTACAGGGTTCTGTGGAAGCAGTAAAACAGAGTCTTACAAAGCTTTCCAACGAAGAAGTTGTAGTAAAAGTAATTCATGGTGGTGTTGGTGCTGTCAATGAATCTGACGTAAGTCTTGCTGCAACCTCAAATGCGATCATCATTGGATTTAACGTGCGTCCGGACGCAACTGCAAAACAGCTTGCAGAGCAGGAAGGTGTAGATATGCGTCTGTACCGCGTTATCTATCAGGCAATCGAAGATGTGGAAGCTGCTATGAAGGGTATGCTTGACCCTGTATTCGAGGAGAAGGTGATCGGTCACGCACAGGTTCGTCAGCTTTTCAAGGCTTCTGGTGTAGGTACAATCGCAGGAAGCTATGTTCTGGACGGATACTTCCAGAGAAACTGCAAGGTTCGTATTTCCAGAGAGGGCGATCAGATTTTCGAGGGCGATCTTGCATCTCTTAAGAGATTTAAAGATGATGTAAAAGAAGTAAAAGCAGGATACGAGTGCGGTCTTGTATTTGATAACTTTAATGATTTAAAAGAAGATGATATAGTAGAAGCATATATCATGGTGGAAGTGCCAAGATAGGAGTGAGGCATAAATGAGAAAAAACAGCATTAAGAATACCAGGATTAACGGAGAGGTGCAAAAAGAGTTAAGCACGATCATCCGAAATGAGATCAAAGACCCGCGTATTCATCCTATGACATCTGTGATGGCTGTGGAGGTTGCTCCCGATTTAAAAACATGTAAGGCATACATCAGTGTTTTTGGCTCAAAAGAAGCAAAGGAAGACACTATTAAAGGGCTTTCCAGCGCAGAGGGCTATATCAGAAGACAGCTTGCCAGAAACTTAAATCTTCGCAATACTCCGGAAATCCGCTTTATTCTTGATGAATCCATTGAATATGGAGTAAATATGTCAAAACTTATTGACGATGTGACAAAGAAAGATGCTTCCGGCAGGGAAACAGAAGAATAGCGAGGTAGAGCGCGTATGAATAATATTTCAGAGGTACTGGAGCAGGTAAAGACAATGGCTATTTCAGGTCACATACGTCCCGACGGGGACTGTGTGGGCTCCTGTATGGCTCTGTATCTGTATATAAAGGAGTGGTATCCGGATATACAGGTTGATATATATCTTGATCATCCAAAGCCGGTATTTGGCCATATTGACAGGATTGATGAGATAAAAACAGAAGCAGAAGGTAAAAAGGAATACGATCTTTTTGTTACCTGTGATGTAAGTGCAAAAGAGCGGATCGCACCTGCAGGAGAATATTTTGAAAGTGCGAAAAAAACAGTATGTATCGATCATCATATCAGTAATCCGGGATTTGCAGATATAAATTATATCCGGGGAGATATAAGCTCCGCCAGCGAGGTGCTTTACGGGCTTCTGGATAAAGAAAAGGTAAATCGTTCTGTTGCTGCTTCTATTTATACGGGAATGGCGCATGATACCGGTGTGTTTCAGTATTCTTCTACAACTCCGGAGACCATGTGTATTGCAGGCGAGCTTATGAAAACAGGATTTAATTTCAGCCGGATCATTGATGAGTCTTTTTATCAGAAGACGTACATTCAGAATCAGGTAATGGGACGTGTGCTTGCAGAAAGCATTATGCTTCAGAATGGAAAATGTATTGTAGGCTATATGAAAAAGAAGGATATGGATTTCTACGGTGTGGACGGAAAGGATCTGGACGGAATTGTGAGCCAGCTCCGTCTGACACAGGGAGTGGAAGTTGCCCTGTTCCTTTATGAGACAGAAAGCCAGATATTTAAAGTATCCATGCGCTCCAACGGAAAAGTTGATGTAAGCAGAATTGCTGTGTTTTTCGGAGGCGGCGGTCACACAAGAGCTGCTGGCTGCGATTTGCGGGGCTCCATGTACGATGTGGTAAATAATATTACTGCTCAGATTGAAAAACAGCTTCAGGAACAGGAAGACTGACGACAGAATATGAATGGAATTATTGTAATCAGAAAAGAAAAAGGTTATACCTCTCATGATGTAGTGGCAAAGCTTCGCGGAATCCTTCACATGAAAAAAATAGGCCATACGGGAACGCTCGATCCGGAGGCGGAGGGAGTTCTTCCGGTAGCTCTTGGAAAGGGAACCCGTCTTGTGGAGCTTCTCACAGAAAAAGAAAAGACGTACGAGGCAGTTATGCGTCTTGGTGTTTCCACAGATACGCAGGATATGACAGGAACTGTTTTAAAAGAAAAAGAGGTTTCTGTCACAGAGGAGGAAATTAAAAATGCTGCATCTTCCTTTATTGGGGAGCAGCTTCAGGTTCCTCCCATGTATTCTGCCCTTAAAGTGAATGGAAAAAAATTGTATGAGCTTGCCAGAGAGGGAAAAGAAGTGGAGCGAAAAGCCCGCCCTGTACATTTTTACCAGATTGAAATTCTGGAAATTCATCTTCCGCTTGTAAAAATGCGGGTCTCCTGCAGTAAGGGAACGTATATCAGAACGCTTTGCCATGATATGGGAGAAAAACTCGGCTGTGGTGGAGCAATGGAAGCTCTCCTTCGGACAAAATCCGGAGATTTTACCCTGGAACAGAGTATGACTCTTCAGGAGACAGAAGAGGCAGTGAAATCCGGAATTATTGAAGAAAAGATCATTTCCATTGAGGAGGTGCTTTCTTCTTATCCTGCTGTATACGCAGAGGAAGAGGGAGATCGTCTTCTTGTAAATGGAAATCCGCTTCATGAGGGACTTGTAAAAGGTGATGTAAGAGAAGGCCGGGTTCGTATGTACACAAGCAACGGGGTTTTTACAGGGATTTATCAGTGGAAGCAGAAAAGACAGCAATATTTTCCTGTGAAAATGTTCGTATAAATATAGGAGTGGCATATGGAATACTTGAAAATTACAGAAGAGTTTCCCCATCTTCCCAAAAGTGCAGTCACTCTGGGAAAGTTTGACGGCATTCACAAAGGTCATCAGAAGCTGGTAAAAAGCATTCTGAAACAGAAAAAAGAGCTTGGGATTCCGGCTGTTCTTTTTGCTTTTGATGTGTCGGAAAAGATGATTCTTTCCAGAGAGGAACGGTGTCGCCTTGTGGAGGAAATGGGCGTGGATATGCTTCTGGAGTGTCCGTTGAATGAGCGTATTCGCCATATAAAAGCCGAAAATTTTGTAAAGGAAATCCTGGTGGGAAATCTGCAGGCAGAATATGTGGCAGTAGGCGAGGATTATCGTTTCGGATATGAGAGAAAGGGAACGCCGTCTCTTTTAAAAGAGATGGGAAGAAAATACGGTTTTCATACAGATGTCATTTCAAAAGAGATGGAAGGACACAGAAAAATCAGCAGTACCTATATAAGGGAAGAGTTAAAAAAAGGAAACATGGAAAAATTCCAGAGACTTATGGGAATGAATTTTTTTACAGAGGGAACAGTAGAACATGGAAGAGGACTGGGGCACAAGCTTCTGCTCCCCACTGCAAATATCATTCCGTCTAAAGATAAGCTTATGCCGCCCTGCGGGGTGTATGCCACGATGTCTCATTTTGGAGACAGATGCTTTTCCGGTGTGACGAATATCGGGTACAAGCCTACGGTGGGAGGAGAATTCCTGGGGATAGAAACCCATTTTTTTGACTGCGAGGAGGAGCTTTACGGTCAGAAATGCAAAGTGGAATTTCTCCATTATCAGCGTCCGGAAAAGAAATTTGAGTCTCTGGAAGCCCTTCGGCGGCAGATTTTTACAGATGCGGCTCTTGGGCGGGAATATTTTGACAGACGAAACAGAGAAAATACAAGGGAGAATATTTAGGAATGGCAGAGATTATTCTTGGACTAATGGGAGGTTTGGGCCTCTTTTTGTTCGGTATGAAACAGATGAGCGATGGACTTGAAAAAGTTGCAGGCGCCAAGATGCGAAGCATTCTTGAGTTTTTTACAAAGACGCCTATCAGAGGAATCCTTGTGGGAACATTTTTCACTGCAATCATCCAGTCCTCCAGTGCATCTACCGTCATGGTGGTAAGTTTTGTAAATTCAGGACTTATGAACCTGTATCAGGCAGCCGGTGTAATCATGGGTGCCAACATTGGAACAACAGTAACTTCTCAGTTAATATCATTTAACCTTTCTGCGCTTGCCCCGGCTATCGTTATGGCGGGTGTGGTTATGATGATGTTTTTCAAAAAAGTAAAGATACAGCGTATTGGAGAGGTTCTTCTGGGCTTTGGTATTCTGTTCATGGGTCTTACTACCATGTCAGATTCTATGTCTGTTTTGAGAGAGTCTCCTCAGGTAGTGGAGATCATGGGATCTCTTACCAGTCATTTTCTGGCTGTTCTTGTGGGACTTGTTGTAACAACCGTTCTTCAGAGTTCCTCTGCCACAGTTGGTATTGTGCTTCTTCTGGCAACCCAGGGACTTCTTGATATACGTATCTGTTTCTTTATTATCATGGGCTGCAATATTGGCTCCTGTGTATCTGCTCTTCTTGCAGGCTTAAGCGGAAAGAGAGATGCGAAAAGGGCTGCCCTGATTCATCTTGTGTTTAATATTATCGGAACCTTTATCATTTACGTTGTATTAAGCGTGGCGCTTGAACCGATCACCCAGTTTATTTCTTATATTTCCGGCGGCAATCCGGGAAGAGAGGTGGCAAATGCGCATACCCTTATTAAACTTACAGAGGTTCTTCTCCTTGCTCCGTTTATCAAGCAGATTGTAAAACTGACAGGTTTTTTTGTGCGCGGAGAGGAAAAGAAAAATCAGGACGAACTGGGCTTACAGTTTATTGGAGAAAAATCTGTATTTTCTCCTACAACGGCTGTATTTGACGCAACAAGAGAAATGGAGCGTATGGGTCAGATGGCGATTTCTAATCTGGAAAAAGCAATGAATGCTCTCCTTACTCTGGACGAAAAAGAAATCCGGGAAGTGTATGAGGTAGAAAAAAACATCGATTACCTTAATCATGCTATTACCGATTATCTTGTGAAGATTAATCAGACAACCCTGCCTTCAGACGATGCAAAAAGTATTGGCGGATTGTTCCATGTAGTAAACGACATTGAACGTATTGGTGATCATGCGGAAAATATTGCAGATGCCGCAGCTTCCAGAATGGAGCGGGGAATCGACTTCAGCGACCAGGCAAAGAAAGAGCTGTCAGAGATGCTTGGCATGGTAATCCAGGTAACTACATATGCCCTTGATATGTTTTCTCATAATAATCAGGAGCATATGGAAGAAATTCTGGAACTTGAGGATAAGGTGGATGATGCGGAGCGTTATCTTCAGGAATCCCATGTACAGCGTCTTACAAGAGGCGAATGTACAGCAAGTGCAGGAATGATGTTCTCAGACATTGTTTCCGGACTTGAGCGTGTATCAGATCATGCTACAAACATTGCCTTTTCTCTTCTTGAGGATGATCCTATAGAAAGACAGAAAGAAATGCGTTCGGCAGCAAAATAATAAAAAAAGAGTTTACAGGAAAAAATCTTTGTGTTATACTAACGAAGGTAAATTCAGCCCTTATTCAGAGACAGGACACTCCGACCATCTCTTAATATGCGGCGGTTTAATTAAATTATTTTAAGGAGGAAATCAAAATGATTTCAAAAGAGAAAAAAACAGCCATCATGAAAGAATATGCAAGATGTGAAGGTGACACAGGTTCACCAGAGGTACAGATTGCAGTTCTTACAGCAAGAATTCAGGAATTAACAGAGCACTTAAAGACACACCACAAAGATCATCATTCCAGACGTGGTCTTCTGAAAATGGTAGGTCAGCGCCGTGGCCTTCTGGCATACCTGAAGAAAACAGACATCGAAAGATACCGTACACTGATTGAAAAATTAGGTTTAAGAAAATAATTAGTATGCGGAAGGGGCGGATTTCCATCCGCCCCTGTTTGCTGTTATTTCGCCTGCTTTATAAGTTATTTATATATATAAAGAAGACAATAAAGAAGTTATCAAGAAGAAAAGGAGAAAGAATATGTACAAAAGTTATTCCATGGAATTAGCCGGAAGAACCCTTACTGTAGATATTGACCGCGTTGCAAAACAGGCAAACGGCGCGGCTCTTATGCACTATGGTGATACCACTGTATTATCTACTGCAACTGCATCAAAAGAGCCGAGAGAGGGAATTGATTTCTTTCCATTAAGCGTTGAATATGAAGAGAAAATGTATGCAGTTGGAAAAATCCCGGGAGGATTTAATAAAAGAGAGGGAAAGGCAAGTGAACATGCAATCCTGACTTCCCGTGTAATTGACAGACCAATGCGTCCTCTTTTTCCGAAGGATTACAGAAATGACGTAACACTTGTAAATATGGTTATGTCTGTAGATCCTCAGTGTAATCCGGAGATTCCGGCCATGCTTGGTTCTGCTATTGCAACCTGCATTTCCGATATTCCATTTGACGGTCCATGCGCGACAACACAGGTGGGTCTGATCGACGGAGAGTACGTGATCAATCCGACACTGGCACAGAAGGATATTTCCGATCTTCAGCTTACGGTTGCTTCCACAAGAGAAAAAGTAATCATGATTGAAGCCGGAGCAAATGAAATTCCGGAAGACAAAATGATCGAGGCAATTTACAAAGCTCACGAAGTAAACCAGGAAATCATCAAATTTATTGATACTATCGTTGCAGACTGCGGAAAAGAAAAACATTCTTATGAATCCTGTGCAGTACCGGAAGAACTTTTTGAGGCAATCAAAGAAATCGTTCCTCCGGCAGAGATGGAAGAGGCAGTATT
The DNA here is from genome assembly GCA_030527365.1 of Eubacteriales bacterium. Lineage (GTDB taxonomy): Bacteria > Bacillota > Clostridia > Lachnospirales > Lachnospiraceae > Blautia_A. The sequence continues at coordinate 2,345 of JAUNAX010000046.1, read as the reverse complement.
TTCTGATGACAAGCAGACAAGAGAAGAAAATATTCGCAAAGTAACAGAAAAGCTTGCAGAGGCATTTGCAGAAAAAGAAGAGTGGCTCGCTGTTCTTGGAGAAGCTGTTTATCAGTATCAGAAAAAGACAGTTCGCAAAATGATTTTAAAAGACCACAAACGTCCGGATGGACGTGAGATCACACAGATCCGTCCGCTTGCAGCTGAGGTTGACATTATTCCTAGAGTTCACGGTTCTGCTATGTTTACACGTGGACAGACACAGATCTGTACTATGACAACACTGGCTCCTCTTGCAGAAGCACAGCGTCTTGACGGTCTTGATGAATTTGAGACATCTAAGAGATATATGCACCACTATAATTTCCCGTCTTACTCTGTAGGAGAGACAAAACCGTCCAGAGGACCGGGACGTCGTGAAATTGGTCATGGAGCCCTTGCAGAGAGAGCACTTGTACCTGTACTTCCGGCAGAAGAAGATTTCCCATATGCAATCCGTACTGTATCTGAGACATTTGAATCAAACGGTTCTACTTCTCAGGCAAGTATCTGTGCGTCTACCATGTCTCTTATGGCAGCAGGTGTGCCGATTAAGAAACCGGTAGCCGGAATTTCCTGCGGACTTGTGACAGGAGATACAGACGACGATTATATTGTTCTTACAGATATTCAGGGTCTTGAGGACTTCTTCGGAGATATGGACTTTAAGGTGGCAGGTACACATGACGGTATCACTGCAATCCAAATGGATATTAAGATCCACGGACTTACAAGACCAATCGTAGAGGAAGCAATCCGCAGAACAAAAGAGGCGAGAGAGTATATTCTCACAGAGGTTATGGAAAAATGTATCGACAAGCCGCGTGAAACAGTGGGACAGTATGCACCGAAGATCATCCAGATTCAGATCGATCCGCAGAAAATTGGTGATGTGGTAGGTCAGAGAGGAAAGACCATCAACACCATTATTGAGCGTACAGGCGTAAAAATCGACATTACAGACGAAGGCGCAGTATCCATCTGCGGCGTAGACCAGAAAATGATGGATGAAGCGAAGAGAATGGTGGAAATTATCGCAACTGACTTTGAGGCAGGTCAGATTTTCACAGGTAAGGTTGTAAGCATTAAGGAATTTGGAGCATTTATCGAATTTGCACCTGGCAAAGAAGGAATGGTTCACATTTCAAAAATCTGTAAAGAGAGAATCAACCGTGTAGAAGATGTTCTCACACTTGGCGACAAGGTAAAAGTAATCTGCCTTGGAAAAGACAAGATGGGAAGAATCAGCTTCAGCATGAAAGATGTACCGGAAGAAGCGTAAATCATGAGATACCATAATATAACGAAAGACGATATGTTAAACGGAGACGGACTTCGTGTAGTTCTGTGGGTGGCAGGCTGCTCCCACGGCTGCAGGGAATGCCAGAATCCCATTACCTGGGATCCCAAGGGCGGTCTTCCTTTTACAGAGGCAGAACACAGAGAAATCATGGCGGAGCTGGATAAGGCATATGTCAGCGGCATTACCTTTTCCGGCGGTGATCCGCTACACTCTGCCAACGTAGAGGGGGTAACAGCTCTTGCAAAGGAAATCCGTGAAAAATATCCGGATAAAACAATCTGGCTGTATACAGGCTCTCTGTGGGAGGAAATTCAGAATCTGGAAATCGTCCGCTATCTTGATGTTTGTGTAGATGGAGAGTTTGAGGTTGACAAAAAAGAACTGCATCTTAAATGGAAGGGTTCTTCCAACCAGAGAGTAATTGACGTTCCAGCTTCTCTCAGAGAGGGAAAAGCAGTTCTTTACCAGGATTAAGGAGAGACTTAAAATATGAGAAGAATTGCAAAATTTCATAAAGTAAGCGAAGCGCGTTTTCTGGAAGACTGGAAAGATACTTTTGGAGAAGTTTCCACGGAAGAAGCACGGGAAATTTATAAAGAAATTTCTCTTCCTGTGCGGGCGACTGCCGGAAGCGCAGGATATGATTTCTTTGCTCCTGTTGAAGTGACATTACAGCCTGGAGAAACCGTGAAAATTCCTACGGGAATCCGCGTGGAAATGGAGCAGGACTGGGTTTTGAAATGTTATCCCAGAAGCGGTCTGGGATTTAAGTACCGCCTGCAGTTAAATAATACTGTAGGTATTATTGACAGCGATTACTTTTATTCAGACAATGAAGGTCATATTTTTGCAAAGCTTACAAATGACACAAACGAGGGAAAAACTCTTGTGATTCCTGCAGGAACAGGATTTATGCAGGGAATCTTTGTAGAGTATGGAATCACTGTGGACGACGCTGCAGAAGGTGTTCGGAACGGTGGTTTTGGAAGTACAACAAAATAAA
>JAUNAX010000045.1:3929-15568 GCA_030527365.1 Eubacteriales bacterium | reverse complement strand
TATCTGGCAATCGCCAGTGCGTTTTCTCCTGCGGAATAACGAACCTCAGGATCTCTTGTTAAGCGTCCCATTAAAATGACTTTGTTCATTTTTCTACCTCTCTGATGTTTAAGTGAACGGGTTCTTAATGGTGCTTTCTAAAATCCGTTGTATATAAGATTATGCGTCTTTTTTAACGACTAAGTATCTTAATACGTTGTCCATGATACGTACGTGTCTCTCAACTTCCGCCGGACATTCTGCATCTGCTTCAAACTGAATGAAATAATAGAAGCCTTCGTGCATTTTCTGAATTTCGTAAGCTAATTTCTTCTTACCCCATTCTTCAACTTCTGTGATTGTACCGTTGTAACGTGTAATGTAGCCTTTTGCCTTCTCTACTACGGCATCGCGTACTTCGTCTTCAACTTTGGCACTCACAACTAATGCTAATTCGTATTTGTTCATGCTTGTCTTACCTCCTTATGGTCTTTTGGCCCTCTGCCTGTCAACAAAGAGCAAGGATATGAAAATATATCACGGTTTTTAATTCTATCATATTAAAATGTGCTTGTAAAGCAAATTTTTACTTTTTCACAAGTTTTTTTGTATTTTTCTCCACCATTTTGCGGGGAACCATGATCTGATGACCACAGCCGCAGCATTTCAGGCGAAAATCTGCTCCCACACGAAGGATTTCCCACTCCCTGCTTCCGCATGGATGCTCTTTTTTTAATGTAACAGTATCTCCCACCTCATAAAGTAGTCCCATTTTTCACACTCCTCCCGCTTTTATTTGTGAAAATACTCTGCCAATAGGCAGTTTAATAAGAAGATCCGCATTTTGATCCCGGGGTGTGGACGATTTATTTATGACAACAAGATGCTCTCCCCGGAAATAATCGATCAGACCTGCTGCCGGATAAACGGAAAGTGACGTTCCCCCGATAATCAGAACCTCCGCTTCACTAATTGCCCGTACAGACTCTCTGATTACCTGATCATCTAGCCCTTCCTCATAAAGAACCACATCCGGCTTAATAATCCCTCCGCATTGGCACTTCGGCACACCGCTGCTTTCTTTCATATAAGAAAAATCATAAAATCTGCCGCAGTCCATACAGTAGTTTCGGTACACGCTTCCATGAAGCTCCAGAACCTTTTTACTCCCTGCCTGCTGATGGAGATTATCAATATTCTGGGTGATGACTGCTTTCAGCTTGCCGGTTCTTTCCAGCTCTGCAAGCTTTAAATGCGCCTCATTTGGCTTCGCCGTATCGCAAAGCATTTTATCTCTGTAAAAACGATAAAATTCCTCCGGATGACGCATAAAAAATGTATGGCTCAAAATAGTTTCCGGTGGAAAATCATACTGCTGATGATAAAGCCCGTCCTGACTTCGAAAATCCGGAATACCGCTTTCCGTAGACACACCTGCGCCTCCGAAAAATACAATATTATCGTGCGTATCTATGATTTCCTGCAGCCTTTCCACTTCTTTTTCCATAAAAAGTGCCCCCTATTCTGTTTCAATGGTATCCACACGTTTTCCCTGCACTACATATCTTGTGGCTTCATTTCCTGTACAGGTAGACAGGGTTATAATCTTATCTTTGATGTTTGTATCTGCCGTCTCCTGTTTCAGCTCAGAATATCCTTTTATTGTACTTAAATACTGAAGATATTCTTCTCCCGGTCCTTTAAACAGCGTATATGTATCGCTGTTCACAGAAGTTGTGTAGGCAGAAATAATCTCATATCTGTACGCTTTTCCGGGAACAAAAATCCAGAAATATTTACTTTTATTAAATGTTTCCTCATTCTCAGTAAATTTTTTAAGCTGCCCAAACATGGAACCGTTTTTCATATTATGTCCGTATACAAGCGTATTGCAATCATTAAAATCACTGCTGTTTTCGTAGTCTATAAAAATTGTTCCCGCAAAATTATAGTTTCCCTCATATGTGAGATGCAGATACTTGTCATTATCTGCTGCCTGGACAACGGGATAATTTACTCCGTCAAGAGCCTCCACATAAATCCAGCCGATCACCTCCGGATTCACGCTTTGAAGAGTATGAAAATCAATGTCCATAGGAGGCTTCAGGGGTTGCTCCTCTGCCGGTTTCATTTCCACATCCGGCTCTTTTTCCGTTACAGCCATCTGCACAAGATTATTATACTCGTCCGTACCCTTCTTATATTCCGTGTAGATATGGAACAAATTAAACGCTGCATAGCAGAAAACACAGATTGCGGCTACAAGTATGAGACTTAAAACAATGTCTCCTGCCGTTTTCTTCTTTTTTGGTTTCTTATTTGCCATAAATGTTCTCCTTGTCTGCAAAATTTTCCCACTCATACAAGGCAGCTTACTGCTGCTCTCAGTAATTATACTACAATCCTTTTCTTTTTTCCATGAAAAAGGAATGAAAAAACAGTAACCTTATGGTATACTGGATTACAGAATACTATTTTGGAGGTTATTATGACAAAGAAAAATCTGATAGTAGGACAGTCCGGCGGTCCTACCGCAGTTATCAACAGCAGTCTTTACGGCGTAGTATCAGAAGGTCTGAAACACCCGGATATAATCGAACACGTATATGGAATGGTAAACGGAATCGAAGGTTTTTTAAATGGAACGATCCTGGATTTCCAGGAAACCCTTCCAGGAGAAACCCTCTCCTGCCTGACACATACTCCCGGCGCTTACCTTGGTTCCTGCCGTTATAAACTTCCTGAATCTCTGGAAGATCCGGTTTATCCTGCCTTATTTGCCAAATTTGAAGAGCTGAATATCGGCTGGTTTTTCTACATCGGCGGCAACGATTCTATGGATACGGTAAGCAAGCTTTCCCGGTATGCCGCTTCTGTGGGCAGTGACATCCGTATTATCGGAGAACCAAAAACCATCGACAATGATCTTGTATGCACAGACCACACGCCAGGTTTCGGAAGCGCTGCACGTTATGTAGCCTCCACTGTACGTGAGATTATTCTCGATGCAAATGTTTATGAGAAAAATTCCGTTACCATTGTTGAAATCATGGGCCGCCACGCAGGCTGGCTTACAGGCGCTTCTGCACTTGCACGAAGATATGAAGGAGACAATCCTCTTCTTATCTACCTTCCGGAAACAGACTTTGACCAGGAAGCCTTTCTTTCAAAAGTAGAAGAATGCCTTAAGAAAAACTGTAATGTAGTAGTCTGCGTATCTGAGGGAATCCACGATGCAGACGGTACTTTTATCTGTGAGTACGACAGTTCCGTGGGAACAGACACCTTCGGTCACAAAATGCTTGCAGGCTGCGGAAAATACCTGGAAAATCTTGTAAGAAATCGCCTTGGAATAAAAGCCCGCTCTGTAGAGCTGAATGTCAGCCAGCGCTGCTCCGCTTCTATGCTCTCCCTTACCGACCAGCAGGAAGCCATTGAAGCCGGACAGTTCGGCGTACAGGCTGCCCTTAAAGGCGAGACAGGAAAAATGGTTTCCTTTATCCGCAGAGAGACAGAGGACGGCTCTTATAAGATGGAATGCGGTCTTGAAGATGTGAATCATATCTGTAATAAAGAAAAAACGGTTCCCCTTTCATGGATAAAGGAAGACGGAACCGATGTGACAGAAGATTTCATCCGCTATGCCCGCCCGCTTGTTCAGGGAACTGTCGCACTTCCTGTGGGAGAAGACGGACTTCCGCATTTTGTTTCAAGAAAATAATGCTCGTCTGAACGTAAAAAATATTACCGTACGGAAAATCAATTCTGTACGGTAATATTTTTATACATTTACATTCTCTGTTTACGAACGCTCTCAAAATAAGCAAACATACCCTCTGCAATTACCGGATCCACCACAGGGATTCCTGCAGCTTTCTCCAGCTTACCTGCAATTCCGATAGTGGCAAGTCCGGTACAGGCAAGCGCCAGTACCTCTGCTCCCTGCTCTCTAAGGTGTACTCCCTCCTCCAACATGGCTTTCTCTCCCTCGGGAGTGAGAAGATCCAGCGTACTGTTTACGCAATCTGGTTTCCCCTTGATGATGGTGTATCTTTTCTCCGCCTCCTGATATGCTCTCGGAAGGTAATCTGTGATTCCCAGAACACCAATCTTGCTGCCATATTTTGAAGCAAGTGCAAGAGTTGTCTCTCCTCCTCCTGTTACTGGAATCCCCGGAAGCTCTTTGCGTATCTCTTTTACCGCTGGATCATCTGCACAGCTTACAATAATCATATCTGCATCAGTGAAAGTTTTTGCTGTAGCAACAATCTTCGGAATTGCAATCTCTCCAAGCTCAGGGCTGTGAATTCCCTCTGGCTGATCCGGAATACATTTTGTTTCCACATCCAAATCCGGAAAATACTCCCGAATCAGTTTTTCATGTGCATAAAGCACCTTCTCGTTATCCGTTGTCAGAACACGGATCAGACCTATTTTAAACTTTTTCATACACTTTTTCTCCTCGTATTATACCATAAAAATGCCGTTTTCAATTACAAGCAGATCATCCAGGTATAAGGTTGGCTTTAAAATAATACCATCCATATGGCAGGCGGCTTTGTTTACTCCTCCGAAAGAAGTGTTTGTTCCAAATGCTATATGGACTGTTCCATATACTTTTTCATCTTCCAGAATAATTCCATTCAGCATGGCTTCCTCATTTGTCCCGATTCCCAGCTCACACAGGGTTCCATTTTCCGGATTTTCCAGAAGCACTTCCAGATTTTCACTTTTTTCACCGCTTACACTGCAAAGCTTTCCGTTAGAGATTACCATATGGAGCGGGGAATCCAGCTTGCCGATGCCTACCATAGAACCATCAATAATCATTTCTCCTTCTGAACCGTTCTCAAGCGGTGCAATATATGCCTCTCCGGACGGAAGATTGCCACACTGCCCCGGCTCTCTATATACTCCCGGACTGGGAACTCCCTTTCTTCCCTCCAGCGAAATCGTTAAGTTATATCCTTCTTTTTCAATACGCGCCGTTTTTGCTTTTGTAAGAAGCTCTGTGATGCTTGCAGTGAGTTTCTCCACTTTATCATAATCTGCCGTCATCGCACCATGCAGAAACATTTCCTCTGTGATACCCGGCATGGTAGCTACACGGGTTCCTGCTTTCGCCGCTTCAATCCTGGCATTTGTATGGGTAATGGATTTCGCTGTAGGCGCAATTACCACATCTGCCCTTTTCATAGCCTCAGCAACAGCTTTTGGCGGCTCTTCCCCGTTTAATTCTCTCTCCTGCATTACTATGAGCATGCCCTCACACTTTAATTCCTTCGATGCCTCATAAAGTGCCTGGCCTATATTCAGGCGGGTGTCATCTGTAACAACAAGAACCTCTTCTCCTTCTTTTGCGTTCAGACAGGAGCGAAGGATTCTTTTTGCTGTTTCTGTTATTTTCATCTCATTGTCCTCCTTTTACGTCAGTCGCCTCAGAACAGACACGCGCCAGCAGCGTCCTTGGAAGAATCACCATCTTACCTGTTTTTTCAGTAAACATATCCTTCATTTTCTGGCTATATCCAATGCAGTCCAGGACGATGAGATCCCCTTCCATATCTTTTACCCTCTCAGCCGTCTTTTCCAGCTGTTCCCAACTGTCATAAGGATTCGCTGCAACGGAAGTTACTCTGCTTACATGATTTTTCCACTTTTCCTCTGACTGTGTAAGCTGAAGCTCAGATGGTGTCACACAAATAATCTGAGACTGTTTTGTCATCAAAGGCACGATACGCTCCAATATCGTACATGGATAGATGAGAGGGATTTTTTTGGATGCAAGCGTATCCGGAAAATTTCCAGTACAGAAAAACATAATGAATCTACATCCGGCGTCCTCCATTTTATCAATGGCTTCCTGTAGACGCGGCAGGATAAATCTCTCTGCAAATGTTACAAATGAGCCATCTTTTAAACGGGAAACGAGGACGTAATCCCCATCCTCAGGAGCAAATTTTTCTATTTCCTCACAGCTTAATCCATCCAGGGCACCTGCTTCCAGTATTTCCACATCGTTTCCGAAAATATCTTTAATATCAGCTGTTACATCCACTCTTGGGGACTGTCCTATAGTAATTGCTCCAATCTTCATCTATCCCACCTCTTATTCCTGACCTAATGTTTGAAGGTTCTTCATATCTCCATACAATTTTACAAGTCTTTCATATTCTTCTTCATCGTAGAATTTACATTTTCCTCTTCCAAATGCTTTTGCTACCTCAAGCATGAATCTTGCTGCCTCCTCCACATCTGCTGCGTGAGTTGCTCCTGTTGCACAGCCCGGAACCATTGTCTCAGCTGTAACAGCCACTCCAACTACCGGCGCATCTGTTGCTGTACACGGCTGAAGAATACTGTTGAGATGATGAACATCGTTTCCATATGGAGTAATATCCTGTGTTGCCAGAGGAAATACATAAGGAAGTCTTCCTGTTGTAATCTGCATCAGATCCAGAAGATCCTCTGAGGTTCTTAAAATATATCCTTCTTTTACCGTTGGCGAAATAGCAAAGCCTCTTGTATTAATTACTCTGTTTCCCTTTGTAGTATCAACCGAAAGAATCGCATCCAGTTCAGGGCTTACCTCCTCTTTGTTTACCTGCGACATTTCAACCGGAGATCCCATAAACGGAACCGGATCATGCGGCGCAGTAGGCGCATTCGGACAAATGTGTGTAGAGATAAAAACATCCCCCTCCAGCATATCTCCCTTATTTTGCATATCAAGAAGCTTTGCTGCCAATGCAACTGCTACGAGAGCACCGTCACCGTCAGATACAAATCCAATACGCTCCGGACGTGCTCCGATTCCTCCGAGCCTTCCCAGAAGGCCGATTGTTGGTGCAGTACCGCCTCTGGTTTTTCCCATTGTTCCTGGAATCATAACGCGTACCATATCTGTACTTCCTTTTGGTCCTTTTAATTCATAGACCTCTATACTTGCATCTGCTTTAATTCCCCTTAAATATTCTTCTACTTTTTTTCCAGTTACAAAACTGTCATCCAATACGTCATATGCCTCTAAAATCTGTTTCATTAACATAATACCATCTCCTTTTTGTTATGCTCTATTTCTTTTTCCCAAGAGCCAGTGTGGCAGTAAAAAAGCTATAAAGGGCAGCTCCTGCCAGTGCTCCTGCTCCAAGGATATTCAAGGTCTGTTCATATTCTTTATTCGCTCTTACAACGATAAAACGGATTGCCAATGCTCCAAGAATTGTAAGACCATTTACAGTGCTTCCTACAAGAAGACCAGTTGCAAATAATACACCAATCTGTTTGGAACCGCCAAGAAGCTGGATAATGGCTCCCGGAACAGCCCAAATCATAAGCCATTTTGCAATTTCCCCACCTGCACCTGCTTCAATCGTGGTTACAAATGTAGATGATACCGGAGCAAAAAGTCCCTGTGAGAAATATTTATTTGCAAGGAGTGCCACCATAACAAACGCAACTGCAAATGCAACAATTTCAGAAAGATACTGTTGTTTTCTTCCTACTTTTTCGAGTTCCGGATCTGCTCCGTTTCCTCTGAGAATATAACCACATTTCAGATCGTATGCCATATCCGAAAATGCTGGACCTGTCGCTGCTGTATAAGCTACCATAATTCCAAGTGCAATAGACGGAAATCCCAGAAGCATACCAAGAAGCAGAAAAATAAGTGCTGTTGCAAAGCCCGGAAACCATCCGGAGTGCATTGCAGAAATCCCCACAATCAACTCAGATCCGATTGCTGCAAATGCGGAAAACAGTAACCATAAAACCAGCTTAAACGGTGACATTTCAAAAAAAATACCTGTCGTAAGTGCCAGAATCAGTGCCATTACAAAGTACGCTACATATCCCCATCCAAGTGCACGTTTCATTTTACCCATGCTCTGTGTAAACTGACCGGCTGCACTTGCATCTTCTCCGCTCTTCTTGGCAAAAAGCATTTTACAAACCTGTAACAGCGCAATCAGCCCGGCTCCAATCATAATTCCATGCGGCATATATTGAAACATTGGAGTTGCACTCAGATCTGTTCTATCCTTTACAAATCCAATCACAAGACTGCCCACACCAAGAGCTGACATTGCCACAAAATCGCCAAACCAGGAAACTCCCAAAAGATCTGTCGGGATTCCCACCATTTTTCCTGCAACTCCAATCGCACCGCCAGCAATGAGAAGCATTGCCTTTTTTCCTTTTTCTACTACTGCAAGAATTGCCTGCGCAGAAGCAACTCCCGGAGGCCATGCGCCCTCAGCCGGAAACATTTCCGTATCAAATGTTTTGTAAAGAATTGTCGCATCAATCACTGTTGCAATAAATACTCCAATCAGCATCGGCATCATCAGCTCCGGACGTCCCATTAAAACAGGAATTCCTATAGGCAGAAGAAGACTGTTTGCCGCTGAGAAGGTAGCTCCTGAAATAGAGGTCTGAATCAGGTTCTGACAGTGTACACTTCTGTATCTCTGTAAAAACTTAATCGGGATCCTGGATAAAATAATTGCAAATAACGCACCAACAATAGATGTGTTCGGTGTTACCCCCGTACGAACAATCAGCTCAAGACCGATAATCGCTCCTACAACACTCATAATAATATTTAAGGTTATTAAACTGGGGGAAAAGAGTTTTGGATGTTCTTTTGCTGTAATATGCAATTGAGACATATCATTGTTTTTCTTTGGTTCCATAGATCTTTCATTTTCCTCCTTACACGTTATCTTTTTTTGCACATCATTATTTGGCCAAAATTGTACAAAAAAGCCGATGTATGTCCATAAACATCGGCTCATTACTCCTAGAGTATATCATATTTTGCATTTATTTTTATGTATTTTAACAACAAAAACCTCGTCATAATTTTGTTCTCAGTGCACAATTACCATCTTTTTTATTCCTTCAGGTAACGTTTCAGCTTCAAAGCCAGTCCCAGCCTCATCTGATCGTCCGCGAGCATCAGATTGCACTTCAGCATTTTCTCAATCTGCTTTACCCGGTATGTCATAGTATTTCTGTGAAGGAACAGTTCCTCCGCTGCCTTAGTTTTGGATCCTTGATTTTTCAGTAAAATCTCCAGAGTCTGTTCCATATCGGAATCGTGATCCCTGTCATAAATCTCCAAACACCCCAGTGTCTCACTAACATATTCCCGTATGTAATCCTCTCGGCTCATTTTGGCTATAATATGTTCAAAAGGAAATTCTTCTATATAAAGAACATCTGTATCCATTCCTGTGCACTGTACAATACGTACAGCATCTCTTGCCTCCTGAAAGGCATCCTTCATCTTCAGATAGCTGTAAAAAACACAAGATACTCCTACTACACACTCATATTTATAGCGACTGATAATACGTCTTCTAATCTCTCTGCAAAAAAATCTAACCTTTTCCTGATTGGTATCCTTTATGATACAGATACACTCGCTCTTTCTCGCAATTACCGTTCCCCATATCTTCTCTGTCTCCAGATACCCCTGTATATTTCGATAGATTTTTTCCATATTTTCATTCTTGGAAGCCATAGCATAACTTCCTTCGCGAAGCTGAAACAGAAGAAAACGAAGCGGTCCCTGCGGCCAGTGAAGGGAATTTATCTTGTATTCCAATTCTTCCTCCTGCGTAATCTTTCCATTTAAAATTTCCATAAACAGATCGCTGTCCAGCTGTTTCCGGTTATAATCTCCAATCTGGTATCTTGTAAAAAGCTCCACATTATTTTTTGTTTCCACAATGGCGACCATTACCGGATAAACCACTTCTACAAACCCTACATCGTTATTAAGGAAGAAAAGAGGTAGTTCAAGCTTATCTGCCAGATCGAGTGCTTCTTTTGGAAACTCTTCAAAAAAACGAGTCTTGATTGCAAGAGCTGCGCAGTCCGCGTCATTCATAGCCTGAATTAACTCCAGAAGAGCTTTCTTATTGTTTCGAATCACATACCCGGTTGTAATCATCAACACGTTCTCTTTCAGCCAAGGTTTGAACTCCGGCTGTTCTATCATGTCATAATATTTTACCACACGATCCAAACCACCTTTTCCCGCAACAAGAACTGCACATCGATGATCCCATAATTTTTTCACATCGTTCACTGTAAGATCCATGTTTTTCCCCAACACCTTCCTGTATAAATCTTTTTTCTGAGAATTATACCAAAAGTTTTGATTATATGTAAGACTTCTTTACTCAAAAAAATACGGTCTCTTAAGACTTTCATCTCAAAAAACCGTATATTTTTCCTGTTTTCTATTTCTCAAACTCTTTATGGTCGCTTTCCAGTTTTTTCCTGATCCGTCTCCCCTGCTTTTTCTCTTCTTCCTTTTCCACCCTGGATTTGGGAAGAATAACGTTCAGCACCACTGCAATGATCGTTGCAAGAACAACCGGTGATTTTCCAAAAATCATAGTTACCCATTCCGGAAACGTGGCAAGCGCTGCCGTTGCCTGTGATACGCCTACTCCAAGTGCTGCCGCAAGACCTACAATAGAAGAATTTCGATAATCCATCTCCGCGGAAGCCACAAGCTTCATACCCGTCATAGCGATAGAGGCAAATACAGAAACCGTTGCACCGCCAAGCACGCACTGGGGAATGGTTGTAAGGATTGCAGAAAATTTCGGAACAATTCCCGCAACTCCCAGGAGCACTGCCCCAAGCCCAAGAACACACCGGTTAACTACCTTTGTTGTTGTCACAATACCAACATTCTGGCTGAATGTTGCAGTTGGAAGTCCTCCAAAGAGAGCGCCTGCCATATTAGAAAGACCATAGGCTACGATTCCGCTCTGAAGCTCCTGATCCTTAGGTGTCCGATTCATAGCGCCGATAGTAGTTGCAGAATAATCACCAATCGCCTGCACGGAATTAATGGCGAAAAGAAGTCCGATCGCCACACAGGAGGAAATCTCAAATTCCACTCCAAAGTGGAGAAATTCCGGAAGCTGGAAAATTCCGGCTTCTCCCACTTTATCAAAATTTACCATCCCAAACGGAATCGAAACGATGTATCCTGCTATGATACCAATTAAAATAGAAGCAAGCTTCCAGATACCCTTTCCAAAATGATTCAGACCTGTTACAACTGCCAGTGTAAAAAACGCGATTGCCCAATTCTGCCAGGAACCGTAATCCTCACTCCCCACGCCGCCTGCCATATAATTAATAGCTGTGGGATAAAGAGAAAGACCGATTGTAAACACAACCGTTCCTGTAATTAAAGGCGGAAAAAACACACGTATCTTTTTTACAAAAATCCCCATAAGAACTGCCACAACACCGCCGACTATCTGCGCGCCCAGAATCGTTCCAATTCCATGTCCCTGTGCAATCGCCTGCATACTGGGAACATAGGCAAAGCTCACTCCCATAATAATCGGAAGTCCGGAACCGATGGGAAATCCGCCTTTTTTTCCGATTGGAAAAAGCTGAATCAATGTGGACAGTGCCGCAACCACAAGAGCAGATTGAATTAAAAGAACCTGTTCTTTATTTTCAAGACCTGCTGCCCCCGAAACAATAATTGCCGGAGTCACGCAACCCACGATCATTGCCACAACATGCTGAAGTGCAAGCGGCAGTGCCTCTCTTATCCTCGGGACTCCTTCCAGCTCAAAAATGCTTCCTCGTTTCACGCTTTTGTACCTCCCATACATTTT
>JAUNAX010000045.1:0-3829 GCA_030527365.1 Eubacteriales bacterium | reverse complement strand
CAAAAATCAAACTCTGTTTTTGTATACTATTCCTATATGAAAGACTTGTTTCCTCTCATGATAAAAGCTGAAACGTCCGGTACAAATCAATGCGCCCGTATCCCCACTCCTGATTTGGATACTGCATATTTTCATCGCGCACCGCCCCTCTCTGGAGATAATGCTTTACATTTGTACCTGTAAAAAACGGAGCATTTTCCCGGATAATCGCCCACTCAAAAAGAAGAGCTGCAATTCCTGCTGTCTGTGCAGCAGCAAGACTTGTGCCTGATGTATTTCCAAACTTATTTTTTGGAAAAACTGTTTTTACGCTTACACCCGGAGCTGCAAAATGAGGCGTCACTGTACCATCCGGTGAAAATCCTCTCCCAGCCTCCAGATAAAGACTGTTATCTCTGTAATTATATGCGGTAACTGTTGTGCTGTCTGCCGCGTCTCCCGGAGAAGTCACAGTATTATAGGGCGTTGGTTCCAGAAAATATGTATCCTTTGATACAAGTCCGTTTACTGGAAGCCACATATGAAAATTTACATTCTGACCATCTCTTACCTTCACTCTGAGCTTCCATATCCCGGAGGACGGATGAAGAAAGCGAAAATAAATAAGGGGATACCCTGTCTGACGCTCTATGGACACATAATTTACAAGAACCTTCGTTTCCACAAATACAAAAGAAAGAGTCTGGGTTCCAGCCCCAAGAGACGCGCTTACATTAAGAAGCTCCCCTGTAGGGGACTGTACGGAAACTTCGTATACCTCCGGCGGCTCTCCCCAGAACTCCATAGTAAAACCTTCTTCTCCATCTCCCACCCGAAGTTCTGCTGTTACTTCATTATTTTCCTGTCCCAGCTTTCCCCGGAAATGATGTCTCGCAGCTCCTTCATTTCCCGCTGCCACAGAGACTGAAACCTGACTGAATCCTGAAATATAACTGATATACTGACAAAGGGGGCTTTCCCCGATATGCGCTCCCTGGCTGCTTCCCACTCCCAGACAGATAGAAAGCGGCATACGAAGAAGATTCGCAAGCTTTGTCACCTGATAAATCCCCAGCATAATATCATTCTCCTGAAAAATCTCCGCGTTTCTCGGATAAAGATAAAACTCCCGCAGATAATCTTTTGCAGGCTTTAACTTTACAATAAGGAGGGAGGCTTCCGGCGCCGCACCGGAGAAATTTTCCTCCAACACCTGATTTCCCGCCGCAAGCCCTGCAAGCCTTGTGCCATGTCCGTTCTTATCTTCAGAAGGTACAATTTCAAGGGGTGTATCTGATTCCAGCGCCCTGTTAATATCCTCTGCAGTAAAAAGCTTTCCGTAAGGAACTCTCTCATCGTCTCTTCCTGCAATCGTCTGATCCCATAAATATGCAATTCGAGTTTTTCCGTTTCTGTCACGAAATACCGCGTTCTCGTAATCAATTCCGGAATCAATCACTGCCACTGCCGTTCCCTTCCCACGAAGCTGCAGATACGGATGGTCGTGAAGTCGTATGACACCGGAAGCACTTAACGCTTCCATATCCATATATGTATAACACTTCGGGATAGAATTGTAAGAGTAGCTGTTAATCTGAAGCTCCCCCACCTGGTCAAGGGGAACGTATGCCACTCCGAAAATTTCATTTATTACCTGAAAACTGGCATCTGAAACCACGTCAATAGGACCGTGTATATTCTGTACGTATTTTACAAGAAAATCCCCGTAGTCCTGGCTCTGAGCGGGTACTGCCGCCGAAGCCTGAACTGCAGGGATCCTTTCCTGTGATGTAATTGTCTTCTCCTCAAAATCTTCCGCTGTCAGCATAGCGTTCTCCAAACAGATGACCTTTGTACAGACTATGCGAAAGAAAGAAACTTTATGAAATGGTAATTCCTCAAACCCCTTCCATATTTCCCGCAGAAATTATTCTGTCCCACAGATTTGATACGCGACACGGCAAAAGCTCCACTTCAAGCTCCTCAAGATGTTCCCGTCTTCCCTCTGTGAAATCTTCAATTCTGGCTGCTTCTGAACGGGCACGGGCAGAAACACCGGCAAACCGAATGTCAAGCAGCTCGTACCCAAATGGCTTATACTCTTCCATCCATAATTTCTGACGCTGGATTCTTAAGTTTTCCGCCAGCTCCCCTATTCTCAATAATTCCTGTCTGCAAGCGCATAATTTATCTTTGTCGCCTGCCTGGTATGAATTTCGTATCCTCTTGTTTATGTTTGCCTTCTTA
This sequence comes from Eubacteriales bacterium, assembly GCA_030527365.1. Lineage (GTDB taxonomy): Bacteria > Bacillota > Clostridia > Lachnospirales > Lachnospiraceae > Blautia_A. Next base: position 1,603 of record JAUNAX010000045.1, on the reverse strand, counting down.
CTTAAAAGTTCCGCGAGAATTCCATAATATTTGAAAAGCTCTCTGTCCTCTGCTTCCTCTGATTTTTCCTCCACAATTTTTGACAGCTGCTCTTTCAGCATTTCATACTGTTTCTGCATTTCTTCCTCATGGCAGCTCTCAGAGGCAATTCCCATAAAATTATCCTCGTAAAAAATAATTTTTGAGGGATTTTCGCAGTCTTTATTATATTCCGTTAAATCAAGCGTCTGCCCCAGCTCCTCTTTTTTATATTTTCGGTTGTCAAAAGCGTCCAGAAGGCAATACTGCTCCCACTTTCTTTTCAGAACAAATTCAAATCTTTCTGCTACCCAGTCTTTATCCGGCAGACTGCTGAATCCAAGTTCCCCGAAAAGAGCCAGCGCCGGGAGAACTGTCTCAAGAGGCGTTTCCGCGCTGTTGTCCATCCAGGCTGTACAAAACACGTCACGGATTCCTTTCTTTTGACATGCCCTAAGCGCATCTACAGTTGTCCGGACAGCCTTGCTGATTCCCGGGGCAATTCCGTTCCATGTCCATGCTCCGCCTGCAAAAACAACAGGATTTCCCATTTTCTGATGAAGACTTAAATATTTTTCATAAAATGACACACCCTCATGGTAGTAATCCCAGTAGCAAAGCGCAGTTTCTTTGGAAAGATTCTCCTGATTTAAAGGCTCTGCATCTTCCGCAATACCATAATATCCCTCTGAGCCAAAATTAAATTTCAGGTACATATCTGACCAGATAATCGGACTTAACTCCCTTTTTCTGCACTCCTCTGTCAGCCATTCCAGGTGACGTTTCATAACGGCAGCCGGATTTTGCCAGCCGTTTTTATCCAGAAATCTTCCCCTTCCCAAATGCTCCGCCTCGTCCATTCCCAAATGAACAATTCCACAGGAAAAACACTCTTTTACTGTATCGAGAAGGGCTTTTAAAAGTGCCTCTGTCTCCGGTATTTCAAGAAGAAGAATATCGTCAATATCTCTGTATTTTTCAAATGCCGGCTGCTTTAACGCACTTCTTAAATGTGCCAGCGTCTGAATACATGGAATCAGCGTAACACCAAACTTTTTGCCAAACGCATCGCACTCTTTCATCTCTTCTTTTGTGAAACGCCCCCGCAAATATCCCCAATATGGATAGTCTTCCATTTCCAGCGTATCTTCCACATATAAATAAAGACGGTTCATTCCAAACGCCGCAAGGCGCACAATATATTTTTTTATTGTGTTTACAGTTGGTACGCAATTTCTGGAACAGTCCAACATTACCCCATTGGAATCAAAATATACCTTTTCTTCTCTATTCCAGGACTCCTTCGCAATATTTTGAAGAAGCAGAGAAACACCTCTGAAAAAATGCGCTTTTTCATGAAAAGAAATTTTGCAGTTTTTCCCGTCTTTTTTAACCTTTAAAATCTCTTCTTCACATGGCTCTGCCACAATGCAAATCTCTGCGCTCTTTTTTTCTTCTGTTAAAGTAAAATGGTGTACAGATAAAAGAGTCTCCAGACCGGATTTTAATTCTTCCTGTCCGCTTTCAAAATAAATAGTTCTTGCTTCCATAAAAATCCCTCACTTTTGTTTTGTCATTTTGTATT
>JAUNAX010000208.1 GCA_030527365.1 Eubacteriales bacterium | reverse complement strand
TAATGATGCCGTTGTCCTGAAGGAGAAGAAGCGCTCTCGCCTCATTTGTCGTATCGTTTGGGACTGCAATCGTATCGCCCTCTTCTATATCGTCAAGACTGTCTTTTTTGCCTGGATAAATTCCAAAGGGCTCATAGTGAATATCTCCTGCGTCTACAAGATGTGTTCCCTTTTCCTCATTAAAGCTTTCCAGGTATGGAATATGCTGGAAATAGTTTGCGTCAAAATCTCCGCTTTCCACTACCTCATTTGGAATAATGTAATCATCAAACACCTTCACTTCAAGCTCATATCCTTTTTCCTCAAGAAGAGGCTTTGCCTGCTCAAGAATCTCTGCATGAGGAGTTGCAGACGCTGCCACACTGATTGTTTTATCTTCCTCTGCAAATACATTTACGCTGAAAGCTCCTGTTAAAATAGCTCCTGTTAAAACTGCTGCGATTATTTTTCTGTTCATTTTATTTTTCCTCCAAATTTATTTTCTTTTATCCAGTCTGGACGCAAAAAGCATTCCCACAGACTGAAAAATCTGAACCAACACAATCAATAACACAACTGTGACAATCATAATGCCGGTTTCATACCTGTAATATCCGTACTGAATGGCGATCGCTCCAAGACCTCCGCCACCGCAGCAGCCTGCCATTGCAGAATATCCGAGGATTGTCCCAACTGCTATAGTCGCTCCTGTTAAAAGAGATGTTCTTCCCTCCACAAGAAGCACTTTCCACACAATCTGAAGTGTCCCGGCTCCCATAGATCTTGCAGCCTCCACAACACCCTCGTCCACTTCCTTTAAAGAAGATTCCACCATACGTCCGATAAATGGAATCGCCGCTACCGTCAGAGAAACAATGGTAGCTGTAGGACCGTAAACCTTTCCAGCAATTACTCTTGTAAATGGAATCAGTACAATTAACAGTATAAGAAACGGTACGCTTCGTACAATATTTGCTATAACATCAAGTGCTTTATAAAGCGCTTTATTCGGCTTTAGTCCTCCCTTATCGGAGATTGTTAAAAGCACCCCCATCGGAAGACCAAAGAGATAACCAAGGATCGTTGCAGCGAGAGTCATATAAAGAGTTTCTCCCACTCCCGTTATTATCATCTGGATTACTTCATCTGTCCACATACTCTGGCGCCTCCTCTACTGCAAGCCCTCTTTCTTCAAGGTACTTTTTCATTTCTTCTACATTTTTGCTGCCCTTCATAAACTCCAGGATCATTTCTCCCTTTGCAACTCCTCCTACGTTTTTTGTGTCTGCGCGAAGGATATTCACAGGCTCACGGAAGTTCAATACAAGATTGGAAATCACCGGCTCAAATGCAGAATTCTCAGAAAATACAATGCGGATAATGGTTCCGCTCTGGATTTCTCCGGGAAGTCCTGTTGTCCTGGATTCTACATCTGTTCCCGCATCTCTTCGTATGATTTCCTTTGCCACCGCTGATTTCGGTCTTGAAAAAATCTCGGACACAAGCCCCTGCTCTACAACCTGCCCCTCATTCATAATGGCAACGTGAGTACAGATTTCCCTTACAACTGACATCTGATGGGTAATGATCACAATCGTAATTCCAAATCTTTTATTGATGTCTTTCAAAAGCTCCAGAATAGATGAGGTGGTCTGCGGATCAAGGGCGCTTGTCGCCTCATCACAAAGAAGAATCTTCGGATCTGATGCAAGCGCTCTGGCGATTGCCACCCTCTGCTTCTGCCCTCCGGAAAGCTGAGACGGATACGCTTTTTTCTTGTCTTTTAATCCTACGATTTCCAGAAGCTCCTCTGCCCGTTTCCTTGCTTCCTGTTTCTTTTTCCCCTGGATATAAAGAGGAAAACATACATTTTCCAGAACAGATTTCTGCATGAGAAGATTAAAATGCTGAAAAATCATTCCTATGCTTTCCCGCTGTTTTCGAAGTTCCTTCTCCGAAAAATCTCCCAGCGATTTTCCATCAATTAATACCCTGCCTTCTGAGGGCTGTTCCAGAAAATTCATACACCGGACAAGTGTACTTTTTCCTGCAC
>JAUNAX010000207.1 GCA_030527365.1 Eubacteriales bacterium | reverse complement strand
TCTGCCCGCTTTCTATGGGAGACAGAGAGGATCCGGCAAGACTTGTATTTACATCTAAGACAGGTCCTGCAATCGCAACTTCCCTTGTTGACCTGGGGGATCGCTTCCGTCTGATCATCAATGATGTAGACTGCAAAAAAGTAGAAAAACCGATGCCGAAGCTTCCGGTGGGAACAGCCTTCTGGACGCCGCAGCCAGACCTGGCAACCGGTGCGGAAGCCTGGATTCTTGCAGGGGGCGCGCATCATACTGCATTTTCCTATGATCTTACTGCGGAACAGATGGGTGACTGGGCAGCAGCTATGGGAATTGAGGCAGTATATATTGATAAAGATACAACGATCCGTAACTTTAAAAATGAACTGAGATGGAATGAAATTGCTTACAGAAAATAGGAGGATTTGAAATGAGCGCAAGAGAAGCCATTTTATCAAACAGAACAGCACTTGGTATTGAGCTTGGTTCTACAAGAATCAAGGCTGTTCTTGTAGATGAAAAAAATGAACCAATAGCATCTGGAGGACATGAGTGGGAAAACCGCTATGAAAATGGTATCTGGACTTATAGCCTGGAGGACATCTGGGGTGGAATCCAGGATTGCTATCAGGAGCTTGTAAAAGATGTGCAGAAAAAATACGACGTGGAGCTTACGTGCGTAGGCGCTATGGGAATCAGTGCCATGATGCATGGATATATGCCTTTTAATAAAGAAGGGGAGCTTCTCGTTCCCTTCCGTACCTGGCGAAACAATATTACAGAAGAAGCAAGCAGTGTTCTTACAGAACTTTTTAATTACAACATTCCCCAGAGATGGAGTATTGCCCATCTTTACCAGGCAATTCTGAATAAAGAAGAGCATGTAAAAGAAATCGATTATATTGCAACTCTGGAAGCATATGTGCACTGGAAACTTACCGGAGAAAAGGTTCTTGGAATCGGTGATGCGGCTGGTATGTTTCCTGTTGATGTGGAGAAAAAAGATTACAATCAGTCTATGATGGACAAGTTTGATGCTCTTGTTGCTCCATACGGATTTTCCTGGAAGATTCGCGATATTATGCCGAAAGCGCTTGTGGCTGGGAAAAATGCAGGCTGCCTGACAGAAGAGGGAGCAAAGCTTATTGATCCCAGCGGCAGGCTGAAAGCCGGAATTCCCATGTGTCCGCCGGAAGGTGATGCAGGAACCGGTATGGTTGCCACAAACAGCGTAGCGAGACGTACCGGAAATGTTTCAGCCGGAACTTCTGTCTTTGCCATGATTGTTCTGGAAAAAGAGCTTTCAAAGCCGTATAAAGAAATCGACATGGTAACAACACCGGCAGGCGATCTTGTTGCTATGGCGCATTCCAATAACTGTACGTCTGACTTAAATGCCTGGGTGGGTATATTTAAGGAGTTTGCAGAAGCAATGGGAATGGAAGCGGATATGAATAAACTTTTCGGAACGCTTTATCATAAGGCAATGGAGGGAGATGCAGACTGCGGAGGTCTTCTTTCCTACTGCTATGTTTCAGGAGAGCACATGACAGGCTTTGAGGAAGGACGTCCATTATTCGTCCGCTCTCCCGAGAGCAGATTTACACTTGCAAACTTTATGAGAACGAATCTTTATACCTGTCTTGGGGCAATGCGTGTGGGATTAAATATCCTTTTGGAGAAGGAAGGTGTAAAGGTAGACCGTCTTCTTGGACATGGCGGTCTCTTTAAGACAAAAGGAGTCGGGCAGCAGATTCTTGCAGATGCAGTAAATGCACCTGTTTCTGTTATGGAAACAGCAGGAGAAGGGGGAGCCTGGGGAATTGCTCTTCTTGCCTCCTATCTTGTAAATAAAGAAGAAGGTGAGACACTTGACAGCTTCCTGGATAATAAGGTATTTGCAGGAAACGAAGGTACGTCTCTGGAACCGGATCCGGAAGGTGTGAAAGGCTTCCAGAGCTTTATGGACAGATACGTTAAAGGTCTTGGAATTGAAAGAGCGGCAGTTGATTCAAAAATCTGGTAAAAAAGCGACAAATGATATAAATGGTAATGAAATCCCTTCCGGGTTATGATTCGGAGGGGATTTTTCATTGCAATAAG
>JAUNAX010000206.1 GCA_030527365.1 Eubacteriales bacterium | reverse complement strand
GATTTTATCCATCATCATCGGCGCACTGGCTACATACCTGCCGTTCTGGGAGTGGAGCGGCAGATTCCAGCAGATTACAGGCGCAGTCGTGATTGCGATGTTGGTATTTTGCTTTTTAGTAGGTACAGAAAAAGCCCCAGGAGCGGCAACTCACTAAGGGGCTAAAGAAAATAGTAAACAAGGTTATTGTAAACCGGAAAAGGAGAAAAGGCAAGAATGAAATTAAATAAATTGGTTTCAACACTGGATATGGACCATGAAACATGGATCCAGTACAGAAAGAAAGGAATCGGCGGATCTGACGCAGGAAGTATCTGCGGTCTGAATCCTTATTCTACAGCCATTTCCGTATTTCAGGATAAAACGCAGCTGCAGGCGGAAGAAAAAGCAGACAATGAAGCTATGCGTCAGGGCAGAGACTTGGAAGAATATGTTGCCAGAAGATTTACAGAAGAAACCGGAAAGAAGGTTCGCAGAGCGAATTCGATTTTTTATCAGGAAGAAAATCCTTTTATGCTGGCGAATGTGGACCGTCTGATTGTAGGGGAAAATGCCGGTCTGGAATGTAAGACTGCTTCTGCATATTCGGCAGATAAATGGAAAGACGGACATATTCCGGAATCTTACGAAATCCAGTGTCACCACTACATGGCTGTGACCGGAGCAGATGCCTGGTATATTGCCTGTGTAGTTCTTGGAAAAGAATTCATCTGGCATAAAATAGAACGTGATGAAGAGGTCATTCAGATGCTGATGCAGATAGAATCTGACTTCTGGAACAACAATGTACTGGCTAATAAGATGCCGGCGCCAGATGGGAGTAAAGCAGCAGAGGAGCTGTTATCAAAGTATTACAAAGATTCTGAACCAGATAAAACAATTTCGCTCGTTGGTTTTGATGAAAAACTGAAAAGAAGAGCTGAAATTTCAGAGCTCCAGGACAAGCTGGATAGAGAAAAGAAACAGATTGAGCAGGAAGTGAAGATTTATATGGAAGATGCAGAAAAGGCTGATTCAGATCATTATTCTGTCTCATGGAAATCAGTGACTTCTAACCGAGTAGATTCTAAGAAATTAAAGAGCGCTTATCCAGAAGTTTATAAAGCGTGTGTAAAGGCATCGGAAAGCAGAAGATTTACAGTAAAGGAAATTGCATAGGAGGATATATAGGAATGGGAATCAAAGACGCATTGACAGAGAAAACAGAAAATAAAGGTGCAGTAAAGCTTACGAAAAACATGAGTATTGCAGATATGATTAAAGCAATGGAACCAGAGATTAAGAAGGCGCTGCCACAGGTGATCACGCCGGAGCGCTTTACCAGAATGGCTCTCTCTGCGTTAAATGTAACTCCAAAACTGGCAGAATGTAGCCAGATGTCTTTTCTTGGAGCTTTGATGAATGCAGCGCAGTTGGGGCTGGAACCCAATACACCGCTTGGACAGGCTTATCTGATTCCGTATAGAAATAAAGGAAAGTTGGAGTGCCAGTTCCAAATCGGATACAAAGGTCTGATTGATATGGTGTATCGAAATGATAACATCCAGACTGTACAGGCACAGTGTGTATATGATAATGATGTTTTTGAATATGAACTCGGTCTGGAACCGAAATTAGTACATAAGCCAGTAATAAAGGACAGAGGGGAACTGCTTCTTGTCTACGCTCTCTGGAAGACGAAAAATGGTGGTTACGGCTTTGAAGTTATGAGCAAAGAAGACATTGATAATCATGCCCGTAAATTCAGTCAGAGCTTCGGCAGCAGCTACAGCCCGTGGAAGACAAATTATGAGGAGATGGCAAAGAAGACTGTCATTAAAAAATGCTTGAAATACGCACCGTTAAAATCAGATTTTGTTACCCAGCTTTCCAATGACGAAAGCATAAAAACGGAAATCAACGTGGATATGTCGGAGGTGGTAAACGAGCAGGAGGAAACCATTGAGGCAGATTACAAAGAAGTAGGAAGCGGAGATGAAGCTGCCGTAGAAGAATAATTGTTAATGGTGCTTTCTTTTAAGAGGGCATGATTATATATCACAAATACATAATCCCTGTATCTGCTGTCAAAGGTACAGGGTGGAAAGGAGCAGAAATGCAG
>JAUNAX010000205.1 GCA_030527365.1 Eubacteriales bacterium | reverse complement strand
CAGAAAACAGGATCAGAAGATGAGGAAATCCGCGGATTTTAAAAAATTTTACACAGATTTTACATTCAGGTGGGGAAAACTTTACAGAGGCTCTTTAAAATAAATATATGTAAAATGTCTATGAAACCTAAGAAAAGAGGAAAAGGAGAGAAAACATGGATTTTTTTAGTATATTAACACTGCTTGGAGGACTTGCTATGTTCCTTTACGGAATGCAGGTAATGGGAGACGGTCTTGCCAAGGTTTCCGGTGGAAAGCTGGAGCGTATTCTGGAAAACCTGACTTCAAGTCCGGTAAAAGCAGTTCTTTTGGGAGCGGCGGTGACGGCTGTCATTCAGTCTTCTTCTGCGACAACCGTTATGGTAGTCGGATTTGTAAACTCGGGAATTATGAGACTGTCACAGGCAGTCGGCGTTATTATGGGCGCTAATATCGGTACAACTGCTACTTCCTGGATTTTAAGTCTTGCAGGTATCGAAAGTGAGAACTTTTTCATCCGTCTTTTAAAACCGACTTCATTTGCACCAATTCTTGCTTTAATTGGTATTGTGCTTCTGATGTTCATCAAAGACCAGAAGAAAAAAGACATCGGTATGATCATGATCGGATTTTCCGTTCTGATGTTTGGTATGGATTCCATGAGCGCGGCAGTAAAACCGCTTGCTGATGTACCGGAATTTACAAGCATTATGACTGCATTTTCCAATCCGCTGTTCGGTGTGCTGGCAGGTACGATCCTGACTGCGATCATTCAGTCTTCTTCTGCATCTGTGGGTATTTTGCAGGCGCTCTGTATGACCGGCGCAGTACCGTACAGCGTGGCGCTTCCGATTATCATGGGTCAGAATATCGGTACTTGCGTAACTGCACTTCTCTCAGCAATCGGAGCAAACAAAAACGCAAAACGTGCAGCTATGGTACATCTGTACTTCAATTTGATCGGAACTGCAATCTTTATGGCTGGATTTTATGCTATTAATGCAGCAATCGGATTTTCCTTCTTCAGTGATGCGGCAAATCCGGCAGGAATTGCAACTCTTCACAGTGTATTTAATATAACTGCAACAATCATTCTTCTTCCGTTCTCCAGAGTTCTGGAAAAGCTGGCATGTCTTACAATTAAAGACAAAAAAGAAGATGTTGCCGTATCAGCAGAGGATAAAGAATTTATGATCCTTGAGTCCCGCTTCCTTGAGAAACCGGCATTTGCTCTTGAGCAGAGCCGCAATGCAGCAAGAAACATGGCTCAGGATTCTCATAAAGCGCTGTTTACAGCCATGAAACTGATTGATAATTACAGTGAAGAACAGGCTGCCTGTGTGGAGGCAATGGAATCAAAGGTGGACCGCTACGAGGACGAACTTGGAACATACCTTGTAAAATTAAGTCATAAAGATTTATCTGAGACAGACAATCACAGCCTTTCCATTATGCTTCACTGCATAGGAGATTTTGAACGTATTTCCGACCATGCAGTAAATCTTATGGAATCTGCGCAGGAGCTTGCGAAAAAAGGACTTCATTTCTCTGATAAGGCAAAAGCAGAGCTTAAAATTCTGGAAGATGCTGTACGTGATGTTGTAGATACTGCATACGAAGTATTTGACAAACAGGACGTAAGTCTTTCTGAAAAAATCGAGCTTCTGGAAGAAGTGGTGGACGAGCTTTCAAAAGAAGTAAAACGCCGCCATGTACAGCGTCTCCGCACAGGGGAATGTACAATCGAAATGGGATTTATTCTTTCTGATATTACAACAAGTCTTGAGAGAATTGCAGATCACTGTTCTAATATTGGTGTCTGTGTGACACAGGTTCGCGAAGACCTTTATGACACACACAGCCATCTTGATACTGTAAAAGATTCCTCTTTCTATCACGAGCTGGAAGAGGTTCGGGAAAAATATCAGCTTCCGTGATGGGAGAGAGGCTTGTCTAAGGTTATGGAAAAGGAGCAACAGAGATGATTTACTGTGTGGAAGATGAGCGCAACATCAGAGAGCTTCTGATTTATACGCTGGAAACGACAGGCTTTCAGGCAAAAGGATTTGAGACAGGAAAGGAGTTTCGGGCAGCACTTGAAGAAGAGCTGCCCGAGCTTGTTCTTCTCGATATTATGCTTCCTGG
>JAUNAX010000044.1 GCA_030527365.1 Eubacteriales bacterium | reverse complement strand
ATATTGTGGCAGATATGAAGGGAAAGTTGGAAAAGATTTTCCAGATGAGTATACAGGTTCAAAGTATACATATTCATTAAAAGGAGGAAAAGCAAAAGCAAAAGCAAATGCTTCGCAGGGGATTGCAGAAATGCTAAAAATTGCAGAGGGAAAACATTTTAAGAAAAATTCAGGAGAAAAACATTTGAGAAATGCTGCGAATGGCTGGTATAGATATGATTCACGTTTTGCATTACCAGTGTATGGTGAAAATGAAGAAGTTGAGAGATATAATGTATTTCATGCTTCTATGCTGATACGTCATGCGAAAGATGGAAAAATGTATTTATATGATCTTTTAGACATAAAAAAAGAAACGAGCAACCCGTTCAAATTATAATTCTACTTGGTAAAAACCCATTTCTTGTTTAAAGTATAAAATGTAAACATACTTTTGTCAATCTAAAAAATCCAAATTAAAAAACAAAAAAATTTCACACTTATTTCAGACTTATCGAGCTTTGAGGGAATTGAAGAAAAATCGCCGTAATGTTATACTGAGTATAGAATAAAATGTTCAGTATTCTGAAGAAAAAGGCATGATAAATTTTCCACAGGAGTAAAAAATATGAGTAAACGAAAAGAAGACTATGTGAAACTTGAGAATGTTTCCAAAATATACGGTTCCAAAGAAGTAAAGATTGTTGCAGTAGATGAAATCAGCTTTCAGATTGCAGAAGGAGAGTTTGTTGTAATTGTAGGACCAAGCGGTGCGGGAAAAACTACAGTTCTGAATATTCTGGGAGGAATGGATAAGGCGACAAGCGGAAAAGTTCTTGTAGACGGCAATGACATTGCAGGGTATACAAACAAACAGCTTACTGCATACAGAAGAGAGGATATAGGATTTGTTTTCCAGTTTTATAATCTTGTGCCAAATCTTACGGCACTGGAAAACGTGGAACTTGCCCTCCAGATATGTAAAAATCCTCTTGACGCAAAGACCGTGCTTTCAGAAGTGGGATTAAAAGACCGGCTGGGAAATTTCCCGGCACAGCTTTCCGGAGGAGAGCAGCAGAGAGTTTCCATTGCAAGAGCCCTTGCGAAAAATCCGAAACTTCTTCTGTGTGACGAGCCTACAGGAGCTCTTGATTATCAGACCGGAAAGGCGATTTTAAAGCTTCTCCAGGATATGTGCCGGGAAAAAGGAATGACCGTGATCGTCATTACCCACAACTCTGCGCTTACCCCTATGGCGGACAGGGTGATTAAAATTAAAAACGGAAAAGTTTCCAGAATGACGTTAAATGATAACCCTACACCTGTAGAAGAGATAGAGTGGTAGGTGAAGAAGATGAAAGCATTACATAAAGATTTCTGGATGGAAATACGAAAGAGCAAGGCGCGGTTTATCTCTATTTTTCTTATCGTTGCTCTCGGAGTTGCTTTTTTCTCCGGGATTCAGGCGGCATCTCCTGATATGCGTTTTTCCGGGGACGCCTATTATGATGAAGCCCGCCTTATGGATTTGAAAGTAGTGGGAACTCTCGGGCTTACAGAGGATGATGTGGAAGCTCTCAAAAAAATAGAGGGCGTGGAAAGTGCAGAAGGTGCTTATGGAACAGATGTCATCTGTGGAGAAGGAGAAGACCAGAAGGTGCTCCATGTGGAATCCCTCAATAAAAGCGTGAATCAGATTAAGGCAAAAAAGGGAAAAATTCCGGAGAAAAAGGGAGAGATTTTTCTTGATAGCGAGTATGCACTTGCCAGGGGATATGAGGTAGGAGATTCTATAAAACTGAAACAGGAGGAAGATGGTCTTCTCCGGGAAGAAAATTATACAGTCTGCGGAATCGGTACAAGTCCTCTTTATATTTCTTTTAACAGAGGAAATACGACTCTTGGATCCGGTGAGATCAGCGGTTTTGCTTATGTGGTTCCGGAGGATTTTGACCAGGAAGTATATACGCAGATTTATCTTCGTTTCCACGGCTCCGAAGACCTGACAAGCTACACAGACGCTTACGACAATTTAATTGAAAAGGTACAGGGCGCTGTAGAAGGAATTGAGAAAGAACGGTGCGAAATCCGGTACAATGATGTAAAAGAAGAGGCTGAGGACGCGTTAAACGATGCCGGAAAAGAGCTGAGAGACGGAGAAAAAGAGCTTACAGATGGAAAGAAGGAGTTTTCAGACGGAGAAAAAGAATTAAATGAGGCAAAGAAGGAAGTTAAGGACGGAAAAAAAGAGCTTGCAGATGCAAAGAAGGAAATAGAAGACGGCAAAAAAGAGCTTTCTGCTGCGAAAAAGAAGGTTTCTGATGGATGGGAACAGCTGGAAGAAGCCAAAAATAAGGCGGCAGACGGACAGAACCAGTTAAATGCGGCAAAAGCAAAAATAAGTGCAGGCTGGACAGAGCTTCATGCAAATCAGGATAAGATAAATGCAGGAAAAGAAGAGCTTGCTGCTGCGAAAGAAGCGTTTTTCAAAGGAAAAGAAGCGATTACAGAAGGAAAAAAGACTCTGGAAGCGAAGAAACAGGAGTTGGAAGAAAAGCAGAAAGAAGTGGAGGCTGGCAAGGCTGCCATTCCTGCTGCAAGAGAAGAGTTAAATACGCAGAAACAGGTGTGTGAGGAAGGATTAAAAGCTGTTGAGGCAGGAGAGGCGGAGCTTTCAAAGGGAGAGGCTGCTCTTTCCGGTTTAAAAGAACAGCTCTCAGGAATTCAGAACCAATATAACAGTGTGAATGCACAGCTTCAAAATACGCAGACGGAGCTTTCAAAAGCGCGAGCTCAGTACGAGGAGGCCGTAAACAGCGGAACTGCCACAGAGGAAGAGCTGGCGGCACTTTTAAGCCGGATTTCTGCTCTGGAAGAGCAGGAGGGAAGTCTTTCGGCGCAGGAAGAAGCCCTTCGTCCGCAGATGGAGGATCTGAAGGCAACGGTCAGTGAGACGGAGCAGATACTTGCTGCAAAGAGGCAGACGCTTACAGAAAAACGGGCAGAGCTGGAAGGAGCGCTTTCAGAGATTACAGCCGGGCTTACCTCTCTGAATGAAAAAGAACAGCAGCTAATCCAGGCTGAGAAGCAGATTGTAGCAGGACAGAAAGAAATCGAAAATGGATTCCGGGAGCTTGAAAAGCAGGAAGAAAAGCTTCCGGCAGCAGAGGCGGAAATCAGCAAAAACGAAAAACTTCTGGCAGAGAGCCAGAAACAGCTTGACGCAGCCGAAAAAAAACTTGCAGCAGGGCAGAGTGAAATTGATGCACAGTCTGAAAAGCTTACAGCTGCATGGGGACAGATTTCAGACAGTGAGAATGCGCTTGCTTCCGGACAGGCAGAGATTGAGGCAAATGAAAAGAAAATCTCTGACGGCGAAAAGGAAATAGAAGTAAACGAAAAGAAGCTTTCTGACGGAGAAAAAGAAATCAAAGAAAATGAAAAGAAGCTTGAAGATGCCAGAAAAGAGCTTGAAGATGGGGAAAAAGAGCTTGCAGACGGAAAAAAAGAGTATGAGGACGCGAAAAAAGAGGTGGAGGAGCTGGAAGAGCCGGAATGGATCATCACTGACAGAAATGATCTTCCGGAATACTCAGATTACGGAGATAATGCAGACAGAATCCGAAATATCGGACAGGTTTTTCCGGTTATTTTCTTCCTTGTGGCTGCCCTTATCAGTCTGACGACCATGACAAGAATGGTGGAGGATCAGAGAACCCAGATAGGAACATTAAAGGCGCTTGGCTACAGTAAATTTGCCATTATGTCAAAGTATATAAATTATGCCCTTATTGCCACTGTGGGAGGAAGCATCTGCGGAGTTCTCATTGGAGAAAAAATCCTTCCATATATTATTATATCGGCGTATGGGATTATGTATCACAACATGGCGTCAAACATTCAGATTCATTATGAGTTTACCTATGCCATGATTGCGTCCGTGGCGGCTATTGTATGTACTTTGGGAGCAACCCTGTTCTCCTGCTATAAGGAGCTTTCTGAAACGCCGGCTTCCCTTATGCGGCCGCCTGCTCCAAAGGAAGGAAAGAGAGTGCTTTTGGAACGCATTACATTTTTCTGGAAACATTTAAGTTTTTCCTGGAAGTCTACTCTTCGCAATTTGTTCCGCTATAAAAAGCGTCTTTTTATGACGATTTTCGGGATTGCGGGAAGTATGGCTCTTATGCTTGTGGGATTTGGTATTCAGGATTCGATTATGGACATTGCTCTTCGTCAGTATTCGAAGCTGCAGCATTATGACGGAACTATTATCAGTGACGAGGATGCAGGAGAAAAAGACAGGGAAGAGCTGGAAAAATTCCTTCAGGAGGATGAACGGATTGCACGGTATACAGACATACAGTTTACAAAAATGGAGACACCCGCAGGAAAATCCAATTTAAGCGTTTATGTGTATGTTCCGGAAGATCTGGAAACTTTTAAGGAGGACGTAACCTTACAGGATCGCCGGACAAAGGAGCAGTACGAGCTTAGCGATGCGGGAGCTGCCATCAGTGAAAAAACAGCGAAGCTTGCAGGACTTTCCGTGGGAGATACCATTACGCTTATACAGGATAATAAACCTTATGAGGTAAAGGTGGATATTATTACAGAAAACTACATGGGGCATTATATTTACATGACGCCGAAGGTGTATGAGGAAGCATTCCACGAAAAACCGGATTTTGAAAATATTATTTTTACAGTAAAGGACGAAGAAAATATAGAGCAGGTGGGAAATGAAATCCTCAAATTCCCGGCAGCTTTAAGTATCAGCTATACAAGCAGCCTGGCAGACCAGCTTGACCGTATGCTGAGTACCCTTGGAACGGTTATCGTGGTTCTGATCGTATCTGCGGGAATGCTTGCCTTTGTTGTTCTTTATAATTTGAATAACATTAATATTACAGAGCGTCAGAGAGAGCTTGCAACTTTGAAAGTGCTGGGCTTTTATGATAAGGAGGTTTCCAGGTATGTATTCCGGGAAAATGTACTTCTCACGATTATCGGAGTTATTGCGGGAGCGGTATTTGGAATTTTCCTTCATCGGTATGTGATAACGACAGTAGAAGTAGACGCGGTTATGTTTGGACGAAACATTAAGCCATTAAGCTTTTTATACAGCGCGCTGTTTACCTGTGGCTTCTCCGCTTTTGTAAATATGGTGATGCATTTTAAGTTAAAGAAGATTGATATGGTAGAATCGCTGAAAAGCGTGGAATAAGTGTGAAATCGAAGGACATCTTCTTGACAAAAAAAGAAATATTCATTATAGTAGAAGCCATATAAAAGGCAGAGAAGAAGAGGAGTAATCTGTTGGAGCATACAGAGAGAAATGTCCGCAGGCTGGAAGACATTTTATGCAGAAGGCAGGTGAAGGTAGCTTTGGAGCCGGAGAGCCGAAAAAGAGGTAAGCTCTTCCGTAACCCGCGTTAAGGGAAATGAGATGTGCAGGTTTTCTGCATAATGAAGGTGGTACCGCGACAACAATCGCCCTTCACACATTTGTGTGAGGGGCGTTTTACTTTCAGATGGACATTCTTCACACAGAGGAAACCCACAGATAAATTTTTAAACTATTTACCAGGAGGACATTATGAGTAAAGAACTGGCAAAGACTTATGACCCGAAAGGCATTGAGGAACGCCTTTACAAAAAATGGATGGACAATGGATATTTCCATGCAAAAGTAAATCCGGACAAGAAACCGTTTACTATTGTTATGCCGCCGCCAAATGTAACAGGACAGCTTCATATGGGACATGCTCTTGACGAGACTATGCAGGACATTTTAATCCGTTTTAAAAGAATGCAGGGCTATGAAGCGTTATGGCAGCCGGGAACAGACCATGCCGCAATCGCAACAGAGGTTAAGGTTATTGAAAAACTGAAAAAAGAAGGCATTGACAAAAACGAAATCGGAAGAGAAGAGTTTTTAAAACATGCCTGGGAGTGGAAAGAAGAGTACGGCGGAAAAATCATCAATCAGTTAAAGAAGCTTGGCGCTTCTGCAGACTGGGAGAGAGAACGCTTTACAATGGACGAGGGCTGTTCAAAGGCGGTACAGGAAGTATTTATTAAGCTGTACGAAAAAGGATATATTTATAAAGGATCCCGCATTATTAACTGGTGTCCTGTATGCCAGACTTCCATTTCCGATGCAGAGGTAGAGCATGAGGACCAGGAGGGATTTTTCTGGCATATCAACTACCCAATCGTGGGAGAAGAAGGAAGATTCGTGGAAATTGCAACAACTCGTCCGGAAACCCTTCTCGGAGATACTGCAGTTGCAGTTAATCCGGAGGACGAAAGATATAAAGATATTGTTGGCAAAATGCTGAAGCTTCCGCTTACAGACAGAGAGATCCCGGTCATCGCAGACGAATATGTAGACAAAGAATTTGGTACAGGCTGCGTAAAAATCACACCGGCTCACGATCCGAACGACTTTGAGGTAGGACGCAGACACAATCTTCCGGAAATCAACATTATGAACGATGACGCTACCATCAACAGCCTTGGCGGAAAATACGCAGGTATGGACCGTTACGAAGCGCGTAAGGCAATGGTAGAAGACTTAAAAGAACTGGGACTTCTTGTAAAAGTTGTGCCTCACTCCCATAACGTAGGAACACACGATCGCTGCGGAACAACCGTAGAGCCTATGATTAAACCGCAGTGGTTTGTAAAAATGGACGAAATGGCAAAAGCAGCTATTGAAGCTCTGGATAACAAAGAGCTTACTTTCGTTCCGGAGCGTTTTGACAAAACATACCTGCATTGGCTTGAAAATATCCGCGACTGGTGTATTTCCCGTCAGCTCTGGTGGGGACACAGAATTCCGGCATATTACTGCGATGAGTGCGGCGAGGTTGTAGTTGCTGCTGAAATGCCGGAGAAATGTCCGAAATGTGGCTGCACACACCTTCATCAGGACGAGGATACCCTTGATACATGGTTCAGCTCCGCACTCTGGCCGTTTTCTACTCTTGGCTGGCCGGAAAAAACAGAGGAGATGGAATATTTCTATCCCACAGACGTACTTGTAACAGGATATGATATTATTTTCTTCTGGGTTATCCGTATGGTATTTTCCGCTATTGAGCAGACTGGAAAAGTTCCGTTCCACCATGTTCTCATTCACGGACTTGTAAGAGATTCTCAGGGACGTAAGATGAGTAAATCCCTGGGAAACGGAATTGATCCGCTTGAAGTTATTGAAAAATACGGAGCAGACGCCCTTCGCCTTACTCTTATGACAGGAAACGCACCTGGAAATGATATGCGTTTCTACTGGGAGAGAGTAGAGTCAAGCCGTAACTTTGCAAATAAAATCTGGAACGCTTCCCGTTTCATTATGATGAATCTGGAAGGAAAAGCAGTAAAAGAGCCGGAAAATCTTGCAGATTTCTGTCCGGAGGACAAATGGATCCTTTCTCATTTGAATACAGTGATTCGTGAAGTGACAGAAAACATGGACAAATATGAGCTTGGCATTGCCGTACAGAAGGTTTACGATTTCCTCTGGGACGAGCTTTGCGACTGGTATATTGAGATGGCTAAGGTTCGTCTCTGGAAGGCGGAGGAAAACCCGGAAGCAGCAAATGCAGCCCTGTGGACACTTCGCACAGCGCTTACGGAAGGCTTAAAGCTTCTTCATCCGTATATGCCGTTTATCACAGAAGAAATCTTCTGTACCCTTCTTCCGGAAGAGGAATCTATTATGATCTCCAAATGGCCGGAATATAAAGAGGAGTGGTCCTTCCCTGAGGCAGAGTTTGCAGTGGAAAGCTTTAAAGAAGTAGTACGCGGTATCCGTAATACAAGAACAGAGATGAATGTTCCTGCAAATAAAAAGACAAATGTCTATATTGTAGGAAAAAATGCGGAAGTATGCAAAATGTATGAAGAAAGCCGCAAGTCCTTTGTAAACCTTGCCCTTGCAAAAGAGATCCATGTACAGGAAGACAAGGCAGGAATCGGAGAGGACGCAGTATCTGTTGTTGTTTCCAACGCAGTTGTATATCTTCCTCTTGAGGACCTGGTAGACAGAGAAAAAGAACTGGAGCGCCTCACAAAAGAAAAAGAGCGTCTCACAAAGGAAATTGCCCGCTGTGAGGGAATGCTCAATAATCCGAACTTTGTAAACAAAGCACCTGAAGCAAAGGTAGCAGCAGAAAAAGAAAAGCTTCAGAAATACATTGAGATGAAAGAAAAAGTCAGCACACAGCTTTCTCAGCTTGAGAAGTGATAAAGGAGTGGTTGAATGAATAAGCAAAAGCTCTGTGATTTCTGTAACAGGATTTCCCTGATCCTTCAGGCTCTGGGCTGCGCAGTTATGTACTTTATAATTGAGGCAATGAGCCGTCATTCTTTTGCGGAAGCATGGCATTTTATGGTAAATAAACCTCTTGTATTTGCATATAATGCAGGATTTATTTTTACTACAATGCTCATTTCCTACCTGTTTCGGAGACGAGTATTCTGGAGAGCCTTTATCAGTGTATTCTGGCTGCTCCTTGGAATTACAAACGGTATCCTTCTTATGAACCGTGTCACTCCGTTTACAGGACCGGACATTGCGATGGTAACAGACGGACTTGCCATTGCCAAGAAATATCTGCCCTCTTACGGTGTTACCCTTGTGTACATCGTACTGGGTATTCTGGCATTGATTCTTCTGGGAATGTTTATCAAAGCTCCAAAGTATAAAGGACCTTTGAAATATCGTTATAATATTCCTCTTGTGCTTGCGGGAGTGCTTGCCTTTGGAGGTATTACACAGCTTGCACTGGAAAAGAGGGTGTTATCCAATTATTTTGGAAATATCGCCTTCGCTTACGAGGATTACGGGTATCCCTACTGTCTGGCAACTACGATTTTCAATACGGGAATCAGCTGCCCCAGGGATTACTCCCCGGAGGAAATAGACAGGATTCAGAATACAGAAGAAAATCTTCCGAAAACAAAAGAGGAGAAAAAGCCCAATATTTTGTTTTTGCAGCTGGAATCCTTTTTTGACCCGACTCTTGTAAATTATCTGAATATATCGGAAGATCCGATTCCAACCTTCCGGAAACTGATAAAGGAATATTCTTCGGGATATTTTAAAGTTCCTTCTGTTGGAGCGGGTACGGCAAATACAGAATTTGAGACTATTACGGGAATGAGTCTTCACTACTTCGGACCTGGAGAATATCCGTATAAGAGTATTCTAAAGGAAACTACATGTGAAAGCGCCCCTTATGTTTTAAAGGATCTGGGATATGCCACACATGCCATTCATAACAACGAGGCGAACTTTTACGGAAGAAGAAGTATTTTCCCAAATCTGGGATTTGACACGTTCACTTCTGAAGAATATATGGCAGAAGAGGATGAGAAAAATCTGTTAGGCTGGGTAAAAGACGAAATCCTTACAGATGAAATCATCAAGTGTATGGACGCCACAGAGGAACCGGATTATGTGTATACCATTTCTGTGCAGGGGCATGGAGATTATCCGGCAGAGCCTGTTTTAAATGATCCGGAAATCACAGTTTCCGGTTCTCCTACAGAAGAGCAGAATAATAAGTGGGAATACTATGTAAATGAAATCCGGGCAATGGATAATTTTGTAAAAGAGCTTACAGATGCGCTTTCAGAATATCCGGAGGATGTGGTTCTTGTGATGTACGGAGATCATCTTCCCACTATGGACCTTACAGTAGAAGACGTAAAAAACAAGTATCTTTTCCAGACAGAATATGTAATCTGGGATAATTTTGGTCTTGAGAAAAAGGATGTAAATCTTGCTGCCTATCAGATGGCAGCAGAGGTTCTTGACCGGGTAGGAATCCATGAGGGAACGGTTTTCCGCTATCATCAGGCAAGAAGAAATACTAAGAATTACCAGGTGGATCTGGAAACGCTTCAGTATGACCTTCTTTACGGAGAAAGATACGCATACGACGGAGAAAATCCTTTTGAGCGAACAAAGATGAAAATGGGGCTTTACGATGTAACCCTGGATTCGATTTCCCTTGTGTCGCCTTCGGACTTTACATATTATATCCACGGTACAAACTTTACGCCGTCCAGCCAGGTAAAATTAAACGGTGACTGGTACGATACGGTATATGTAAATCCGACCACCCTGATCATTTCCGGTACGGAGCTTACAGATTTTGACCGTCTGTCCGTTGTGCAGCGAAGTAACAGTTCAACAAGAAAGGCATTAAGTAAGAGCTATGACCGTTCCTGCTATGCTCTCTTTGATGAAAATAAGTGGAAATTAAATAAAGAATAGAAAAATCGTAACATCATGTCGGATAATTTGTTACGATTAGGACTGGACATCTTCCACCACTCATATATAATGGTATCGTAACGGTTTTTAAAATCGTTTCAATACATTATAGATAAGTGGTGGAATTTTTTATGAATTACGAAGAAGCAGTTGCTTATATTGAGGAAACACCGAAATTTACAAAGAAAAACAGCCTGGAACACACAAAGGAGTGCTTAAGAAGACTGGGAAGTCCGGAAAAGCGGTTTAAGGTGATTCATGTGGCAGGAACAAACGGAAAGGGAAGTACCTGTGCGTTTATTACTTCTGTTTTAAGAGAAGCGGGATATTCCTGCGGACTTTTTACTTCTCCGCATCTTGTCAGAATCAATGAGAGGTTCCAGATTAATGAGACAGAAATTGACGATGAAACATTTTTAAATGCTTTTGAGAAAGTAAAACATCTTGCGGACGAGCTTGTAGCTGAAGGAAGCTACCACCCTACTTATTTTGAAATGCTCTTTCTTATGGGAATGGTAATTTTTGCAGAGGCAGGTGTGGATTATGTAACTCTTGAGACAGGACTTGGGGGAAGACTGGATGCTACAACAGCAGTGGAAGCTCCGGCAGCCTGTGTGATCACTTCCATCAGCCTGGACCATATGCAATATCTTGGAAATACAGTTAGCGAAATTGCAGGGGAGAAGGCGGGCATTATTGTTCCGGGAGTTCCCGTGATTTTTGACGGCAATTCAGAGGAAGCTGCAAAGGTGATCCAGAAAAAGGCGGAAGAACTTCACAGCCCGTATTTTGAGGTAAAACAGGAAGACAGCGAAATTTATAAAAATACAAGGACAGGCATTGATTTTTCCCTGAAGAATGGGTATTATGGGGATATTATATTTTCTATTCCATTCATCGCAAAATATCAGGTTATGAATGCGTCTCTTGCCTTAAAGACGATGGAGGTATTAAAGGAAAATATTCCTGTTTCCATTGAAAACTTAAAGGACGGACTTTTGCGTACAAGATGGCAGGGGAGAATGGAGACTGTGCTTCCCGGCGTAATTGTGGACGGTGCACATAATGAAGACGGCGTGAAAAAATTTGTGGAGACAGCTGCACACTTTCAGGAAGAATGTCCTCTGACTCTTCTGTTTTCCGCTGTAGACGATAAGGATTATAAAGATATGATCTCCTCCATATGCGGAAAAATTAAGCTTTCCCATGTTGTGGTAACGCAGGTAGGAGGGTATCGTGAAGTTCCGGCAGAAGAATTTGCGAAACTTTTCCGGGAAAATGGCTGTACAGATGTACAGGTTTGTGAGAAGACAGAGGAAGCCTTCCCGCTGGCACTTAAATTAAAGGGAGAAGCTGGAATGCTGTTTTGTGTAGGTTCCCTTTATCTTGTAGGAGAAGTGAAAGATGTGATTAGGAGAAAAAAATATGATTGATTACGAAGAGGAACTGAAAAAGTTTGAACCATGTCTCGATGTGGCAGACGCAGAAGGAGCGATTTATGACAGGGAGATGACAGATATTCTGGATATTCTCCAGGAAATGCTCCGGGAAGCGAAAAGCAGCAGACGGGTAAGATAAGGAGAAAGCAATGAACTGCATGAATTGTGGCACACGCCTGACGGATATGGATCTTGATTACTGTCCACGCTGCGGATGTAATGTTCTGATTCAGAAAAAGGTGGAGTATCTTTCCAAGCTTTATTATAATCAAGGGCTGGAAAAAGCGAGTATCCGTGACCTTTCCGGGGCAATCAGCTGTCTGAAGCAGAGTCTTACCTATAATAAGGCAAATATCCAGGCGAGAAATCTTCTGGGTCTTGTATATTTTGAGACGGGAGAGGTTGTAGCGGCTTTAAGTGAGTGGGTTATCAGCAAAAACCTGCAGCCTGCAAGAAATCTTGCCTCAGAATATATTAATAAGCTTCAGGCAAATTCCAATAAACTGGAAGCAATTAACGAAACAATTAAAAAGTATAATCATGCCCTTGTTCTTTGCAGAGAGGGACATGAAGATATGGCTGCCATTCAGCTTCGGAAGATTTTAACTCAGAATCCAAAGCTGATCAAGGGGTATCATCTCCTTGCTCTGATCCAGATGAAAAATCAGGAGTGGAACAAGGCGAGAAGAATCCTGAAAAAAGCGGCAAAAATTGATAAGACAAACACGACAACCCTGCGCTTTTTAAGAGAGATTGACGAGCAGACAGGCGTTACTACACGTCTTGAGAAGAAAAGCAAAGGCAGCTTTTTGAAAGGAAACAGCGAGGGTAAAGAAAAAGACAGCGACATGTATGTACAGCATACGGCATACAGAGAAAAATCAAAAGCACCGCTGTTTTTCACGCTGGCGGCAGGATTTGCAGCAGGGGCAGCCGCGCTCTGGTTTCTTGCAGTTCCTGCAATCCGTCAGGGGATATACAGGGAGGCAAACGAGCAGATCATAAATTACAGCGAATCTCTTGCAAGTCAGGGAGCAGAGCTTTCGAAGGCGCAGGGAGAGGCGCAGCAGTCCGATAATACGGCAGAGGCAGCGGCGAAACAGATAGAGGAAGAAAAACAAAAAAGCCAGAGCTATGAGGCGCTTTTTAATGCTTACGCAGCTATGCAGCAGGAAGATATGGACAGCGCTGCTGTGGAAATTCAGAAAGTACATGCTGACGTTCTTTCAGACAGTATGAAGGGAATTTATACGACAATCTGCAACAATACAGGCGTGACCGGAATCGAAGAAACTTCCGGTGGAGAGCAGAATTCTGATACAGAAGACGGTTCTTCGGAGGCGGGAGCAGGAGAAGCAGATATGGGAGCGTCCGATGGCAGTGATTATAGCGGCGAAGACAGCTATGAGGACGGAAGCGATTATAGCGGCGAAGAAGGTTCTGAATAGCAGACACAGCGAATGAGAAGCCTCCAAAAAGGGGATATACGATATGTATATCCTTTTTTTGTACCTTAAAATAGTGGAGAGAGCATATTTTTGTGACAGATGGGAATAAAAAAGAAAATAAGGGGGAAATTAGAATGGAACCTGTTTTTAAAACAGAGGGTACTTGTCTTACGATCATACTTCCGGGAGAGGTGGATCACCCGGTATCCGATTATGTGAGAAGAACGGCAGACAGGATTATGGAAAAAATTTACATTAAGACAATAGAATTTGATTTTTCAGAAACTACGTTTATGGACAGTTCAGGGATTGGGCTTATTATGGGGCGCTATCGTACCCTTGGCATGTGCACCGGCTGTATCAGAGCCGTTCATGTAAACCGTCATATTGAAAAAATTCTCCGTATTTCAGGAGTGAGTAAATTCATGGAAATCAGCAGCGAGCCAGAGGCTGTTTAGAAAGGGAGGGAGCATACTATGGAAAACACCAATGAAATGACTATTGTTTTTGAGAGCAGACCGGTAAATGAAAGCCTTGCACGGGTGGCAGTGGCAGCGTTCTGCACACAGTTAAATCCTACGCTTGAGGAGGTGGCTGATTTAAAGACAGCCGTCTCTGAGGCTGTTACAAACTGCATTATACACGGATATGAGGGGGAGATACATAAGATTTGGGTAACCTGTCGCCTGAAAGGGCAGGAGCTTTTTGTGGACGTAAAAGACGAGGGAGTGGGAATCCCGGACGTAAAAAAGGCAATGGAGCCTCTTTATACCACAAAGCCGGAAAAAGATCGCTCCGGAATGGGATTTACCTTTATGGAGGCTTTTATGGATGAAATTTCAGTAGAATCAAAAGTGGGAGAGGGAACGGTAGTCCATATGAAAAAAGCGATAAGGAGATAAAAATGAATCAGACTCTTGCTCTCATCGGGCGCGCACACCAGGGAGATAAAGAAGCAAGAGATACTTTATTTGAGGAAAACACAGGGCTTATTTACAGTGTGGCAAGACGCTTCACAGGCAGGGGCGTGGAAATGGAAGATCTCTTTCAGATTGGAAGCATTGGGCTTTTAAAGGCAGTAGATAAGTTTAACCTGGATTTTGAGGTACAGTTTTCCACGTATGCAGTTCCTATGATTGCAGGGGAAATCAAGCGCTACCTTCGGGACGATGGAATTCTGAAGGTAAGCCGTTCTTTAAAAGAAAATCATTACCGGATTTATAAGGCAAGGGAAAGTCTGGAGCGAACTCTTGGAAGAGAGCCAACTTTAACAGAACTTGAAAAAGAACTGAATATGCCCATGGAAGAGCTGGTAATGACTCTGGAATCTGGAGCGGAGGTGGAATCTCTTCAGAAAACCATTTATCAGGGAGAAGGACAGGAAATTTCTCTTTTGGACAAATTGCCGGAAAAGGAAAATCAGCAGGAACATCTTCTGAACAGATTATTTTTGGAAGAAATTTTGAAAGATCTGGATTCCAGGGAGCGAAAGCTTATATATATGCGCTATTTTCAGGACATGACACAGACGGAAATTGCTAAGATTCTGGAAATATCTCAGGTACAGGTTTCCAGAATGGAAAAACGGATATTGAAACGGTTGCAGGAAAAGGCAGAGAGAGGAGGAGAACTTTCTGTTTAAAAAGTGTTCAGACAGACTTTACATCAGATGAATTAAGTGATATAAATGAGATTTGTAAGAACTGATTTTTAAATCTGTTTGAAATACAAGGAAGAGAGGACATAAAATAATGAACGTGGAGAAATACCGTAATTATCTTTTTGACACTTGCCGCCGTATTTTTGCTGTAGACAGCCCAAGTGGTTACACAGCAGAAGTGATGAAGCTGATAGGCGAAATGGCAGAAGAAATGGGATATGCTTTTGAGACAACAAGAAAAGGCTGTGGCGTGATTACGATACCGGGACGCAGCGAAGAAAAGACAGTGGGGCTTTCCGCTCATGTGGATACTCTGGGACTGATGGTCCGTTCCATTACTTCAGATGGACAGCTGAAATTTACGCCTGTAGGAGGACCGCTCCTTCCTACTCTGGACGGAGAATACTGTACAATACGCACACGCTGCGGCAAGACTTATACAGGCACGATTTTAAGTTTAAGCCCTGCTGCTCATGTTTTTGCAGACAGCAAAAGCAGAGAGAGAGACGCCGATAATATGGCAGTCCGCATTGACGAAAAAGTGAAAAATGCAGAAGAGGTAAGAGCACTTGGTATTGAGACGGGAGATTATATCTGTATTGATACAAAGACGACGATTACCCCGTCCGGATTTTTGAAATCCAGATTTATTGATGATAAGGGAAGCGTTGCCTGTCTTATGACGATTTTAAAAATTATGAAGGAAGAGAAGCTGGTTCCTGCATATAAAACAAAATTCTTTATTTCCGCTTATGAGGAAGTAGGACATGGAGCTTCTTACATTCCGGAAGATATTTCTGAGCTGATTTCTGTGGACATGGGCTGCATTGGAGAGGATTTAAATTGTACAGAATATGATGTTTCAATCTGTGCAAAGGATTCCGGCGGACCGTATGATTATGAATTGACAAGCCGCCTTATCCAGCTTGCAAAAGATAATGGACTTTCTTATGCGGTAGATATTTATCCGTTCTATGGCTCTGACGTAGGAGCTGCAAGGGCTGCGGGAAATGATATTAAAGGCGGACTGATCGGTCCGGGCGTTCATGCTTCTCACGGAATGGAGCGCACACATTGGGAAGGAATGGAAAACACCATTCGTCTTGCCATGCTTTATATGGGTTGCTGAAATTTAGGGAAATAAGGATTCCTGTTCTGCAAAGTAAAAAGCTGTCGTTTTCCAAAAGGGAATGCGACAGCTTTTTGGTATATGAGATTCTGTTTCTTACGCTTTGGCAGCGCCTTTTTTAAACAGCATATTTCCGTATCTGGAAAGTGCATTTAACACAATCATTCCCAGAACAGCGCAGGAGATAATTTCTCCGGCTCCGACTGTCATCATCATAAAAGGAATTGGAAGATTGATTCCATATCCGTAATGAAGGACAAAAGGAACAATTATTGTGTTTGCCACAATCGGGGGAACAGGGGCAAGCCATTTATTACTGCGAAGTTTATAAGTGAAAACTGCGCCGATCAAAGTGGCAATGCTTCCGAAAATAATATCTACTGGAATTCCTCCTCCGAGAATGTTGGAGATGATACAGCCTACAAACAGACCAGGGATTGCGGCTGGTGTGAAGTACGGCAGGATAGTGAGTGCTTCTGAGAAACGAATCTGCACTTCTCCGAAACTTAATGGTGCAAATAATAAAGTGATTACTACATAAATCGCACCGATTGCTGCTGCCTGTACAAGAAACAGGGTACTTTTGTTTTTCATATTTACTTGTCTCCTTTAGTTTTGTTTTACGTGTGGAAGGTCACGAACACACGATTCATTTCCGCGAAACAATGAGCCATGTGGAGGTGCTTGCACATCCATTTGGCGAATGTCGCGAGAGTCAAATACCGTAGGTATTTGGCTTACGCCGGGAATCGGCGGAAAGCCCTGTAAGACCTTATTTTTGCGGGCTTTACA
>JAUNAX010000204.1 GCA_030527365.1 Eubacteriales bacterium | reverse complement strand
TCCTGTGTACGCTGATTCAGGAGCTTGTAAGCCGCAGGAAGTGAAAGAAGGATACAAATGATTCTGGATAAAATAAAAAAGCCAAATGATATTCACAAAATCGCATTGGCAGATTTTCCTCAGCTTGCAGAGGAAATCCGAAATTTTCTGGTGGAATCTGTAAGCAAAACAGGGGGGCATCTCGCTTCGAATCTGGGAGTGGTGGAACTTACCCTTGCGCTTCATAATATTCTTAATTTTCCGGAGGACAAGCTGATCTGGGATGTAGGCCATCAGGCATATACCCATAAGATTCTGACAGGCAGAAAAGAAGAATTTAAGACGCTTAGAAAGGAAGGCGGTTTAAGCGGCTTTCCAAAGCGGGAAGAAAGTGCCTGTGATTCTTTTGATACAGGACACAGCTCCACCTCCATTTCAGCAGGTCTTGGCTATGTGCGTGCAAGAGATATTCTGGGACAGAAGCACCATGTTGTCTCTGTGATCGGAGATGGGGCGCTTACCGGAGGAATGGCATATGAGGCAATGAATAATGCAGCGGAGCTTAAAACGAATTTTATTATTGTTTTAAATGATAATAATATGTCCATCTCCAAAAACGTAGGAGGTATGTCTTCTTATTTAAGCGCTCTTCGTACAGCAGAAGCATATACGGGAATGAAGATAAACGCAACGAAAGCGCTGAAAAAGATTCCTAGGATTGGAACGGCTGTTGTAGATACCATGAGAAAGACGAAAAGCAGTATCAAGCAGCTGATTATTCCAGGAATGTTATTTGAAAACATGGGACTTACGTATCTGGGACCTGTGGACGGACACAATATGCGTCAGATGATGAAGCTTTTTAATGAGGCGAAGCGTGTGGAAGGACCGGTTCTTGTTCATGTTCTCACAGAGAAAGGACACGGATACATTCCGGCATGCAGTCACCCGGCACGTTTTCATGGAACAGGACCTTTTGATATACAGACAGGGAAGTTTCTGGAAACAAAAGAAAAGCTGAATTACACAGATGTTTTTTCAAAGGCAATGTGCAGTCTTGGAAAAGAAAACAGGCGTGTTGCGGCCATTACGGCGGCAATGCCGGAAGGTACAGGATTAAAGGCATTTGGAAGAAGTTTTCCGGAACGTTTTTTTGATGTGGGAATTGCGGAAGAACATGCAGTGACCTTTGCAGCAGGGCTGGCTCTTGGCGGAATGATCCCTGTTGTTGCTATTTATTCCTCCTTCCTTCAAAGAGCAGTGGATCAGATTCTCCATGATGTGTGTATGCAGAAGCTCCATGTAGTATTTGCCATTGACAGGGCAGGACTTGTGGGGGCAGACGGCGAGACACATCAGGGGTGCTTTGATTTTTCCTATTTGAGCATGATTCCCAATCTTACAGTTATGGCGCCAAAAAACGACTGGGAGCTTCAGGAGATGTTACAGGCAGCAGTGAGGGACTTTGACGGACCCTGTGCCATACGCTATCCGAAGGGAACTGCGTATACAGGGCTTTCTGAATTTCGGCAGCCTGTAGAAGTGGGAAAAAGTGAAATTCTCTATAAAGGGAAAGATGTGGCAATCTTGGCAGTGGGAAGTATGGTTTCTGCATGTAAAGAAGCGTATGATACGCTGAAAAGCTGGGGGATAAATCCGACCTTTGTAAATGTCAGGTTTGTGAAACCTCTTGATACAGAGTTGCTTGATACACTGGCAAAGACGCACAGCCTTTTGGTGACAGTGGAAGAAAATGTAAAAAATGGCGGTTTGGGAGAGCATGTATCTGCCTATATGGAGGCTTGTCAGCCGGAGGTGAGGGTAATGAATCTTGCAATCTGGGACCGTTTTGTGGAACAGGGTAAAATTGACAGCCTTCGGGCAAAAATCGGACTGTCTTCCGTGGAAATTGCAGAAACAGTTGCAGAAGCCCTGGAAGATAAGAATAGATAAAGAGGAAGATCATGAAAAAACGACTTGATATTATGCTGGTGGAGCAGGGTCTTGCTCCTTCCAGAGAAAAGGCAAAAGCTTATATTATGTCCGGGGACGTTTATGTTGACGGACAGAAAGAAGATAAGGCTGGTTCCATGTTCGCGGAAACTGCCAAAGTAGAAGTAAGAGGGAATACTCTTCCCTATGTGAGCAGAGGCGGATTAAAGCTGGAAAAGGCAATGAAAAATTTTGATGTGAGCCTTGCGGAGAAAGTATGTATGGATGTGGG
>JAUNAX010000203.1 GCA_030527365.1 Eubacteriales bacterium | reverse complement strand
TATTCGGAAGCTCATAAAGACCTGCAAGAAGCCCTTTATCCGGTCTTTTTAAAATTGCAGTAGCCGTACCGTCCTGAATTACAAAAACAGTCCGCTCCTCTACCACTCTTGGTTTTTTCGGAGCTTTCACCGGAATTTCTTCCACCGTATGATTTCTGTTGGCAAGGCACTTGCCGGAAACAGGACATACCGAACATTTTGCCTGCCCGTTAGGTATACAGATTACTGCTCCCAGCTCCATCAAAGCCTGATTAAAATCACCCGGTCTGTCTTGCGGCATAATTTCTTCCAGAAGTTTTTCCGTCTTTCTTTTCACAGCCGCCTTTCCTATATCTTCTCTGCTCTCTGTAAGTCTGGAAATTACCCGAAGTACATTTCCATCGACAGCAGGAACCGGGATTCCATAAGCGATTGAGGCAATCGCTCCGGCTGTATAACTTCCTATTCCCTTTAACGAGAGAAGAGCCTCAAAAGATTCAGGAAGCTTCCCATTATATTCTTTTTCTACTGTTTTTGCCGCCTCCTGCATATTCCGCACTCTGCTGTAATATCCCAGACCTTCCCACAGCTTCATAAGTTTTTCCTCCGGGCAAGCCGCAAGCGTGGAAACATCTGGAAGCTCATTTATAAATCTCTCAAAATATGGTTTTACTGCTTCGACTCTTGTCTGCTGCAGCATAATTTCAGATACCCAGGTATAATAGGCATTCTGTCTGTCCCTCCAGGGCAGGATTCTCTTATTTTCATCATACCAGCTTAAAAGAGGGCTTATGATTTCCTTTAGCATACTTCTCTCCCCGCTAAATCCACAGGAACTTCTTCCTGTATTTCTATGGTGTCTTCTGTTACAAGGCAAGCTCTTGCAAGAATTCTTACACCTGCTTTTTCCGCCTTTATAAGCGCCTTTCCAAACTCCGGCTGGGTATCCCAGTTGGGCATAAATTTTTTAACCCCTTTCATCTGGATTACAAAAAGAAGATATGCTTCGTACCCTTCTTCCATACAGTGTATCAGTTCCTCTACATGCTTGATTCCACGCACAGTCGGTGCATCCGGAAAACGCACAACATTATCCTCTTCCAGAGTCACTCCCTTCACTTCCACAAATGCACGGCGAACCGGGGATTCCACAAATAAATCAAATCTGGAATTCCCATATTTTTTCTCAGGACGTATTGTGACCTCCTCCGGGAACAAACCTCCTTCTTTAATCCACTCCTCTGCTGCCCTATTAGGAATCTGGGAATCCATGTTAATAAGTCTCCCCTGTTTGTTTACACAAATAAGATCGTACTTTGTCTTCCTGTTGGGATTTTCGCTTTTTTCCAGGATCACTTCTGCTCCCGGAATGAGAAGCTCTTTGCATCTTCCTGTGTTTTTCACATGAACGGTCTCTCTTTTTCCCTGTATCTCCACCTCTGCAATAAAACGGTTGGGTCTTTTAAGAAAAATCGCCTTCTCTGTTTCTTTATATCTCATATTTTCTACCTCGTGCCTTCTATCATAACATAAAACCCGAAAAAAGGAAGTTGCTTTTTTATCTTTTCTCCTTTAAAATGACTTTTAGCACAAAATTACAGAAGTAAATCACAAAGAATAAACAAAATCAGAAAGGATTTATATGGACAGTATTATTTTTGATGTAGATGGAACTTTATGGGATTCCACAGAAATTGTAGCAGATGCCTGGACCCGTTATTTAAAAGAAGAGCGTCATATCAATATGAAAATTACAGCACAAAAACTTCAGTCTCTTTTTGGTCAGCTCCTTTCTCAAATTGCTGCCCGGCTTTTCCCGGAATTTTCAGAAGAAGAACAGCTCTCCATTATTGATGGCTGCTGTGAGGCAGAACACCAGGCTCTTGAACACAAAAAAGCGCCTGTTTATCCAGGACTGGAAGAAACGCTTTCCGTTCTTTCCAAAAAATATCCTCTTTTTATTGTGAGCAACTGTCAGGCAGGATACATTGAAGTATTCTTAAAAGCAACCGGCTTTGGTCATTATTTTTCCGGACATCTCTGTCCTGGAGATACAGGAATGGAAAAAGGAGATAATATCAAAAAAATAATACACGATTATAAACTTACTTCCCCTGTTTATGTAGGAGATACAGCAGGCGATTACAATGCCTGCAGGCAGGCCGGAATTCCTTTTGTATTTGCCTCCTACGGTTTCGGTCATGTAGAAAATCCCGATTATACAATTTCTGAATTAAAAGATCTGATTTCTCTTTTTTAAGA
>JAUNAX010000202.1 GCA_030527365.1 Eubacteriales bacterium | reverse complement strand
GGTTTGTGGAAGGCGCAGCGGGAATTGCGGAAAAATTCGGGATTCCGCAGCTTGTTGTGGGTCTTACGATTGTTGCAATGGGAACAAGCGCGCCGGAGGCAGCGGTCAGCATTACTGCAGCAATGAAGCAAAATGCGGACATTACTGTGGGAAATGTAGTAGGAAGTAATATTTTAAATGTTTTGATCATACTGGGAATCACTTCTGTGATTGTCACAGTGGCAGTGGCGAAATCTACAGTAAAAATAGAAATCCCATATATGATCTTAATCACACTTTTATTTATGGGACTTGGTTTTACAGGGGGCGAAATTACCTTCTGGGAAGGCGTGATCCTGTGGGGGGCTTTTCTTCTTTATCTTGGTTATCTGTTTTGGATGGCAATGAAAAATAAAGAGGAAATTCCGGAGGAGAAAGAAATGTTTCCTGTATGGAAACTGCTTCTTCTGACCGTGGTAGGTTTAGGGCTTGTTGTGTGGGGAAGCGATGTAACGGTAGATGCAGCCACAGCTATTGCGAAGGCAGCAGGCGTAAGCCAGAGATTTATTGGGCTTACCATAGTTGCGCTTGGTACTTCTCTTCCTGAGCTGGTTACATCTGTTTCTGCTGCTCGGAAAGGAAAAGCAGATATTGCGATCGGAAATATTGTGGGAAGTAATATTTTCAACATCCTTTTTGTGGTGGGAACAACTGCGCTTATCACTCCTGTTGTTTTTGCTTCGAATTTTCTTATTGATACAGTCATTGCAGCGACGGCAGGACTTCTTCTCTGGCTTTGTGTGGCAAAGGATAAAAAGCTTTCCAGACCGGGAGGGATTCTTATGCTTCTCTGCTACGGCGGATATTTTATTTATCTTTTGCAGTAAAAAAGCAGCAGCTACTTGACAAAACAGGGAAGTACAGGTAGAATACAGATAGTTTACAGCGTAAGCTGTCATAAGAAAAATGCCTGGAAGAGGAGTAGTAGGATTGCCCCTGTATTTCAGAGAGCTGCCGTCTGGTGCGAGGCAGCATACAGAAATTCGAACTCGCCTTGGAGCTTTCAAAGTGAAAAGAAGTAGCTTTGAACGGGAAATCCCGTTACAGATTTAATGAGTGCATCGGAATGTTTTCCGGTGAATTAGAGTGGTACCACGAAATTTTGCCCTTCGTCTCTAAAATGAGAGGAAGGGCTTTTGTTATTTCACAGAAGACTGTTTTCTGTGAAATATGTATTTTTTAAATCAGGAGGAAAGAAAATGTCTGTACCGTACAATCACAAAAAGATTGAGAAAAAATGGCAGAAAGTCTGGGACGACAACAAGGCATTCGCAGCGTCTGAAGACTACAGCAAACCGAAATATTATGCACTGGTAGAGTTTCCTTATCCGTCAGGACAGGGACTTCATGTGGGTCACCCAAGACCGTACACAGCCCTTGATATTGTGGCGAGAAAAAGAAGGATGCAGGGATATAACGTACTGTATCCGATGGGCTGGGACGCATTTGGCCTTCCTACAGAAAACTATGCGATCAAAAATAAAATCCACCCGAAGATTGTAACTGCAAAAAATGTGGGACGTTTTAAAGAACAGTTAAAATCCTTGGGCTATTCTTTTGACTGGGATCGTGAAATCAATACAACAGATCCGGAATATTATAAATGGACACAGTGGATTTTCCTGAAGCTTTTCAAAGCGGGGCTTGCATATAAGAGCGAGATGCCGATTAACTGGTGTACTTCCTGTAAAGTAGGACTTGCAAATGAAGAGGTAGTAAACGGCGTATGTGAGCGCTGCGGTTCTCCTGTTGTCCGCAAAGTAAAAAGCCAGTGGATGTTAAAAATTACAGAGTACGCAGACAAGCTTCTGGAAGGGCTGGACGATGTAGATTATATTGAGCGTGTAAAGGTTTCTCAGAAAAACTGGATTGGAAAGAGCCAGGGAGCAGAGGTTGATTTTGCAGTTGCAGGAAAAGAAGATAAACTGACTGTTTATACAACAAGACCTGATACGCTTTTTGGAGCAACTTATATGGTGGTATCTCCTGAGCACCCAATGCTTGAGAAATACAAAGATGAAATCAAGAATATGGACGCTGTCCGTGAATATCAGGAGCAGGCTGCAAGAAAATCTGATTTCGAGCGTTCTGAGCTTGCAAAAGATAAAACTGGTGTGGAGATTGATGGTATCCGTGCAGTCAACCCTGTAAATGGAAAAGAAATCCCTATCTGGGTTTCCGATTATGTTTTAATGAGCTATGGAACAGGAGC